>CAZXAS010000225.1:231-4062 GCA_964638185.1 uncultured Steroidobacteraceae bacterium | reverse complement strand
CGCGCGCTTCAAGCTCATCGCCACCGACGGCGTGTTCTCGATGGACGGCATCATCGCGAACCTGAAGGCGATCTGTGACCTCGCCGAGAAGCACCAGGCGCTGGTGATGGTCGACGACTCGCACGCGGTGGGCTTCGTGGGCGAGAAGGGCCGAGGCACGCACGAGCACTGTCAGGTGATGGGCCGCGTCGACATCATCACCGGCACGCTCGGCAAGGCGCTCGGCGGCGCGTCGGGCGGCTACACGTCGGGGCGCAAAGAGATCGTCGCGTGGCTGAGGCAACGCTCGCGGCCTTACCTGTTCTCGAACACGCTGATGCCCGCCATCGCGGCGGCGTCGATCCAGGCGCTCGACCTGCTCGAGTCGTCCGACGACCTGCGCAAGCGGCTGCGCGAGAACAGCGCCTACTTCCGGTCGGCGATGACGAAGCTCGGCTTCCGGCTCGTGCCGGGCGAGCACCCGATCATCCCGGTGATGCTGGGCGACGCGAAGCTCGCGAGCCGCGTGGCCGACCGGATGCTGGCAGAAGGCATCTACGTCATCGGTTTCTCCTACCCGGTGGTGCCGCAGGGCCAGGCCCGCATCCGCACGCAGATGTCGGCGGCGCATGGCCGGGAGCACCTGGACCGCGCGATCGCCGCGTTCGCGAAGGTGGGCAAGGAGCTCGGGGTCATCTCATGATGCGCGCGCTGGTGAAGTCGAAGAAGGAGAACGGGCTCTGGCTGCAGGAAGTGCCGGTGCCCGAGATCGGCCCGAACGACGTGCTGATCAAGGTCCGCAAGGCGGCCATCTGCGGCACCGACATCCACATCTACAACTGGGACGAGTGGTCGCAGAAGACCATCCCCGTGCCGCTCACCATCGGCCACGAGTTCACCGGCGAGATCGCCGAGGTCGGCTCGGCGGTGAGCGGCTTCTCGAAGGGCGAGCGCGTGTCGGCCGAGGGGCACATCACCTGCGGCCACTGCCGCAACTGCCGCGCCGGCAAGCGCCACCTGTGCCGCAACACGGTCGGCATCGGCGTGCACAAGAACGGCTGCTTCGCCGAGTACGTCGCGGTGCCGGCGGTGAACGTGTTCCGCGTGCCAGCGGCGATTCCGGACCACGTCGCGGCCTTCTTCGATCCGCTCGGCAACGCCGTGCACACCGCCCTCTCCTTCGACCTGGTCGGCGAGGACGTGCTGATCACCGGCGCCGGCCCCATTGGGGTGATGGCGGCGGCGATCGCCAAGCACGTGGGCGCGCGCCACGTGGTGGTCACGGACTTGAACGACTACCGCCTCGAGCTGGCGAAGAAGATGGGCGCCACCCGCGCGGTGAACGTGCGCACCACGTCCATCGAAGAGGTGATGAAAGACCTGGGCATGACCGAAGGCTTCGACGTCGGCATGGAGATGTCGGGCAACGGCGAGGCGCTGCGCACGCTGATCTCCGCGATGAACCACGGCGGGCGCGTCGCGCTGCTGGGCATTCCACCGAAAGAGGTGGCGATCGACTTCAACCAGGTGATCTTCAAGGGCCTGGTGCTCAAGGGCATCTACGGCCGGGAGATGTTCGAGACCTGGTACAAGATGTCGGCGATGCTGCAGAGCGGGCTGGACGTGACGCCCGTCATCACCCACCGCTACCCTGCCTCCGAGTTTCAGCGCGCGTTCGAGACGATGCGCACCGGAAACTCGGGCAAGGTGATTCTCGACTGGAACTGACACGCCATGGCGAAGAAGAAGCTCCCGAAGAGCAAGCGCTTCATCGCGATGGCGGGCAACATCGGCGCGGGCAAGACCACCGCGGCGAAGATGATCAGCC
This sequence comes from uncultured Steroidobacteraceae bacterium, assembly GCA_964638185.1. Classification (GTDB taxonomy): domain Bacteria; phylum Pseudomonadota; class Gammaproteobacteria; order Steroidobacterales; family Steroidobacteraceae; genus SG8-30. The sequence goes on along the minus strand of CAZXAS010000225.1, from coordinate 2,255 downwards.
AGTCGTTCGGCTTCGAGCTCTTCGACGAGCCGGTGATCGATAACCGCTTCCTGCGCGAGTACTACGGCGACATGAAGCGCTGGTCGTTCACGCTGCAGCTCGAGTTCCTCATCAAGCGCGTCGAGCACCACGAGCTGATCCACACCGTGAAGAAGTCGTGCATCCAGGACCGCACGCTGCTCGAGGATCCGGAGATCTTCGCCAAGTACCTGCACGGGCTTGGCCACATGACGAACTCCGAGCTCGACCTGTACTTCGAGTACTTCCAGCGGCTCACCCGCACGATCGCGCAGCCCGAGAAGGTCATCTACTTCGACGTGCCGAGCGTCGGCGTCTTGATGAACCGCATCCGCACCCGCGGGCGCGAGGAGGAGAAGGCCATCGACCGCCGCTTCCTGCAGGGGCTCAACGGCTACTACGCCAGCTTCCCGCTGGTGGTGCAGAACAAGTACCGCATCGACTGCCTCACCATCGACGTGAGCGCGCTCGACATACGCACCGGGCAGGGCCGAGACGAGTTCCTGGACCGCGTGGGGACGTTCCTCTCCGCATGAGCACCCTTCCGCCCAAGCCGCCTCGCGAGTCCGAGGTGGTGATGACCCAGATGATCCTCCCGCCCGACGCGAACCCGCTCAACGCGGCGTTCGGCGGCAAGGTGATGGAGTGGATCGACGTGTGCGGCGGCATCGCGGCGCAGCGCCACTGCCGGCAGGTGGTCGTCACCGCGTCGATGGACGATCTGCACTTCCACGCGTCGATCCGCGTGGGCTGGATCGTCACCTTGCGCGCGCGGGTGCTGGCGGCGTTTCACACGTCGATGGAGGTGGGCGTGACGGTGACGGCGGAGAACCCGCTCACCGGTGAGAAGCACCTGACCACCAGCGCGCTGCTCACCTTCGTGGCGCTCTCGGCGGAGGGGAAGAAGTCGCCGGTGCCGCCGCTCCTGCTCGAGACCAACGCGGAGCGGCGCGCGTTTCAGGAGGCCTCGGCACGCCGCGCCGAGCGCTTGGCGCGCAAGGACCAGGGCAAGAGCTGGTTGGAAGCGCTGCGCGGTTAGGTCGAGAAGGACGTCCCGCAGCCGCAGGTCGACTTGGCGTTCGGGTTCGAGAACTTGAAGCCGGAGCCTTCGATGCCGGTGACGTAGTCGACCTGCGTGCCGCCCAAGTACTTCTGGCTGAGGGCGTCGGTGCAGATCTTCACGCCGTCCTGCTCCCACACCAGGTCGCCGGGCTTGGACTCCTTGATGAGGTTCAGGTCGTACCCCATGCCGCTGCAGCCAGCGGGCACCACGCGCACGGTCAGGAAGTAACCGTCGAAGCCCTGCTGGCGGATGACCTCTTTGACCTGCGCCACCGCGCGCTCGGTGAGCACGAGCGGATGGGCGCTGCCGGCAGGAGAGAGCGTGGGCTGGGTGGTCGTGGTTTCCATATCGAGCTTCCTTATAACGGGGCGGATGGGTGGGTTCCAACCTCGCCGTGTCCGGGGACGGTCCCCTCCTGATTATCCGGTGTTGATGGACCGGCCGCCGTCGACCGCGAGGATTTGACCAGTGATGAACGTGGAGCCGGTGAGGAAGAACAGCACGGCCTGGACGATGTCCGCCGGGCTTCCGACGCGCTGCTGCGGGATGCGCGCGCGGAGCGCGTCCAGCTCGTCTTCGCGCATGGATTCGGGCGGGAGCACGGTGCCGGGCGCGACGCCATTCACCGTGATCTTCGGCGCCAGCTCGAGCGCCAGGCAGCGCGTCAACGCGGCGAGCGCCGCCTTGGTCATGCAGTAAGCCGAGTAGTGCCGCCAGGCGTTCAGCGCCCCGCCGATGTCGACGACGTTCACCACCCGGCCGCCTTCGCGCTGCAACATCCGACGCGCGACGGCTTGGGTCAGCAGGTACGGCGCCCGCGCGTTGAGCGTCCACTGCTCGTCGACGACGGACGGCGGGGTGTCGACGAAGGCGGCGCGGTGGAAGACGGCGGCGCTGTTCACCAAGGCGTCAACGGGCCCGAGCGAACGCTCCACCTCTTCGA
>CAZXAS010000225.1:0-208 GCA_964638185.1 uncultured Steroidobacteraceae bacterium | reverse complement strand
CGGCGGCGATGCGCTTCTGCGCGGCGGCGGCCCCGTCGCGCGACCGGTGGTAATGCAAGGCGACCTGGGCGCCGGCATGTCCCACCCCTTCCGCGATGGCCCGCCCCAGCCGTGTGCCCGCGCCGGTGACGAGAACCACCTTGCCTTCCAAGGGTCTGGGGTTTGGCGGTGCCATGGACGGTCGTTATAGAGGAGACTCGCTCGGAGG
>CAZXAS010000224.1:0-4079 GCA_964638185.1 uncultured Steroidobacteraceae bacterium | reverse complement strand
CGTCACTGCCCGTCGCCGCCAGGAACAGCGTCACGGCACCGGCCACCACGGTCAGAGCGGGTATGGCGACCACGAGCCACATCCACGGTTCGTGGAACCAGCGGCGCAGGGCGGGCGGCAGGCCGGGCGCGGTCATGGTGCGATGAAGCGCGCTTCGCGCGCGGCCGTCAGGCGCGGCGCGTCGATGGCGCTCGCGACGATGCTGATCTCCTGGCCGCCCTGCACCGTGCCGGCCGGCACCCGCACGCGCGCCGCGAGCGAGTACACCTCGCCCGGACCGACCGCGTGCTCGTCCTTGTCGGTCTCGATGACGATCCCGGGCAGGCCGCTCGCCGTGACCACGTAGCGATGTGGGGCGGTGTCCTTGTTCAGGATCCTGAGCAGGTAGACGTTCTCGACGCCGCCGTCGGGCAACGTCCGGTAGAGCGCGTTGCGGTCGCGCATCACGTCGAGGCCGACGGGCGTGCGCAGCGAGATCGACACCACGAAGCCGATCACCAGCGCCGCGAGCAGCGCGCCATAGACAAGCATCCGGGGCCGCACGACGTGCACGCCCTTGCCCTCGAGCGCGGTCTGCGAGGTGTAGCGGATGAGTCCACGCGGATAGCGGACCTTGTCCATCACCTCGTCGCAGGCATCGATGCAGGCGGCGCAGGCGATGCACTCGTACTGCAGTCCCTTGCGGATGTCGATGCCGGTCGGGCACACCTGGACGCAGGCCTTGCAGTCGATGCAGTCGCCGAGTCCCGCCGCCTTCGGGTCGACGCTGCGCGCACGCGGGCCCCGCGGCTCGCCGCGGCCCTCGTCGTAGGCGATGATCAACGTGTCCCGGTCGAACATCGCGCTCTGGAAGCGGGCGTAGGGACACATGTACTTGCAGACCTGCTCGCGCATCAGGCCGGCGTTGCCCCAGGTCGCGGCGCTGTAGAACAGCACCCAGAAGGTCTCCCAGGGGCCAGTCGAGAACGACAGGATCTTGCCCGCCAGTTCCTGGATCGGGGTGAAGAACCCGACGAAGGTGAAGCCGGTCCACAAGGCGAGCACCAGCCACAGGACGTGCTTGCCGCCCTTGCGCAGGATCTTCTCACCGCTCCACGGCCCGCGGTCGAGCTTGATGCGCCTGTTACGATCGCCCTCGAGCTTGCGCTCGATCCACATGAACACTTCCGTCCAGACCGTCTGCGGGCAGGCGTAGCCACACCACAGGCGGCCAGCGAGGGCGGTGAAGAAGAACAGCGACAACCCGGCGATGATCAGGAGCCACGTCAGGTAGAAGAAGTCCTGCGGCCACAGGACCAGGCCGAACACGTAGAACTTGCGCGCCGGAAGGTCGAACAGGACCGACTGGCGATCGTCCCAGGGAATCCACGGCAGCAGGTAATAGAGGCCCAGCAGCGCCCACACCGCGAGTGTCCTGAGCCGCTGGAAGCGGCCGCCGGTCTCGCGTGGATAGACTTTCTTGTGGGCTTCGTAGAACGAGTTGGGCCCGCTTGCGTCCTGCGCCGGGGAATTCACGATGGTTCTCGGTACCTGTCGCCGGGTGTCAGGGTCGCCGGGCCGGCTCGGCTGGCCGGCCCGTGCGCACGAGGTAGAGCGTCAGCGCGCTCGACAGCGTGGCGATGGCCCAGAAGAAGAAGAAACCGACCGCATAACCGGCCATCCGGTGGGTCAGCCAGCGCGGCGGCACGGCCCCTTCGCCGAACACCGCTGGATCGAAGAAAGCGAAGAAGAACATCGTCGCCACCGCCGCCGCGAGGAAGGCCGGCCACAGCACGATGGCCGTGTCCTGGGCGAACTGGCTCCAGACCACAGGCGGCGGGAGTTCCTCGTCGTCGTCGCGGCCGCTGTCGTCAGCCGGCATCGTCCGCGGCTCCGTCGACCGGCTCGCCGGCGACCTCGGTGGCAGCCTGGGCGACCGGCGCTGGCCGCGGCGAGATGCTCATCACGTAGGCGGCGAGCAGGCGTACCCGGTCCTCGCCCAGGATTTCCAGCTGGGCCGGCATCATGTTGTTGCGGCCATTGACGATGCCGTAGCGAATCGCCTCGATGCCCGGACCGTATAGCCAGGTATCGTCGGTCAGGTTGGGTGCGCCGAGCGCCTGCATGCCCTTGCCGTCGATGCCGTGGCACGCGGCACAGTACGTCTCGAACCTGGGCTTGCCGGCAGCCGCCATGTCGGCGGGGGCGGACTGGCCGGAGAGCGTCAGGACATAGGCCGCCACCTCCTCCACGCCCTGCTCGCCGAGCGCCTCGCCCCACGGCGGCATGATGCCGTTGCGCCCGTAGGACAGCGTCGCGAGCAGCGTGTCGGCATCGCCGCCGTACAGCCAGTCACCGTCGGTCAGGTTGGGAAAGCCGGTGGCGCCGCGCGCGTCCGAGCCGTGGCACATGGCACAGTTGTTGGCGTACAGGTTGCGGGCCACGCGCATCGCGTCCGGGTCGGCGGCGAGTTCGTCGAGTTCCATGCTGGCGAAGCGGGCGAACACCGGCGCGGAGGCGGCCTCGGCTGCGGCAACCTGCTCCTCCCACTGCTTGTGCTGCGACCAGCCCAGGGTGCCCTTGAAGCTGCCAATTCCCGGGTACAGGACCATGTAGGCGATCGCGAACGCGACCGAGCCGTAGAACAGCCACAGCCACCAGCGCGGCAGCGGGTTGTTGTACTCGCGGAGGTCGCCGTCCCAGGTATGACCGGTGGTCTCGGCGCCTGGCTGCATCTCGCCTGGCGAGCGTCGCGAGGTCGCGAGCAGCAGCCATACGCAGCCAAGGATGTTGATGGCGGTCACGATCGCGATGAACAGGGTCCAGCCCGTAGTCATCTCACTTGTCCTCGTTCCTGTCGGAGTCGTCTTCGAGCGGCATGCGCGCGGCCTCTTCGAACTTCCTGCGCTGCCGTCCGCTGTACGCCCACCAGATCACGCCCACGAAGGCCAGCAGCGCACCGAGCGTCGCCAGTCCTCGCAGCGTCCCCTCGTCCATCAGTTCACTTCCAGGACCGGGATGCGGTGCCCAGCCCCTGGAGGTAGAACACCAGCGCGTCCATCTCGGTACGGCCGCGCACTTCGTCCGCCGCCGCCGCGATCTGCTCGTCGGTGTACGGCGTGCCGAGCGCGCGCAGGGCGCGCATCTTGGCCGCGATGTCTGCCCCGTCGAGTTCCGCACGGTCGAGCCAGGGGAAGCCCGGCATGTTGGACTCGGGGACCAGGTCGCGGGGATTGCGCAGGTGGATGCGATGCCACTCGTCCGAGTAGCGGCCGCCGACGCGCGCCAGGTCAGGGCCGGTGCGCTTGGAGCCGAACTGGAACGGCCGGTCGTAGACCGACTCGCCGGCCAGCGAGTAGTGGCCGTAGCGCTCGGTCTCGGAGCGGAATGGACGGATCATCTGCGAATGGCAGGTGTAGCAGCCCTCGCGGATGTAGATGTCGCGCCCCTCCAGAGCAAGCGGTGTGTACGGCTCGATCCCCGGTGCAGGCTCGGTCACCTGGCCGGAGAAGTAGAGCGGGACGATTTCCGCCAGCCCGCCGAAACTGATGGCGACGGCCGTCAGGACACCGAGCAGGCCGACGTTCTTCTCGATCGTGTCGTGTTTCATGATCCTGCCTCAGGCCGCAGCCGGCGCCATGACCGGGACGTCCTTGCGCGACGAGCCTGCGGCGACGGTCTTCCACACGTTGTAGACCATGAGGAACATGCCCGACAGCACCAGCACGCCGCCCAGCAGCCGTACCGCATAGAACGGATAGGTGGCGGCGAGCGACTCGACGAAGGTGTAGGTCAGCGTGCCGTCGGCATTGGTCGCGCGCCACATCAGTCCCTGCATCACGCCGGCGATCCACATCGAGGCCACGTACAGCACGATGCCGATGGTCGTGGTCCAGAAATGGACGTCGATGAGCCGCGACGAATACATCGCGGTGCGGCCGTAGAGCTTCGGGATCAGCGCGTACATCGTCCCGACGGAGATCATGGCCACCCAGCCGAGCGCGCCGGAGTGGACGTGGCCGATGGTCCAGTCGGTGTAGTGCGACAGCGCGTTGACCGTCTTGATCGACATCATCGGGCCTTCGAAGGTCGACATGCCG
>CAZXAS010000223.1:0-4158 GCA_964638185.1 uncultured Steroidobacteraceae bacterium | reverse complement strand
ATTCCTACCCGGTCACCTGCAGCGGCGGGCGCTACGAGATCGTGCAGGGTCTCGCCGTGGACGAGTTCAGTCGCGGCCGCATGGATGCGACCCACAAGGAACTGCTCGAGGAGCGCGACGGGGTGAAGGACCTGCTCTGAGGTCGATGCGGTCGCAGGACGGCCGCGCTCCTCACGCGCGGCGACCCTCGCCGGCAACCGCCCGGCGGGGCGAGATCGCCGTGAGTATCCCGGCCATGATGCGCGCCGGGGCCGGCGGGCAGCCGGGCACGGCCACGTCCACGGGGATGACATTCGACACCCGCCCGAGGCTGGCGCAGCTCTCGCCGAACACGCCGCCGGTGCAGCCGCAATCGCCGATCGCCACCACGAGGCGCGGCTCCGGGGTCGCTTCGTAGGTCCGAAGCAGCGCCGCGTGCATGTTGCGCGCGACCGGTCCGGTCACCAGCAACAGGTCGGCGTGGCGCGGACTGGCGACGAAGCGGATGCCGCGGCCTTCGAGGTTGTAGACCGGGTTGTTGAGCGCGTGGATCTCGAGCTCACAACCGTTGCAGGAACCGGCATCGACGGCGCGGATGCACAGCGCACGACCCATGACCGCGAGGATGCGGTCCTCGAGCGCATCGCGGACTTTCAGTTCCGCGTCGGCGGGCGGCGGTGCCTCGGTGAGGATGCCGGTCCTGGCGATCTGCCTGAGTGTCTTCCACATCGCTAGAGGTCGTGTCCGCTGTAGGAAAGGTTGAACGACTTGTTGATCAACGGGAAGTCGGGAACGATGTTGTCGATGACCGCGTGCTCCAGCACCGGCCAGTTCTGCCATGACGGGTCGTGCGGATGGCAGCGGCGGATGATGCCGCCGGCCCCGGCGCTCAGGCCCACGAGCACCGGCCCGCGCCAGCCCTCGACGAGCCCGAGCGCGAATGACGCCGCCGGCGGGTCGACCGGGACGACGCGGTGGCCGCCGCCGGGCAATGCCGCGACGATGCGCCGCACCAGCCGGCAGGACTCCGCGACCTCCTCGAAGCGCAGCGCCACCCGCGCGGCCACGTCACCGTCGTCGGCGACGACCTTGGCCGGGCCGAGTTCGTCATAAGGGCTCGCCGGCAGGTCGACGCGCAGGTCGAAGGCCTGGCCGCTCGCCCGCCCGGCGAGCCCGGTCAGCCCGAGCCTCAGCGCCAGGGCGGGTGTCACGCGCCCGGTGCCGGCGAAGCGGTCGCGCAGGCCCGCATGCTCGTCATAGATCTCGCGCAGGCGCTCCACCGCGGGCGCGAGCCCGGCCACGAAGCCTTCGAGCAGCGCGGCACCGGCAGCGTCGAGGTCGCGTGCCGTCCCGCCGGGGACGACGAAGTCCATCAGATAGCGCTGGCCGAGCGTCGTCGCCGTCAGGCGCAGCAGCCGTTCCTTCAGCAGGCTGAACTGAGCCAGTCCGAACGCGAAGCCGGCGTCGTTGCCGAGTGCGCCGAGGTCGCCGAGGTGATTCGCCAGCCGCTCGAGTTCGAGCGCCAGCGCGCGCAGCCATGCCGCACGCCGCGGCACCTGCGTCGCGCACACGCCCTCGACCGCCTGGCAATAGGCCCAGGAGTAAGCCACGGTCGAGTCGCCCGATACCCGCGCGGCGACGCGCTGCCCGGCATCGAGCGGCATGCCGGCGAGCAGGCGCTCGATGCCCTTGTGCACGTAGCCGAGCCGCTCTTCGAGTCGCAGCACCTTCTCGCCGACCACGGAGAAGCGGAAGTGGCCCGGCTCGATGATGCCGGCGTGGACCGGTCCGACCGGGATCTCGTGCACGCCGTCGCCGGCCACGCGCACGAACGGGTAGGTGTCGACCGGCGCGGCCGGCGGGGTTGGCGGCTCTGCGCGGTCGCGTAGCGGGAAGTAGTCGACCGGCCAGGCTGCGTGGCGCAGCCATGGGCGCCGGTCGCCGCCGGCGGCTTCGAGCCCGCACAGGTCGGCCACCGCGCGCTGCATGCGCCCGGCCGCCGGAAAGACCTCGTGCAGGCCCGGATAGGCGTTCTCTCCCGCGGGCAGTGCGAGTTCCAGCACCAGCACGCCGGGCGCGGCGGCACAGGCGGCGTACAGTCTCGACCCGGCGCCCGTGTCCGCGTCGCCCCACAGGGCCATGAGGCGTCCGCCTGCGGCCGCGAGGTCGAGTGCGGCCGCGCTCCACTCGTCGGGCGTGACCTCCACCGCCTGCGCGCCCGGCGCACCGGGGAGTGTGCGTGACCGTCCGAACCAGCGTGTCGCGCCCACCTCAGTGGCCCCCGATCAGGCGCGCCGCCGCGCGGTACCAGTCGGCGAGGTACGGCGGGATGAACACGCCGAGCATCAGCACCAGCGCCAGGTGCGCGAATACGGGGATCATCGCCGGTGGATGCGGCAGGCGCTTCGCCGCGGTCTCGCCGAACACCATCGGCTGCACGCGGCCGAATATGCCTGCGAAGGCGGCCCCGAGCGCGCCGAGCAGGATCGGCGTCGCCCAGGGTTCCTGGCGCATCGCGGTCGTCAGGATCAGGAACTCGCTGGCGAACACGCCGAATGGCGGGACGCCGAGGATGGCGAGGGTGCCGATCATGAGGCCCCAGCCGACCGTCGGACTGAGCGTGATCAGGCCGCGGATGTCGTCCATGACCTGCGTGCCGGCCTTCTGCGCCGCATGGCCCACGGCAAAGAAGATGGCGGACTTGGTCAGCGAGTGCACGGTCATGTGCAAGAGCGCGGCGAAGTTCGCCACCGGCCCGCCCATGCCGAAGGCAAAGGTGATGATCCCCATGTGCTCGATCGAGGAGTAGGCGAACAGCCGCTTGATGTCGCGCTGGCGCCAGAGCAGGAATGCGGCGAGCACGACCGAGAACAGGCCGAAGCCCATCAGCATGTCCGAAGACAGGGTGGAGTCGAGCGCGCCCTCGACCAGCACCTTGCAGCGCACGACCGCGTAGATCGCGACGTTGAGGAGGAGCCCCGAGAGCACGGCGGAGATCGGCGTCGGGCCCTCGGCGTGCGCGTCGGGCAGCCAGTTGTGCAGCGGCGCAAGCCCGACCTTGGTGCCGTAGCCCACCAGCAGGAACACGAAGGCCAGCGCCAGCACGGCGGGCTCGAGTTCGCCCTTGACCGCGTTCAGGTGCGTCCACAGGAGCGCGCTGACGCCCTCGGAGCCGAGCACCTTCTCCGCGGCGAAGTACAGCAGGATGGTTCCGAACAGTGCCTGCGCGATGCCCACGCCGCAGAGGATGAAGTACTTCCAGCCGGCCTCGAGGCTCGCCGGCGTGCGGTAGAGCGTGACCAGGAGCACGGTCGAAAGCGTTGCCGCCTCCATCGCCACCCACAGCAGGCCCAGGTTGTTGGTGGTGAGCGCCACCAGCATGGTCGCCATGAACAGCTGGTACATGCTGTGGAACAGCCGCAGCTGCCGCGCCGAGACCCGCCCATGCCCAAGCTCGATGCGCATGTACGGCCGCGAGAACAGCGCCGTCGTCCAGCCGACGAAGGCTGTCAGCGTCACCAGGAACACGTTGAAGGGATCGACGAAGAACTGCTCGTGGAACACGGTCAGGTCGCCCTCGCCGATCACGCGCACGGTCAGGCCGCAGGCCGCCAGGAAGGTGCCCAGGCTGAACCCGGCGTTGATCTCCGGCGCGTCGTTGCGCGCACCAGCGAACGCGAGGACCAGCGCCCCGAGTACCGGCAGGCCCATGAGCAGCGCGAATTCCACGCTATTCGTCCTCCCTCAGGGCCTCGAGGTGATGCAGGTCGAGGCTGTCGAACTGCTCGCGGATCTGGAAGAAGAACACCCCCAGCACCAGCATCGCGACCAGCACGTCGAGCGCGATGCCGAGCTCGACGATCATCGGCATGCCGTAGGTCGCGCTCATGGCGCCGAAGAACAGGCCGTTCTCCATCGACAGGAAGCCGACCACCTGCGACATGGCCTTGCGGCGCGTGATCATGGTCAGGAACGCCAGCAGGATGACCGCCACCGCGATGCCGATGGCGTTGCGCGTCGCGGTGCTGGCCAGTTCCGCGATCGGCTGCGCCAGGCCGAAGGCGAACACCACCAGCAGCACGCCGACCAGCATCGTGCCCGGGACGTTGAGCAAGGGCTCGGTATCCCAGTAGACGCCGAGGCGGCGGATCAGCCGGTGCAGCAGCCATGGCAGGAACG
>CAZXAS010000222.1:0-4183 GCA_964638185.1 uncultured Steroidobacteraceae bacterium | reverse complement strand
TCCTGACGCTGTCGCTGCCCACGGCCGATCCCGCCTGGCTCGACGCCTTCGCGTCTGCCCTCGACGCGCTCGCGAAGCGCTTCGACATGGCGCTGGTCGGCGGCGACACCACCGCCGGTCCGCTCACCGCGACGGTCGCGATCGCCGGATACCTGCCGGCCGGCAGGGGGCTGAAGCGCGCCGGGGCGCGGCCGGGCGACGAGGTCTGGGTTAGCGGGACGCCGGGTGACTCCGCGGCCGGACTCGCGGTGCTGCAAGGGCGGCTCGCAGGTCCCGGTGAGGCACTCGGGGCACTCGAGGCGCGCTTTCGCCGCCCGGAGCCGCGGGTCGCCCTGGGGCGCGCGCTGCTCGATGTCGCCACGGCCTGCATCGACGTGTCGGATGGCCTCGTGGGCGACCTCGAAAAGCTGTGCACGGCGAGCGGCGTCGGCGCCGACCTCGAAGGTCGCGCATTGCCGTTGTCCGACGCGCTCGTCGCCGCGGCAGGCGCCGGGCCCGCGCTGCGCCACGCCCTGGGCGGCGGCGACGACTACGAGCTGCTGTTCACCCTGCCGCCGGGCACCGACCCGGCCCCGCTCGCGCGTGCCGGCGGCGTGCCGCTTCGGCGCATCGGCAGGGTCCAGGCCACCCCCGGCGTGAGGCTCGACGGCGACCCGCCGGGGCGAGAACTCGGTCACGGTTTCGACCACTTCGGCGGGGGTTCCGACGGGTCCCGGTGAAGCGGGACATGGATCACTGTCCCGGCCTCATTTGACCGAATAACCTTGCGGCCGGACCTCGGGGCGGTGCCGTGACAGCGGCCCTGAGCGGAACAAACAGGGCAGGGCCGTCTTGGTCGCAACGCTTCCCATCATCCAGCGCCCCGGCGCCACTTCCCGTACCCCGGAACGACTCGGCAAGTACGACGTCATCCGCGAGGTCGGTCGCGGGTCGACGGGCACGGTCTACCTGTCCCACGATCCCTACTACGGGCGCGACGTCGCCATCAAGGTGTATCGCGTCGGCGTGGACGACGATGCCGAGCGCATCCGCGTCGCCCGCAAGATGTTCCTGTCGGAAGCCCACATGGTGGGCATGCTGCAGCACCCGAACATCATGCCGATCTACGACGCCGGCGAGGAGGACGGTCTCTACTACATCGTGACCGAGTTCGTGCACGGGGCGCGGACGCTGGCCTCTTACACGCGGCCGGACAACCTGCTGCCGCTCGACGACGTCATCAGCATCATGTTCAAGTGCGCCAAGGCGCTGCACTACGCGCACTCGCGTGGTGTCGTGCACCGCGACATCAAGCCCAGCAACCTGATGCTCACCACCGACAGCGACGTGCGCATCATCGATTTCGGCATCGCGCTGCTCGCCAATGCCGACATCTCGCGCATCGAGGGCATCGCCGGCAGCCCGAGCTACATGTCGCCCGAGCAGGTGCAGTCGCAGGACATCACCGGTCGCACCGACCTGTACGCGCTGGGCGCGGTCATGTACGAGCTCCTGACCGGCTTCCGGCCGTTCCGCGCCAGCACCCTGGCGAAGCTCCTGCACCAGATCGTCTATGCCACCCCGGCGCCGATCCACACCCTGCGCCGCGACGTGCCGGTCGAGCTCGAGGAAGTCCTCGGCACCGTCATGCACAAGGAACCCGAGAGCCGCTATCGCAACGGCGCGGATTTCGCCGCGGCGCTGGCCCGTGTCCATTCGCAGCTGCGCTCGCAGACCCCACGCATCGACCGCCAGGAGCACTTCGCGCTGTTGCGCAAGCTGGCCTTCTTCCACGACTTCTCCGCCGCGGAGATCTGGGAGGTGCTGCGCGCCGGCAGCTGGCACCAGTACGGCGCCGAGGAGGAGATCGTCAAGGAAGGGGCGATCGACGACCGCTTCTACGTGATCGTCTCCGGCCAGTGCCGGGTCGAGCGCAACGGCCGCGCGGTGGGCCGGCTGGACACCGGCAGCTGCTTCGGCGAGACGAGCTACGTGCGCGGCGCCAAGCGGCAGGCGTCGATCGTGGCCGAGAACGACGTCACCATCCTGCAGGTCAGCTCGACGCTGCTCGAGCAGGCGTCGCCGGCCTGCCAGCTGCACTTCAACAAGGTGTTCCTGAAGGCGCTGATCTCGCGCCTGCAGACCGGCGAGGCCACCACCGGCGCCTGATCCGCCCCGGCAGGGGCGGGTGTCAACCCTGCCGCTTGTCGTGCTCCACGAGCGCGTAGGCGGAGTGGTTGTGGATGGACTCGAAGTTCTCCGCCTCTATCGCATAAGCGTCGATGCGCGCATCCGCATTGAGGCGCACCGCGATGTCACGCACCAGGTCCTCGACGAACTTCGGGTTGTCATAGGCGCGCTCGGTCACGTACTTCTCGTCCGGGCGCTTGAGGATCCCGTACACCTCGCAGGACGCCTCCTGTTCCACGACGTCGATGAGTTCCTCGATCCAGACGTGGTCGTTGAGTGCGGCGGTGATGGTCACGTGCGAACGCTGGTTGTGCGCGCCGTAGTCGCTGATGCGCTTCGAGCAGGGGCAGAGGCTGGTGACCGGCACGGTGACGCGCAGCTTCATCTCGGTGCGGCCGGCGCGATGCTCGCCGATCAGGCAGGTGCGGTAGTCCATCAGGCTCTCGACACCGGATACCGGTGCCCGCTTCATCACGAAGTAGGGGAACGACATCTCGATGTGGCCCGCCTCCGAGTCGAGGTAGGTCGCGGTCTCGGCGAGCATGATGCGGAAGGTGTCGACCGAGATCTCGCGCTCGTGCCGGTGGAGGATCTCCACGAAGCGCGACATGTGGGTGCCCTTGAAGTCGTGCGGCAGGTACACGTACATGCTGAAGGTCGCGACCGTGTGCTGTTCGCCGCCGGAGCGCTGCAGGATCCGGACCGGGTGGAACAGTTCCTTCACCCCGACCTTGTTGATCGGGATGCGGCGCGTGTCGGCGCGGCCCTGCACGTCCTCGATGCCGGTGCCGGCCGGCTTGTTGGCGGTCGCTGTCGTCATCTGGGTTCCAGGGGAAGCTGCCGGCGGGCCGGCCCGGTCGGGGGCCGACTGCCAGGGCCAGGCCCGTCATGTCGTGGCCATGGGGCCAGCGGATGACGCCTAATGTACACCAGAACCCGGTCCGGGCGGGGCGACTCAGGCCCCCGCGGGTACCGCGACCGGGACGCCGGGCCTGCGCCAGAAGCGGTCGATCGCGGCCTTGAGCGAAGCATCATCGAGCCCGGCCTCGGCGAGGTTGTCCGCGCGCGAGCCGTGCTCGATGAACCGGTCCGGGATGCCGAGGGTCAGGACCGGCATTTCCTGGCCGTCGGCCGCGATGCAGGCCAGTACCGCCTCGCCGGCGCCGCCGGCGATCGCGTTGTCCTCGATGGTCACCGCCGCGTCGTGCCGGCGCGCGAGCTCGAGCACCGTGGCGCGGTCCAGCGGGCGGACGAAGCGCATGTTCACCACCGTCGCGTCGTAATGGCGTGCGAGGCGCTGGGCGGCGGCGACCATGGCGCCAAAGGCGAAGATCACCAGGCCGCCCTTGCCTTCGCGGCGCACTTCCGCCACCCCGAGAGGCAGCGCCTGCATCGCGCTCGACACCGCGACGCCCGGACCCTGGCCACGCGGGTAGCGCACCGCGGCCGGCTGGTCGAGCGTGGTCGCGGTGTAGAGCATCTGCCGGCATTCGTTCTCGTCGGCCGGCGCCATCACCACCATGTTCGGGATGCAGCGCAGGTAGGAGTGGTCGAAGGCGCCCTGGTGGGTCGCGCCGTCGCTGCCCACGAGCCCGCCCCGGTCGATCGCGAATACGACCGGCAGGCGCTGCAGGGCCACGTCGTGGATGAGCTGGTCGTAGGCGCGCTGCAGGAAGGTCGAGTAGATCGCCACCACCGGCCGGTGACCCTCGCAGGCGAGCCCCGCTGCCAGCGTCACGGCATGCTGCTCTGCGATGGCGACGTCGAAGTAGCGGTCCGGGAAGCGGCGCTCGAACTCCACCAGTCCCGAGCCCTCGCGCATGGCCGGGGTGATGCCGACGATGCGCGGGTCGCGTTCAGCCATGTCGCACAGCCACTCGCCGAACACCTGCGAGTAGGTCGGTCCCGACGCCGTCTCCTTGCGCATCTGGCCGCTGGCCGGATCGAAGGGGCCGGGCCCGTGCCAGGTGATGGGGTCGGCCTCGGCCGGCGCGTAGCCCTTGCCCTTCTGCGT
>CAZXAS010000221.1:0-4242 GCA_964638185.1 uncultured Steroidobacteraceae bacterium | reverse complement strand
GCCGGGGCGACCTCTCGATAGTCGACGAACACGCCCTGGCCGTCGACGCGCGCCAGCATGAAACCGCCGCCCCCGAGGTTGCCCGCTTCCGGATAAGTCACCGCCAACACGAATGCCGCCGCGACGGCCGCATCCACGGCGTTGCCGCCAGCGCGCAGGATGTCCGCCGCGACCTCGGCGCTGAATGCGTCCGGCATCGCGACCGCCGCCTGCGGGACGGGCGTCGCGACCATGGAAGGGGTACAGGCCGCGAGCCACAGGCACATGCCTGCGCCGAGCAGACGCCGACGCGTCACCGTCAGGTCGCGCATGCTAACGCCGGCGCCTCACACGACCAATAAATCGCTTTATAAAGTACATGTAAAATACTGTTTTATAATATTAATAGTCCATCGACGGTGCGCGTGCGACATACCCTCGACACCAGCCATCGGCATTGACGAGCTTGCCAGGGAAAAGCCCGCAGCCGCCCCAGGCATTCTGGGCGGTGCCCTGATATTGCAGGCAGTTGTTGCAGGCCTGGCCGGGCTTGAACGTCGGGGACTTCGCAACGTCGACCAGGGCGGCATCGTGGCGATAGCCGAGCGCGACTGCCGTCGTGTCGCTCTCCTCGAGCCGTGGCAACTCGCCCTCGGCCGCGCTCGTCGTAGCCTGGGCGTCGACCTGCGGCGCCGGTTCGGGGGACGGTGCGGAAGGGCCGGGACCGGGCGTCGCCGCAGGCGCGTTTTCCTTGCCCGAACAGGCGACGAGACCGGCGAACGGCAGCGCGCAGGCGCCGCCACCGATCAGCTGCAGCAGGCGGCGCCGTGTGTGGCTTGAGTTCGAATCGTGAATCATGCTTTTCTCCTGTGACCGGGGCGGCGAGAATGAAATCACCACCCCGCGGCAGTCAGTCGGGATCGATTGTGCGAACGGAACCAGTCCAATGCAAACGCGCGAGCGACAGGCGCGAGCCGCCGACGCGCGGATTTCCGCCAGCATGAACGTCACGCTGCGCCAGGCGACGCGGGCCGACATCCCGGCGATCAACGACGTGCGCTACGCGGTGCGCGAGAACACCGCACCGCACGGCTTCATCACCGAGGAGCAGGTACGCAGCCAGATCGAGGATACCGGCCGTGGCTGGGTCATCGACGTCGATGGCCACGTCGTAGGCTTCGCCATCGGCAATGCCACCGACGGCAACGTCTGGGCGTTGTTCGTGCATCCCGACCACGAGGGCCGCGGCTACGGGCGCGAACTGCATGGCGCCATGGTCGACTGGCTGTGGAGCCGTGGACTCACCACGCTGTGGCTCACGACCGATCCCGCATCGCGCGCACGCGGCTTCTACGCGCTGGCCGGCTGGCGGGAGGTGGGACCCACCCCGAAGGGCGAAGTCCGGCTCGAACTGGATCGGCCGTGACTCGCGCGGACCTTTCGCATCCGGCCGCGGCCCCGGCCGACCACCCTGCAGACTGGTACTCCCTGAGCCTCGGCGATGCGATGCTGGCATCGCAGGCCCTGGCCCAGGTCGAGTCGGCATTCCGCTCCGCCTTTGAAGGCGCTGGCCGGCCGCAGGACATGGCGTTGTTTACGCGTCACGAGTCGGAGGGCAGGCTGCATTGCGAGCTGGTCGTCTACCTGTCTCCCGGCGCCGCCGTGGTGGCGCGAAAGGTCGGCGCGGAACCCTGCGACCCGCCGCTTGCCGACACGCTCGACCTGGTCGCCGGCAGCGCGTCGCTGACACCGGCCACGGCGGCGACTGACGAGGGAGACTCAGGATGATCACGTTCTTCGGACTCGTGGGGATTGGACTGCTGGCGGCGCTGATCGCACGTGTCGAGCACCTGGCAGGCGAGGTCAAGGCGCTGCGCAGCGACATTGCCGCGTTTGCCCGGGACCGGCGTCCGTCCGACGAGCCATGACGACCGACCAGGCCACCATCTTCCTGGTCGTCGCGGCCACCGTGGCGTTGTTCCTGTGGGGCCGCTGGCGGCACGACATTGTGGCACTCGCGGCACTGCTCGCCTGCGTGTTCACCGGCCTCGTTCCCGGTGCAGAGGCATTCGCTGGATTCGGCCATCCAGCGGTAATCACCGTGGCTTGCGTGCTGATCCTCAGCCGTGGACTGCAATCGACCGGCCTGGTCGACGTGCTGGCCCGGCGCCTGCTGCCTGGACAGGGCGGTGCGATGATCGCGATCGCCGCACTCACCGGTCTCGGCACGGTGCTCTCAGCGTTCATCAACAACGTCGGCGCGATGGCGCTGCTGCTGCCGATCGCGATCCAGGTCGCTGCCCGGCACGAGTTGACGCCCGGCAAGGTGCTGATGCCGCTCTCCTTCGGCACCATCCTGGGCGGCATGACGACGCTCATCGGCACGCCGCCCAACCTGATCGTCTCGGCATTCCGCCTCGAGACCGGCGCCGGTGGCTTCGGCATGTTCGACTTCTCGCCGGTCGGCATCGCGGTGGCCGGGGCGGGGCTCGTCTTCCTCGTGGTCATCGGCTGGCGGCTGGTGCCGGCGCGGGAGCAGTCGGACAGCACGCGCTTCGATACCGGCACCTACCTGACCGAGACCCGGGTCACCGGGTCCGGCAAGGCCGCCGGCAAGACGCTGCGCGAGGTCGAGGCAGTCCTCGAGGAGGCCGACGCGCAGGTCGTCGGGCTCGTGCGCAATGAGTTGCGCGTGACGGCCCCCAATCCAGGCCGCGTGGTGCGCGCCGACGACATCCTCGTGATCGAGGCAGAGCCGGAATCGCTGGCGGCGGCATTGTCGGGCCTCGGGCTCGTGCTCGAGGAACAGGTCGAGTCGGCACCGTCCGCGGAGGCGGAGGATGCATCGGACGAGCCCTCGCGGACCCGCAAGGAAGAGAAGGAGCAGGACGACGGCGATGACGAGACGCCGGATCGCGGGCGCAGTGGCGACATCACCTTGCAGGAACTCGTCGTCATGCCGGACTCGAAGCTCGCGCAGCGTTCGGCCACGGACATCCAGCTGCGGACCGTGCACGGACTCAACCTCCTGGCCGTGTCGCGCCAGGGTCGCCGCTCCATCAAGCGGCTGCGTTCGACACAGATCAGGCCCGGCGACGTGCTGCTGATGCAGGGCGCAACGGATGCGCTCGCGAGCTTCGCCTACGAGTTCGGCTGCGTGCCGCTGGCGAAACGCGCGATCAGCATCCCGGACAAGCGGAAACTGGTCGTGGCGACGTCGGTGATGGGAGCGGCCATCGCCGGCGCGGCGCTTGGCCTCCTGCCGGCTGCCATCGCCTTCGCCACCGGCGTGCTCGCCTTCATGGTGCTCAGGGTCGTGCCGGTACGAGGCATCTACGAATCGATCGACTGGCCGGTCATCGTGCTGCTGGGCGCACTGATCCCGGTCGCGACCGCGATGGGAACGACGGGTGCCGCCGACCTGCTGGCGCAGGGCCTGCTCGAGTTCGTCGCGCAGGGCCGACCGGTGGTCGCCCTGGCGGTCGTGCTGGTGGCCGCCATGACACTGTCGGACTTCATGAACAATGCGGCGACCGCGGCCGTGATGTGTCCGATCGCGCTCAGCACCGCGGCGCAGCTCGGCGTCAACCCCGACTCCTTCCTGATGGCCGTCGCCATCGGCGCATCCTGCGCCTTCCTGACACCCATCGGGCACCAGAACAACACGCTGATCCTCGGTCCCGGCGGGTTTCGGTTCGGCGACTACTGGCGCCTCGGCCTGCCGATGGAGATCCTGGTGCTGGCGGTCGGCCTGCCGATGCTGCTGGTCGCCTGGCCGTTGTAGTGGACTTCAGCCGGATGCTGCTCCCTGCGCACGCCGCAGGCGCTGCACGCCCGCCAGGATGGCAAGCACCACGACCCCCGCCACGATCCCCACCAGCAGGTTGGCGATCATCGGCACGGCGGCGCCGAGCACGGCGCCGATGCCCGGAATGGCGCCCGAGGCGGAACCGATGGCCTCGACGCCGGCCGCCAGCACGTGGAAGCCATGCACGAGGATGCCGCCACCCACCAGGAACATCGCCACCGTGCCTGCGACCGACAGGACTTTCATCAGCACCGGGGCCGCACGCAGGATGCCGCGACCCAGCGCCCGTGTGGCTCGGCCTGCCGCGTTGTCGTTGCCGCGACGCGTGAGCGCGAGGCCCAGGTCGTCGAGCTTGACGATGCCCGCGACGAGGCCGTAGACCACGACGGTGATCGCGATGGCGATCACGACCAGGACCCCGGCCTGGGTCGCGAACGGTGCGTCCGCGACGGTGC
>CAZXAS010000220.1:0-4250 GCA_964638185.1 uncultured Steroidobacteraceae bacterium | reverse complement strand
AGCCGAACTCGGTGCGCACCGGCTCGCTGATCGCGCCCGGCTCCATGGACCACACCACATCGGCAAACCCGGGCACGTACAGCGCGCGATCGGCCCAGCCGAGGTCGCCGCCTGCGGCCGCGGAGCCGGTGTCCTCGGACAGTTCCGTGGCGAGCTTGGCGAAGTCTTCGCCCGCCATCGCCCGCTCGTACGCGGCGCGTGCGCGCGCCTCGGCCGCGGCGTCGTCGCCATCGGAGGTGATGAGGATGTGACGCGCCCGGCGCCGGTCGCTGGTGGCGTAGCGGTCGATGTTGTCCTCGTAGTACGCGAGCAGCTGCTCGTCGGTCACCGTGACCTGCCCGGTGAGCGTGGCGAGGTCGAGTTCGACGAACTGCACGGTGGCGCGCTCGGCGCTCTGGTAGTCCTGCTTGTGCGCCTCGTAGTAGGCCGCGATCGCGGCCTCGTCGGGGGCGGCCTCGGTGAGGAAGCGCGACGCCGGCACCACGATCCAGCCCAGTTCGCGCGACTCGCCCAGGAGCGCCTGGCGGCGTTCGAACTCGCTCGGCAGCACGAAGGCGGAGGCGGCGATGCCGCGGTCGAGCTGGCGCGTGGCGACGAACTGCCGCTGCTGCGCCTCGAAGGTGGTCGGCTCGATGTTCACCGAACGCAGCGCGGCGAGGTAGGCGTCGCGCTGGAACCTGCCGTCGACCTGGAAGGCGGGAACCGCCTGGATGCTGGCCAGCACGTCGGCGTCGCTCGCGCGGAAGCGCAGTTCCTCGGTGCGCTGGCGGATGAGCTCGGCCTGGATGGCGCTGTCGAGCACCTCGCGCTGCAGCTGCTCGCGCACCTCTTCAGGCACGTCGCTGTCGCGGAACGCCGCCTGGTACTGCGACAGCTGCTGCATGTAGCTCTGCCGGATCTCGTTCGAGTCGACGCTCTCGCCGTTGACCTCGATGCCCTGCGTGGCGGTGAGGCCGCCGACGCTGACGAACTCGACGCCCCAGAAGATGAACACCACCGAGAGGACGCCCAGGATGACCAGGGCGAATACGCCCCGGAGGTTGTCGTGTATGGCCTGCAGCATGTGCCGATCCGTTGTCCTTGAAGCCTGTCGCCCGGGCGCCGCCGCCCGGCGCGCGCCGCGCCGGCCCGGCTCCGGGGGTTCTGGAAGGCCGCTAGGGTACCATGTGCGGCCTCCTCCATCGCACCGAGACGGAGCCGCCCATGCGCCATCGAGCCCTGTTTGCAAGCCTGTCGCTGGTCCTTGCCGGCCTGGCCGGCACTGCCGCCGCCCAGTCGCCCTTTACCGGCGAAGACGTGTTCGGGCTCGAGTATGCGAGCGATCCGCAGGTGTCGCCGGAAGGGCGCGAGGTGGCCTACGTGCGGCGCTTCTTCGACATCAAGACCGACCAGGGCAGGAGCGGCATCTGGATCGTGTCCGCCGACGGCACGCGCCATCGCCCGGTCGCGACCGGCTCGTACACCGAGGCCAATCCACGCTGGTCACCGGACGGCACGCGCCTCGCGTTCTCCTCCACCGACCGCGACGGCAGCAACCAGCTGTTCGTGCGCTACCAGGACACCGGCACCTATGCGCGACTGACCAACGTCAGCGACAGCCCCACCGAGATGGCCTGGTCCCCCGACGGCCGGCAGGTCGCCTTCGTGATGCGCGTACCGGAGAAGCGCAAGCCGCTGGAGGTGACGCTGCCGGAGGCGCCGGAGGGCGCGACCTGGGCGGAGCCGCTCAAGGCGATCGACCGCATGGTCTATCGCGCCGACGGTCGCGGCTACCTGCCCGACGCCTGGGCGCAGGTGTTCGTGCTTCCGGCCGAGGGCGGCACGCCGCGGCAGCTGACCGACGGGCCCTACCATCATGCGCAGATCGCCTGGACGCCGGATGCGCGCAGCATCGTGCTCTCGGCCAACCGGCGCGAGGATCGTGACCTGCATCCGCTCGACACCGAGCTCTACCGGGTCGAGGTCGCCACCGGCAGGCTCGAGGCGCTGACCGATCGCTACGGCCCGGACAACGACGCCGCGGTGTCCCCCAACGGCAGCAAGATCGCCTGGGTGGGCTTCGATGACCGCCTGCAGGGCTACCACCGGACCCGCCTGTACGTGATGGACGCCGCGGGCGGCCAGCGACGCGAACTCGCCGCGGCGCTCGACCGTGACATCCAGGATCCGACCTGGAGCGCTGACGGCAAGCGCCTGTACGTGAAGTACGACGATGCCGGGCGGACGCGCCTGGCCGCGATCGACCTCGACGACAGGCTGACGGTGCTGGCCGACGACCTCGGCGGCACCGCGTGGTCCCGTCCCTACCCCGGCGGGTCGTTCTCGGTGGCCAACGACGGCAGCATCGCGTTCACGCTCGCCTCGCCGGAGCGCCCGGCCGATGTGGCGCTGATCGCGCCACGCGCCAGGGCGGCGCGCCAGCTCACCGATCTCAATGGCGAACTGCTCGGCCAGCGCCAGCTCGGCGCCGTCGAGCGGCGCACTTTCAAGTCGGGCGCGGACGGGCGCGAGATCGAGGCGTGGATCGTCAAGCCGCCCGGGTACGAGGCCGGCAAGCGCTACCCGCTGATCCTCGAGATCCACGGCGGACCCTTCGCCAACTACGGCCCGCGCTTCGCGGCGGAGATGCAGCTGTATGCCGCGGCGGGCTACGTGGTGTTGTACGTGAACCCGCGCGGCAGCACGAGCTACGGCGAGGAGTTCGGCAACCTCATCCACCACGCCTATCCGGGGCAGGACTACGACGACCTGATGGCGGCCGTGGACGGGGTGATCGAGGAAGGCCTCGCCGACCCCGACCGGCTCTTCGTCACCGGCGGCAGCGGCGGCGGCGTGCTGAGTGCATGGATCGTCGGCAGCACCGACCGGTTCCGCGCCGCGGCGGTGCAGAAGCCGGTCATCAACTGGACCAGCTTCGCGCTCACCGCGGACGTGCCGAACTTCTTCGCGCGCTACTGGTTCGCCGCCCCGCCCTGGGAGCAGCCGGAGGAGTACTGGCGCCGCTCGCCGCTCTCGCGCGTGGGACAGGTCACGACACCCACCATGGTGGTGACCGGCGAACTCGACTACCGGACGCCGATTGCCGAGTCCGAGCAGTTCTACCAGGCGCTCAAGTTGCGGGGCGTGGATACGCTCCTGGTGCGGGTGCCCGGGGCCCCACATGCGCTCGACCTGCGGCCGAGCCAGGTGATCGCCCGCAATCGCTATATCCTCGCCTGGTTCGCCAAGCACGCGGACCCGCGACCAGTGTCGACTGAATAAGAATCAATAGGTTATCCGCGAAACATAAACAAAAACCCGAGGTAGAGGCCCCGGGTTTTTGTTTCGATCGAAGATTGGCGGAGCGGACGGGACTCGAACCCGCGACCCCCGGCGTGACAGGCCGGTATTCTAACCAACTGAACTACCGCTCCACGGCTGGTGGGTGCTGCAGGTTTCGAACCTGCGACCTTCGCCTTGTAAGGGCGACGCTCTCCCAGCTGAGCTAAGCACCCGTCTGACCGGCCGAACCGGCCCCCTGGGAGGCGCCGAACTATACGGTATTGGGTGGGGGCTGCCAAGCGAGGGAAGGTGAACCGTGAGCTGTGAGCCGTGAACCGTGAGCCGTAAGAGGATTCCTACTGCCTGCGGCGAGCGAAGCGTTCTTACTAGCCGCTATCCGCCAGTCACCATCCGCCCTTTTCTTCCGGCTCACGGCTCACGGCTCACGGTTCACGGCTCACAGCTCACGGCTCATGCCTTCTTCAGCGGCTCGCCATCCTCATACCCCGTCCGCCGGTCCAGCGCCTCATGCATTCCCAGCAGGCTCCGCTCGAGCCGGGCGCGGGCTTCCTCCAGCGCCTCGGCGGACAGGCGCGGCGGCACCTCGAACGGCTCACCGAAATCGACGTGGATCTCGGCGCCGCGCCTCGGGATGACGCTGCGATCCCAGGACTGGCGCCACACCCAGGCCTTGCGGGTCGAGGCCGCGACCGGCAGCACCAGCCCGCCGGTCTTCTGCGCCAGCGTCAGGATGCCGAGTTGCGCATGGCCGCGTGGGCCGCGCGAACCGTCCACGGCCAGGCAGGAGAAGAGCCCCGGGTCCTCGCGCTGCGCCTTGATCATCTCCACCAACGCACGCGCCCCGCCCTTGCCCGAGGAGCCGCGTGCGACCCGGAAGCCGAGTCCCTCCTCCAGGCGCGCCATTGCCTCGCCGTCGCGGCTCTGCGAGCACATCAGGATCCAGCGGCCGCGGCCCGGCTGGCTGAAGT
>CAZXAS010000219.1:2151-4255 GCA_964638185.1 uncultured Steroidobacteraceae bacterium | reverse complement strand
TCACCGACATCAAGCACGCCTTCTCGCGCAACGCCCTCGAGCCCGCCTATCTTCGCGATCCCGCTGCCGGCAGGGAGCCCCCTGGCCCGGCGGCGGCGCTGTCATGGGTCGCCCGTGAGGGAGGTCTCCATGAGATCGGCATGGAGGCAGGCGACGGCTTCTGCTTCGACAACGAGACACCGCGGCACCGCGTCTGGGCCGACGCCCACGAGCTCGCGAGCCGCATGGTCACGAATGCGGAGTACCTGGAGTTCGTGCGTGAAGGCGGGTATGACGAGCCGCGATTGTGGTTGTCCGATGGCTGGGCGACCGTCACGACCGAGGGCTGGCGACGGCCGCTTTACTGGTCGGAGGGCCTCGACAGCGAATTCACGCTGGCGGGCCGCAGGGAGCTCGGGGCCGCGACACCGGTCTGCCACCTGAGCTACTACGAGGCGGACGCGTTCGCCCGCTGGGCCGGCGTGCGACTGCCGACCGAGGCCGAGTGGGAGCTTGCCGCCAGGGCGGTGTCCGTGAGCGGCAACCTGCAGGACACCGGGGTGCTGCATCCGCAGGCGGCCGTGGCGCACGACGTTCTTGCGCAGCTGTTCGGGGACGCCTGGGAGTGGACGGCGTCGCCCTACTCCGCCTATCCCGGATTCCAGCCGGCCGCCGGCGCGCTGGGTGAGTACAACGGCAAGTTCATGTGCAACCAGTTCGTCCTGCGTGGCGGCTCCTGTGCCACACCCGCCGGGCACCTGCGTGCCACCTACCGCAACTTCTTCCATCCTCACGCGCGCTGGCAGTTCATGGGCCTGCGACTCGCCAGGAATGCAACACGATGAAGCAGGACAGCGTTGCCCTCGACCGGCGCTTCGACGATGAGGCCATGCAGGCACGGCTCGAGCAGGTCCTGGCGGGCCTGCGCGAGTCGCCGCGGCGCATCTCGCCGATCTGGTTCTATGACCGGCGCGGGTCGGCCCTGTTCGAGCGCATCTGCGAGTTGCCGGAGTACTACCCCACCCGCACCGAACTCGCCATCATGCGCGCGCATGCCGGCGACATGGCGGCCGCGCTCGGTGCGGATCTCGCGCTCATCGAGCCGGGTAGCGGTGCGAGCCTGAAGACCCGCCTGCTGCTCGCGGCGCTCGAGAAGCCCAGGGCCTACATCCCGGTCGACATTTCGCGCGAGCCGCTCCTGGAGGCGGCGCGCCGCCTGCGGCAGGATCACCCTGCCCTGCACGTCGAGCCCCTGTGTGCCGATTTCACACAACCGATCACCATCCCTTCAGGTGCGCTGCGCGCCGCCCGGCGGCGCGCCGTGTACTTCCCGGGATCGACCCTCGGCAACTTCGCGCAGGAAGAGGCCGTCCGACTGCTCGGGCGCATGCGCGACATGGCCGGGCGCGACGGCGCAGTCCTGCTTGGCCTCGACCGTGTCAAGCCGGTTCCCATCCTGGAGCGCGCCTATGACGACGCGGCGGGCGTCACGGCCGAATTCAACCTCAATGCCCTGCGCCACCTCAATCGCGAACTCGGGGCCAACTTCGACCTCGCGGCCTTTGCACACCGGGCCCCGTGGGTCCCCGCCGAGGGACGCATCGAGATGCACCTCGTCGCACGGCGCGACGTCGTGTTCACGGTCGGCGGCGAGCGCTTCACGCTGGCGCAGGGCGACTTCCTGCTGACGGAGTACGCCCACAAGTACACGCCGGACGATGCTGCCGACCTGGCCGCGCGGGCGGGCCTGGCCGTGCGCCGAAGCTGGTCCGATCCACGCGACTGGTTCAGCGTGTACCTGCTCGAGCCAGCCTGACCGCCGCCCGCCGACCGATCGTGTTCCGGCTGGAGCAGGTTGCGAAATCCTTCGGCGACAGCGTCGCCCTCGCTGGCGTGTCGCTCGAGGTGGCGCCCGGCCGTACGACCGTACTCATCGGACCCTCGGGCTGTGGCAAGTCGACGCTGCTGCGGATACTGCTTGGCCTGCTGCTGCCGGATTCCGGGACGGTGCAATTCGACGGCACCGTGCTCGATGCAACGACGATCATGGGGGTTCGCCGCCGGGTCGGCTATGTCATCCAGCAGGGCGGTCTGTTCCCGCACATGACCGCCCGCGAGAACGTCT
>CAZXAS010000219.1:0-2051 GCA_964638185.1 uncultured Steroidobacteraceae bacterium | reverse complement strand
ATCATGGTGACCCACGATCTTGCGGAGGCGGCGTTCCTCGGCGACGAGATCGTGCTGATGCGCGACGGCGCGATCGTGCAGCAGGGTAGCCTGGAGCAGATGGACAGCAGGCCCGCCGACGACTTCGTCAGGCGTTTCATCCGCGCCCAGCGCAGTCACCTCGGCCAGGACACCCCGCCATGATCGGTCGCAGCACGACGGCTGTCCTGCTCGCGCTCGTGCCACTGGTCACCGGCTGCGAGCGCGGCATCGATGCCGTCGTCATCGGCAGCAAGAGCTTCACCGAAGGCGTCATCCTGGGCGAGATGCTCAACACCCTGGTCGACGAGGCCGGCCTTCCCGCACGTCACCAGCGCGCGCTCGGCGGCACCCGCCTCGTCTTCAATGCGCTGGCCAGCGGCGAGATCGACGCCTACGTCGAGTACACCGGCACGCTCTCCGGCGAGATCTTCGCCAGCGACCCCCCGCAGGACCTGGCCGGCCTGCGCACCCGGCTCGCGGCCCAGGGCATCGTGCTCGCCGGCCCGGTGGGCTTCGAGAACAACTATGCCCTCGGCATGCGCGAGACCGAGGCCCGGCGGCTCGGCATCCGGCGCATCTCCGACCTCACCGCCCATCCGGGCCTGCGACTGCGCTTCGGCAACGAGTTCATGGACCGCGCCGACGGCTGGCCGGGACTCCGTGCAGCCTATGGCTTGCCTCAGCGCGACGTCGTCGGTCTCGAGCACGATCTCGCCTACCGTGCCATCGCGGCCGGCGACGCGGACATCACCGACCTGTACACGACCGATGCCGAGATCGACTACTACGGCCTGCGCAGCCTCACCGACGACCGCGGCTACTTTCCGCGCTACGAGGCGGTGCTCCTGTATCGCGCCGAGCTCGAGCGTCGCAGTCCCGGCGCGGTCGAGGCATTGCAGCGCGTGCTCGGGCTCATCGACGAGCAGGTCATGGCTGGCCTCAATGCAGCCGTGAAGATCGACGGTCGCAGTGAAGCCGATGTCGCGAGCGGGTTCCTGGCGCAGACACTCGGGCTGCGCCCCACCGCAACACCCGAGCGCGTGCGGGACCGGCTCTTCCGCCACACGCGTGAGCACGTCTTCCTGGTCGCGCTATCGCTCGCTGCGGCGATCCTCGTGGCGGTGCCGCTCGGCATCCTCGCGGCGCGGCGACCGCGCGCCGGCCAGTTGCTGCTCGGCGCGGTCGGTATCGGCCAGACCATCCCGGCGCTGGCCCTGCTGGTGTTCATGGTGCCGGTGGTCGGGATCGGCGCCGGGCCCGCGCTGGTGGCGCTGTTCATCTACAGCCTGCTGCCGATCGTGCGCAACACGCACGCCGGGCTCACCGGTATCCCGGCGCCGCTGCTCGAGTCGGCCGATGCCCTGGGACTTCCACGTGGCGCGCGGCTCGCGCGCATCGAGCTGCCGCTGGCCCTGCCGACCATCCTCGCCGGCATCAAGACTGCAGCAGTCATCAACGTCGGTGGCGCCACCCTCGGCGCCCTGGTGGGCGCAGGCGGCTACGGGCAACCGATACTTACCGGCATCCGGCTCGACGACACCGGCCTGATCCTCGAGGGCGCCGTTCCCGCGGCAGCGCTCGCCATCGCGGTGCAGTGGGCGTTCGAGATTGCGGAGCGGCGAATGTTGCCCCGCGGCATGCGCCCGGCCCGCGACGGCAGCGGGCTCGCGCCCAGGTGACCGCGGGCCACCGCGTTGGGTTTCGGATCAACGCAACAGGTCGCGATAGGCGTGCCAGGTGGCGTGACCCAGCAGCGGAATGATCAGGATCATCCCGAACAGAAGGGTCGCAAAGCCCGCGGCAGCGAGCACCACTATGATCGCGGACCACACCATCATCGCGACCGGATTCGAGGCCACGACGTGCAGGCTCGCCCGCACTGCCTGGCTCGCGCCGGCATGCCGGTCGATGATGAGCGGCACGCTCACCACCGACATGATGAATACCAGCAGTGCCAGGCAGCCGCCGATGGCGACGTACGACGCAACCTGGGTGCGGTTCGCCGTGTCGATGAAACCATGGTAGTAGGT
>CAZXAS010000218.1:0-4268 GCA_964638185.1 uncultured Steroidobacteraceae bacterium | reverse complement strand
GCCGCCGGCGGGCCGGGCAGGCTGTCCGGCAGGCTGAAGTCGAAGCGACGATGCTGGCCCGTGAGCGGCGCGCCGGCCGGGAAACGCCAGCCGCGCACGGCTGCAAGCGCCGCGGCCTCGAACTCGCCGCGCGGCATGGCGAGCGTGACCGTGGGCGCGATCACCCTCCCGTCGGCGGCAACGTCGAACTCGACCTCGACATAGCCCTCGGTGCCGGCGATGCGCAATGCGTCGGGGTACTGTGGCGGCGCGTGTCCACCGGGACCGGCCGTCGCACCGTTCGCGCGGGCCGGCACGGTGTCGGCGAGGGTGAAGCGCACCCGCGTCTGGATGCGGCACTCGACCGGCACGCCATCCAGCCGCGCGGGCTCGAAGCGCCAGTCGAGCACGCCCAACCGCGCCGCGGATTCGAAGAAACCGGAGGGTTCGGCGCGCAGCAGCCGGTACCAGCCGACACGCCCGTCGCGCAGGACGGTGAAGGCGACTTCCACGTATCCCTCCGCGCCGGCGAGGCGCGCCGACTCCGGATAGGGGGGCGCTTCCCGCAGCACCACGCCCGGCGGAGTGAGGCCCGGCGCGTTGCACGGCGGCCAGCCGGCGCCGAGCGCGCACTGGGCGGCAGCTGCGAGCAGCGCGCCACCGAGGCCGGCGAGCGGCAGGCGCGCCCGAGATCGATTGTCCGCGTGGCGGTCGCTCATCCGTAGATCTGCTGCTGCACCTTCGTCCACCAGGCGATTAGGTTAGCGTCCAGACGGTCGCCACTCGACCGGCGGGGACAGCCATGGAAGCCTCGGTTCACTTCGACGCCGATCTCGTTCGCCGCTACGACCGGCCGGGTCCGCGTTATACCTCTTACCCGACCGCCGTGCAGTTTCACGACGGGTTCCGCGAGCCCGAGTATCGGGCGGCGGCGGCCGCGACCAACGGCGCCACGCCGCCGGCGCCGCTGTCGCTGTACGTGCACGTGCCGTTCTGCGCGAGCCCCTGCTTCTACTGCGGGTGCACCAAGATCATCACGCGCAGCCGCGAGCAGGCGGAGAACTACCTGACGCGCCTGTACCGCGAGATCGAGTTGCAGGCGGAGCTGTTCGACCGTGAGCGCACCGTCGACCAGCTGCATTTCGGCGGTGGCACGCCGACCTTCCTGAACCCGTGGCAGCTCGAGGACCTGCTGAAGAAGCTCGGCTGGCACTTCAAGCTGCGCGAGGACGCGAGCCGCGAGTTCTCCATCGAGATCGACCCGCGCACCTGCGAGCCGGACACCATCGACCTGCTGGCGCGCGCCGGCATCAACCGCATGAGCCTCGGCATCCAGGACTTCGACCCCGAGGTGCAGGTCGCGGTCAATCGCGTGCAGTCGCCCGAGCAGACCTTCGCGCTCATGGACCGCGCGCGCCGCGCCGGCTTCAAGTCGGTCAGCGTCGACCTGATCTACGGCCTGCCGAAGCAGAACCGCGCGAAGTTCGCCCGCACCCTCGACCAGGTCATCGGCGCGCGGCCCGACCGCCTCGCCGTCTACAGCTACGCGCACCTGCCGCACATGTTCAAGCCGCAGAAGCGCATCCATGCGGAGGACCTGCCGAGCGGGGCGGAGAAGCTCGCGCTGCTCGGCCTCACCATCGAGAAGCTGGCCGACGCCGGCTACGTCTACATCGGCATGGACCACTTCGCGCTGCCGGACGACGAACTCGCCGTGGCGCTCCGCGAGGGCGGCCTGCACCGGAACTTCCAGGGCTACTCGACCCACGCCGACTGCGACCTCGTGGCGCTCGGCGTCAGTTCCATCGGCAAGCTGGCCGCCACCTATTCGCAGAACTACAAGACCCTGCACGACTACTACCGCGCCATCGACTCAGGACATCTCGCCGTGCATCGCGGGCTTGCGCTCAACGACGACGACCGGCTGCGGCGCGAGGTGATCCAGTCGATCATGTGCCGCGCACAGGTCGATTTCGCGGAGTTCGACCGCGACTGGAGCATCCGCTTCGAGGAGTACTTCGGGCGCGAGATCGGCTCGCTGGAACCCCTTGCCGCCGACGGCCTCATCACCCTGGGCGAGCGGCGCTTCAGCCTCACGCCGATCGGGCGCCTGCTGATGCGCAACGTCGCGATGTGCTTCGACGCCTACCTGCCGGGCCACCAGCAGTCGGACGTGCCGAGGTTCTCCCGCGCCGTGTAGGAGGGGAATGTCCCCTACCGCTCCGAGGTGGTGAGCAAGAGCGGCGTCCCTTCGGGCGCGACGAGCAGTGCGTGGCGCTTCGGGTCGAGCTTGCGTGGCAGCTCGCGCGAGAACTCGATGCCTGACTCGGCGAGCCCGGCGATGCGCTCGGGCATGTCCGCCTCGGCGAAGATCAGGGTCGGCGTGTCGAAGTCGCGCGCGCGCACCAGCGCCACGTTCAGTGAATCGCTGGTGAGCCCGATGTGCGGGTAGGGTTCCTCGCTCTCCTCCGCCGGAACGAAGCCGAGCTTGTCCCAGAAACGCTCCGAGGCGCGCAGGTCGTGGCTCGGCAGCGCGATCTCCTCGAACCAGCCGAGCCGCGAGGTCTCGTGGACACGGCGCGCCGGCGGCGAGAAGGTGCGCGCCTCGAGCATGGTGATCATGTGGCCGGAGGTGTCGGTGAACCCGGCCTCGTTGAAGACGTCGGTGCCCAGGCGCCGGAACGCGAACTCGATGCCGGCCTGCTCGAGCGCCTCGACGTGGCGCGCGAGGTCCGGCTGCACGAAGGTCAGCGACGGCGAGGGGAACTCGTAGCGGTGCAGCCCGAGGAACACGTGCCCGTCGGTGACGACGGCATAGGGGTGCTGCCAGGTCTCGCCGACCGACGCCTGGGTGAAGCCCAGCCGCTCGTAGAAGGCGAGTGACTCCAGCACGTCGGGGGCGTGGATGCTGATCTCGAGGAAGCGTCCCAGCATGTTGAGGCCGGCGTCGCCGCGCGGACCGGCGGCGAGGCAATCATAGCGTGCGGCGGGGCCGCGGCTGATGCCGGCCGTCGCCGCGCGACGACCGCCCGGCGCCATGGGTTCAAACGGCCCGGTCCGCGCGTACCGCGTCCGCCCGAGGCAGGACGTACAGCGATGCCCATGCCAGCAGCGACACGGCGACGGTGAACAGGTAGATGGGCACCGGGCTCGTGGTCGGCAGCACGGCCATGGCCTGCACCGCCAGTGCGCCGATCATCTGCTGCGAGAAGCCGAGCAGCGACGAGGCGCTGCCTGCGGTGTGCGGCGCGAGCGCCACGGCGCTCGCGGTGATGTTCGGCAGGGCGAGCCCCTGGCCGATCCCGAGGAGCCCCATCGGCAGGAAGATCGCCGCGGGATGCCACAGGCCGCCGATGACGAGCGCCGCGCCGAGCAGGGCGCTCCCGAGCTGCAGCGTCAGGCCGAGCGCGATGAGCCGGTGCAGGCCGATGCGCCCGACGACGCGCGTCACGCCCCAGTTGCCGATGAAGTAGCCGATGGCGACCAGCAGGTACCACAGGCCGTACTCGGTCGAGGAATGGCCGAGTCGCACCATGACGTAGGGCGCGATGGAGATGAAGGTCAGGAAGGTGGCATAGATGACGCCGGCCTGGATGGTGAAGCCCAGGAACGCGGGCTTCCGGACCATGGTCCAGGAGGCGCGCGCCAGTTCGCGCGCGCTCGACCCGGCCGCGCCGCTGCGCCGCGTTTCCGGCAGGCGCCACCAGGCGAGGAGCGCCGTCGCCACGTTCACGGCGAGGAGTGCCGCGAAGATCGACTTCCAGCCGAAGGCCTCGGTCAGCAAGCCTCCGAACAGGGGTGCAGTGGTCGGTCCGACCACCATGACCATGGTCAGGGTCGCGAGCATGCGCGCCATCTTCTCGCGACCGTAGAGATCGCCGAGCATCGCGCGCGCCACGACGAGCCCGGCCGAGGTGCCGAGCGCCTGCACGACGCGCCCGACCAGCAGCGACTCGACCGACGGGGCGACGAGGCACAGCAGGCTGCCGAGTGCGAACACGGCCTGCCCGGCGAGGATCACCGGCCGGCGGCCGTAACGGTCCGAGACCGGACCGTAGACGAGGATGCCGATGGCGAACGCCACCAGCGCCGCGCTCACGGTGGTGTTCATCTGGGCGACGCTGGTGCCGAAGTGCGCCTGCACTTCCGGCAGCGCCGGCAGGTAGATGTTCATGGCAACCGGACCGGCGGCGGTGATCGCCGCCAGCAGCAGGAGCAAGGACCGGTCGGACGATGCTTTCCCTGTGTCCGCTCCCGCGGTCACTGCACCCCGCCGACGCAGACGTACT
>CAZXAS010000217.1:0-4333 GCA_964638185.1 uncultured Steroidobacteraceae bacterium | reverse complement strand
CGCCTACCCCGGATTCGGAGATTGACATGGGACTGAGATACGGCGTCGCCGCACTGGCACGACCGACGTTCGACGTACCGTTTGCGGAATCCATGAAGGACCGGGCGTTTGCGGCGCTCGCCGACGCCGGCATCGAAGCCGTGGGGCCGCGCGAGCTGCTGTTCGATCGCGCCGCGGCGGAAGCGGCGGTCACGGCCATCCGTGCGGCCGGCCCGATCGACCTGCTGCTGATCCTGCAGGTGACCTTCACCGACGCCACGATGACGGTCGAGCTCGCGCGTGGCTCGCAGGTTCCACTCGCCGTCTGGGGCGTGCCGGAACCGCGCGCAGGCGGGCGCCTGCGCCTCAACGCCTACTGCGGCCTGAATCTCGCGGCGCATGCGCTCGGTCGCGCCGGCGTACGCCATGGCTGGCTGTACGCCGCACCGGAAGAGCGTGGACTCGCGGCGCGACTGCAGGCGCTAGCCGCGCCCGTCGCTGCCGCCCCGACCGCGGCGGCGCCCGCCGTAGCCGCAGCGGACAGCGACGCCATCCGCGCCGCCGATCGCGCGCTCGCCGCACTGGCTGGCGGCACGATCACCGTCGTAGGCCGGCACCCGGACGGCTTCGACACCTGCGAGTACGACCAGTCGCTGCTCGACAGACTCGCTGGCATGCAGGTCGACACGGTCCCGCTCGGCGAACTGTTCGATCGTGCCCGCGCGGCGGACGCGGCCCGGGTCGCCGACGTCCGGGCGGACGCGACACGCAGCCTGCGCGGCCTCGACGAGGTCGACGCGGAGCAGCTCGACCGGTCCTTTCGGGTCTTTTGCGCACTCCAGGACCTGCAGCGGGAACGTGGCGCACAGGGGCTCGCGGTGCGCTGCTGGCCCGAGATGTTCACCGAGTACGGCTGCGCTGCCTGCGGACCGATGGCGATGATGAACGAACAGCGGGTGCCGTCCGCCTGCGAGGCTGACGTGAACGGCTCCATCACGCAGCTGATGCTGCAGGAGCTGGCCGACGAGCCGGCGTGGATGGCGGATCTCGTCGACATCACGCCGGCCGACGACACCGCCGTCATCTGGCACTGCGGGCTCGCGCCGCTGTCGATGCGCGATCCGCAGGTCGAGGCCGAGGCGACGATCCACACCAACCGGCGCATGCCCCTGCTGCACCAGTTCCCGATCAAGCCCGGGCGCATCACGCTCGCCCGTCTCTCGCGGGCACGCAACGAGGTCAAGCTGATGATGGCTGGCGCGACCGTCATCCGCGCGCCGATGGCGTTCACGGGCTGCTCCGGCACCATCCGCTTCGACCGGCCGGCGGCGGACGTGCATGAGACCATCATGAGCGAGGGGCTCGAGCATCATTTCGCGCTGGCCTACGGGGATCACAAGCCGGCGCTGCGCGCGATCGCCGCGCGCTGGAACCTGCCGGTGCTGGACCTCGCCTGAGCATGGGCATGCTCGATCCCGCGTCGCCGCAGTGGGGCCGGATGGCGCCGCTGCGCATCACCGGCGCGGCCGTGGTCGATGGTTCCGGCTGCGTGTCCGTTCCGACGACCGCCGGCCCGCTCAAGGTCACGCTGCACGCGGACGGCGCGCGGCTGCGGCTCGGCCCGCCGGCGCGCGACTTCGGCATCCTGGTCCGCGAACCGGTACCGCTCAGGCCTTCGCTGTCGACGTCCGGGGGAACCACCAGCCTGGCGGCCGGTGACCTGCGGCTCACGCTCGGTCACGAGCCATTGTCCTTCGTGCTCGAGCGCGACGGCCGCGTCGTGCAGTCCTCGCCGGGCGACGGCCACTTCGTGCGCCGCTTCCGGCTGCCACCCTTCGCCCAGGTCGAAGGCGGGTGGTTCCTGAGCCTGGAGCTCGGCGAGGACACGGCAGTGTACGGCCTCGGCGAGAAATGGGGCCGGCTCGACCGCCGTGGCCAGCTGCTGCGCTCGTTCAACCAGGACGCGCTCGGCGTCAACGCCGAGGCGAGCTACAAGAACGCGCCATTCGCCTGGAGCCCCGATGGCTGGGGGGTGTTCATCCATACCGCCGCGGCAGTGACCCATGGCGTCGGCTACGCGCCATGGTCCCAGCGCGCGTACGCGATCCACGTCGACTCGAGTGCGCTGGACCTGTTCCTGTTCGACGGAACGGACGGCGCCGCCCAGCTGCGCCAGTACACGGCGCTGACCGGACGTGCTCCGGTCCCCCCGCGCTGGAGCCTCGGTGTGATCCTGTCGAAGGCCTACTACAAGGATGCCGCCGAGATCCTGGCCGTGGCGCGCGAGGTGCGGGCGCGCGGCATGCCCTGCGACACCATCACTTTCGATGGCCGCGCCTGGCAGGACACTGCGACCCGCTTCGCCTTCGAATGGTGCCCGACCCGCTACCCCGATCCGCGCCCGGTGCTGGCCGAGCTCAGGTCGCTGGGCTTTCGCATCTGCGTCTGGGAGTACCCGCTGATCTCGGTCGCGAACCCCTTGTTCGACGAGCTGGCCGCGAAAGGCTGGTTGCTGCGGGACCGCCGCAGTGGCGAGGCCTACCGCTATCGCTGGGACCCCGAGCCGTTCGGCGCCGTGCTGACCCCGCTGCCGGAGTCGGGCCTGGTCGATTTCACCCACCCTGAGGCCTATGCCTACTGGCGTGACCGGCATCGCGAGCTGTTCGGGGCCGGTGTCGACATGATCAAGGCGGACTTCGGCGAGCAGGTGGATGAACACATGCTGGCCAGCGACGGCTCGAGCGGCACCGAACTGCACAACGCATACGCGCTGCTGTACAACCGCTGCGTCTACGAGGCGGCCGAGCGTTACGCTCCGGGTGGCGCCTTCCTGTTCAGCCGGGCGGCGTGGTCGGGCTCGCAACGATACCCGTCGCAGTGGGGCGGCGATCCGCAGGCGGACTGGGGCGGCTTCGCGGCCAACCTGCGGGGCGGCCTGTCGTGGGGCCTGACCGGCGCCCCTTACTATGCCACCGACGTCGGCGGCTTCTACGGTGACCGCCGCGATCCCGAGCTGTACGTGCGCTGGGCACAGGCCGCGGTCTACTCCGCGCACATGCGCCTGCATGGAATCGGGTCGCGCGAGCCGTGGACCTATGGCGCGGACGCCGAGGCCGCAGTGACCGCCGCGCTGGAGCTGCGCTACCGGCTCATCCCCTACCTGGAGCGGTGCCTGCAACAGGCGCACCTCAGCGGGCTGCCGGTGCAGCGCTCCATGGCACTCGCCTGCCCCGATGAACGTGCCGCATGGGCTTTCGACAACCAGTTCTTCTGCGGCGACGACCTGCTGGTCGCTCCCTGCATCCGCCCGCGAGGCCAGGTCGAGCTGTATCTCCCGCAAGGCCGCTGGCGCCGTTTCCCCGAGGGCGGCACCTTCGAAGGCGGCCAGGTCCTGCGCCTTGGGCTCGCACTGCATGAAACCGCGGTCTTCGCCCGTGAAGGCGCCGTGATTCACCTCGGACCCGCGGTCCGCACGACCAGCGAGCTGCCGTAATACAACTGCCGCGACCGCGGTCCCTCCATGACCGGAGCACGTGCCCGGCGCAGCCTCATGTTGCGCTGCAACTACACCTGACCGATCTCATGTCTTATATAAGGGTTGTAAGACATAGAAATGCCATGCTAGCGTTGATACATGGCGCCGCGTGCGCCGGCAGGCCGCAAAGGCCGTCGCGACGAACACATACGCATCCGACCAGTTGGGGGGAAACCACAGTGCTTCAATCGACCACACGCACGAAATCCAACGCGGCGATCGCGGCCGCCGTCCTGGGCGCGCTGTCCGCCGCCCACGCGGCCCAGATCCAGGCACAGGGCGCGAGCCCGATGCTCGGCGAGATCGTCGTGACCGCGCAGAAGCGCGAGCAGCGCCTGCAGGAAGTTCCGATCGCGGTCTCCGTGGTCGATGGCGCGCTCGTCGATTCGGTGGGCGGCTTCAACGCGGAGTCGTTGAAGCAGCTGGTGCCGTCGCTCAACATCCGCAAGACCAACACGCAGTTGAACCAGGCGATCTTCCTGCGCGGTGTCGGCACCATCAACTTCGCCATCGCGGCCCAGCCGAGCGTGGCTTTCGTGCTGGACGGCGTGGTGCTGTCGTCGGCGGGCGAGGCGTTCGGCGACATGTACGACGTCGAGCGCGTCGAGGTACTGCGCGGACCGCAGGGAACGCTGTTCGGCAAGAACGCGTCCGCCGGCGTGGTCAACGTGGTCTCGAAGATGCCTGGCGGCGAAACCGGCGGCTACCTCGACCTCGGCTGGTACGAGGACGACGAGATCCGCCTCAAGGCCGCGTTCGATGCGCCGATCTCCGACCGGCTGCGTACCCGCACGACCGTCACCTGGGGCGACTTCGACG
>CAZXAS010000216.1:0-4338 GCA_964638185.1 uncultured Steroidobacteraceae bacterium | reverse complement strand
TCATAGCGCGCCGAGATGTGCGACTTCGGTCCGATGAAAAGATCATTCACCGCGTGCATCACCTGGCCGTCGGGCAGCACCGCCTCGGCCATGGTCACGGGCTTCACCGCCACCGCATCGGCCAGCACTGCCGGCAGGAGGGCCGCGAACGCATCGACCGCATGCCGCGCGAGCACCCCATCCCAGCGCCCCGGATCCGGGTTGAGGCCCAAGAGCGGCTGCCCGTCGAGGTACTTGAGCGTGTTGGCGACGAGCCCGTCCTGGCCCAGGGTCACCACCACGTCGCTCGCCCCGAACACGTAGTTCGCGACGAACCCCCGCTCGATCACCTGGTAGCGCCCATGCGCCTCGAGCCCGGCGCGCACCCGGGCGAGCCCCGCCTGATAGGTCGCATGCTCCTCCTCGTAGTCGGCGAAGTCGCTCCCCAGATGCTCGACATAGAACCGCGCCTGCGCCGCGGTGTGATGACGCGCGACCAGCTCCTCGTAGCGGGTCCGCCGCGTCACCAGCACCACCTTGCGGGGCGCCCCGTCACGCATGACGGCGCTCCGCCCGCCCGCCCTCCGCCTGACCGAGCAGGCCCTGCAGCAGGTCCGGCGACATATTGAGCTGCCCGATCCGCTCGGCGCGCTCGGCAATGCCGCCGAACGCCTGGGCGATGAGCTGCGCCGGCT
Source organism: uncultured Steroidobacteraceae bacterium (assembly GCA_964638185.1). Lineage (GTDB taxonomy): Bacteria > Pseudomonadota > Gammaproteobacteria > Steroidobacterales > Steroidobacteraceae > SG8-30. The sequence goes on along the minus strand of CAZXAS010000216.1, from coordinate 3,664 downwards.
GCATCCCGACCGCCGCGAGCGCCTGCACCACCCGCGGGTCGGCGGTCTTGAGCGCACCCACCACCGCCTCGATCCGATGGGCCTCGGCCTCGGCCTGCACCCGCGTGTTGTCGGCACTGCGCGCGACCAGGCCCTTGCGCGTCTCCTCGAGCGTGATGTCCGCCTCGAGCTGGCCCTGCGCGAGCGCCTGCTGGCGCGCCGCGACCGCTGCCTCCGCGTCCATCTGCGTCTCGCGCACGGTGCGCCGCTTGCGCTCCACCGCGATCTCGGTCTCGAGTTCACTCTCCCGGATCGACCGCTCGTGCTCGACCGCCGCATGCCGGCGGGCGTGAATGGCATCATCCGCCCCCTTCAGGATCGCCTCGCGGGCCTCGGCCTCCAGTGCCCGCGCCGTCTCCGGCGTCGGCTTCACCGCCACGACCTCGACCCCCTGGATCTCGAGCCCAAGGGCGCGGATCTCGGCATGCCCGGCAAGCCCTGCCCGCACCGCCTCGGCCAGCGCATCGGTGGCGGCAAGCGCCTCCCTGAGCTCGCGCGCCTGCACGAACTGCTGCGCCAGCACCTCGACCGCACGCACCACCCGGGCCGGCAACTGCTGCGGGTCCTCGGCGTGATAACTCCGGCCGTCGGCGGCCAGGGTGAAGTCGAGCGCCGCGGCGGTCTCGGCCGGCCGCGCGACCCGAAACGCCACCTGCCCCTGCACCGTCACCGCCTGGAAGTCCCGGGTGGTGTGCTGGAACATGAAGGGCTCAGTGCGGCTCGCGAGCGGCACGGCCACGACCGAGGTCACCGGCGCGAAGTACGCGAGCGCCAATCCTGCCCCCTGCCGGATGAGCCGCCCGCCGCGGTACTGCATGACATAGGTGGTGGGCTCGACCTTGATGAACTTGAATCCGAGCATGACGGCATCCTCCTTCCGATCCTGCGATAAGTGGTACTGTACCTCTTATTAAGTGGCACAGTACCACTTACTTTGCTATCCTGCAACCATGAAGCCCACACACCTCGATTTCGAGCGCCCGCTCACCACCGTCGACCCGGTGATCTTCACCGTCCGCGACGAACGCCTGGCAGTGCTGCTGGTGGAGCGCGAGCGCGCGCCCGGCGAACCGTTCCCGGGGGTCTGGGCCCTGCCCGGCGGGTTCATCGACGTCGCGCGCGACGCCGACCTCGAGGCCTGCGCGCGGCGCAAGCTCAAGGAGAAGACCGGCGTGGCCTCGCCCTATCTCGAGCAGCTCGGCAGCTGGGGCAACCGCCGCCGCGACCCGCGCGGCTGGTCAACCACCCACGTGTACTTCTGCCTGATGCCGGCCGAGAACGTCGTGCTCGCCGAGGGCGCGAACGCGAGCGCGGTCGCCTGGGTCCCGATCGAGGGCAACGGGGTCGCCCGCCGCCTCGCCTTCGATCACACCGAGATCCTCGCCGCCGCCCTCGAGCGGCTGCGCGGCAAGGTCGAGTACACCTCGCTCCCCGCCTTCCTGCTGCCGGAGGAGTTCACGCTGCCGGAACTGCAGCGCATGTACGAAATCGTCCTCGACCGGCCACTCGACAAGAAGGCGTTCCGCACCCGTATCCTCGCCACCAACCTGGTCACCGCCATCCCGCGGGTGCGCAGTCGCCCCACCCGCCCGGCGCAGCTCTATCGCCTCACCGACCGCACCACCCCGGTGTTCTTCCCGCGCACCTTCAGCCCGCGTGGCTGATCGCGCGAGACTAGCCGTGCCCCACTCGCCTGCTCGCCGCCGCGAGCAGCAGGCGTGAGTACAGGCGATGGAAGCCCAGCAGTGCGCGGAATGGTGCGCCCATGCGTGGACGTCCGGTGCCTGCATGCGTGCGCGGCACCACCGCGGACCCGAAGTGAAGCAGCGTCGTGCTGGCGCCCTCGCCCGGCGTGGCCATCAGCCAGGATCGTGTACGACCCGTGACATCGGCGAGCAGGAGCTCCGAGGCTGACTGCGCCTCGACCCGCCAGGCCGAGAACTTCGCCGCCCGACCTGCTGCGAGGTCACGAGCCTCATCATCGCTGGCCGGCGTCGCGGCGAAGACCTTGAGCAGTGCTCTCTCGACCTTGAACAGCGGCGAGGTGTAGAACGCCTCGACGAACTGCTGCTGTGACACGGCGGCCGGGACTTCGACCACGTAGCAATCCGCATAAGCGCCTCCGTCCTGGTAGCGGCCCAGGAAGGAGTGCTTGGGCACATCAGCCGACTGCACGGCTGTCATGTCGCTGCCAACGCTTGGCGCTCCGATTAAGCAGGACGCGATGAAGCGTCAGAGAACCCGGGTTGATGTCGGTGACCCCAACTACGCGACTTTCCGCCGCTTCTCGGCTTGAGCAAGATCCCAGGTCGCCTGCAGGTTCATCCACAACCGCGCGGACGTCCCGAGCGCGTCGGCCAGATCGAGCGCCGCTTCGGCCGTCACGCTGCGCTTACCGTTGATCAGTTCATTGAGCCGCGCACGGGTCCACCCCACCCGCTCGGCAAAGGCCGCCTCGGTCGTTCCGGCCGGAGTCAGGAATTCCTCGAGCAGGATCTCGCCCGGATGGAAAGGCTCTTTGCTCTCGTTGATGCTCATGACGTCACCACTGCGAACTTAGCGCGGCTCCTCCATTCTCGCCAACCTCCCCTCCGCGGCCCGGAGCGCCATCGCGGTCCGCTCGTACGCCGCCTGCAGCGCGTGCGTCGCTGCGACCTGCGCCTCGAGCTCGCGCACCCGCACCCTGAGCGCATCCACCTCCGCCGCCCACTTCACCTGGTGCGCATCCTCCCGCGCCTCGGCGCGCTCGGCGCGCTGGCGCATCTGTTCGAGCTCCGTCCGCAGCGCCTCGACCTCGGCCGGCGCCACCGCCGGCGCCTCACGCAACACTCTATATATACGGCTCACCCCGCCCCGCGCCCCGAACCGCAACACCAGCTCGCGGCGCACCCGTGCCCCACTGACGCGGGCGCCCTGCCCGCGCAATTCGGCGATCACCGCCCTGACCTGCTCATCCGACACGCGCATGCCCGGAGCTTACCCGAAAGCGGAAAGAAACCGGAAAGATCTGCCCGAGACACCCACTCAGGGGCCTGCCGCCCGTGGAACATTCCCCGGCCCTTGCGGGCGTCCGCACCCTAATGGATTGATTTTATTTAACAAAACGCAGCGGCGGCGGACCGTGAAACCACCGCGTGAAACATTCTCGATGAGGCCTGGCCGCATGAACCACCAGGCCTGCCGGAGTCCGGGTTTCGAGCCTATATTCCCACTACCTCAAATGCCGGTTTCGCATTGTTTTTCAATAGGTTGCGGAGGTTTCGACTCGAAACTTGAACCTCCAGATCTGCCCTCGCCGAACGGCGGGCGCGAGCCCGGTCGGGGTGACGCGTCAGCGTCACGAGCGCAGCGTCTGCCTTCACGGTGACGGCGGCATAAGAAAGGCGGCAGAGAAAAGGCGGCTTCCTGGCCGCCCTCAACGATATGTGTTCTGTCTGCAGCAGCGACCGTTCGCGCGTGGCCGCCAACAACTGCCGAGGCCGGGCCGCCTTTCGTCGATACCCACATTGCCCGCTACGTCAACCGCTCGCACACGACGGGACCTGCCGTCAGACGCCTGCCTCGCCGCTCAGCCGAGATCCTTCACCACCTGCTCGACCGCCCGCACCACGTCGGCAGCGTCCAC
>CAZXAS010000215.1:0-4438 GCA_964638185.1 uncultured Steroidobacteraceae bacterium | reverse complement strand
GCAGCTCACCGGTCCGGTCGAAGTGCCGGTGGAACGGCCGGCCGGCGCCATCGAAGGTCGGGGCGGCGTCGACATCGACCTGCGCGCGCGGCTCGGCGACTCGCTCGACGGCGTGCGCGAGTACATGTCGGGCTATCCCTACACCTGCATCGAGCAGCAGGTCTCGCGCGCCGTGGCGCTCGGCGACGCGGTGCTGTGGACGTCCTGGATGCAGCGGCTGCCGGCCTATCTCGACGGCGACGGACTCCTGCGCTACTTCCCGAGCGAATTCCTGCCCGGCGACGACGCCTTGACGGCCTACGTGCTCGCCATCGCCGACGCGTCCGGCAACGTGATTCCGGAGGACTCCCGGCAGCGGATGCTCGCCGGCCTCGCCGGTTTCGTGCAGGGGCGCGTCAGCCGCGGCTCGGTGCTGCCGGCCGCTGACCTCGGCATCAGGAAGCTCGCGGCCGTCGAGGCCCTGGCGCGACACGGCGTGGCGACCCCGGAGCTGCTCGACAGCGTGGTCATCGAGCCCGAGTCGTGGCCGACCTCCGCGGTGCTCGACTGGTTGTCGATCCTGGAGCGCGTGGAGGGCATGTCGGTCCGCGTCGGCAATATCGCGCGGGCGGAGTCCATCCTTGAGGCGCGCCTCGATTTCCAGGGCACCACCATGGGGTTCTCGACCGAACGCACGGATGCGCTCTGGTGGCTCATGGTGTCGACGGACTCGAACGCGGCGCGTGTACTGCTCGCGGGCCTCGACCGGCCCGGCTGGCGCGAGGATGTGCCACGGCTGGTGCGCGGCCTGGTCGGGCGTCAGCAGCGCGGCCACTGGAGCACCACGGTCGCCAACGCCTGGGGCACGCTGGCGCTCAGGGAATTCTCCAGGCGCTTCGAGTCGGAGCCGGTCACCGGCAATACCGCCGTGCGCTACGGGGCGTCGACGGACACGGCCGACTGGTCGGGCCGTGACGCGGTCTCGATCAGCCAGCCCTGGCAGGCCGGGCGCAAGCCGGTGCACATCGAGCATGACGGCTCCGGCCGGCCGTGGGCGATGCTGCGCGCGCAGGCCGCAGTACCGCCGGTCGGGGCGCTGTCGAGCGGCTACCGGGTCGAGCGGACCGTGACGGCGGTGAGCCGGCAGGTGCCGGGACGCTGGACGCGCGGCGACGTGGCACGCGTGCGCATCGAGGTCGAGGCGCAGTCCGACATGACCTGGGTGGTGATCGACGACCCGGTACCGGCCGGGGCCAGCATCCTCGGCAGCGGCCTCGGCGGCCAGTCCGAACTGCTCGGCCGCGGCGAGCGCGGCGGCGGCGACGCCTGGCCGGCATTCTCCGAGCGGCGTTTCGACGGCTTCCGCGCCTACTACCGGTACGTGCCGAAGGGCCGGCTGGCGGTGGAGTACACGGTCAGGTTCAACAACCCGGGCACGTTCCTGCTGCCGCCGACGCGCGTCGAGGCCATGTATGCGCCGGAGATGTTCGGTGAGTTGCCGAACGAGGCGCTGGCCGTCGCGCCTGCACCGTGAGTCCGGGACGCGACAGCACGGCGATGTCGGCGCTCGTTCGAGCGGGCTGGTCGATCGCAGCACTGGGTGGGCTCGCGCTCGCCATCACGTTCGTGGTCGTCGCAACGCCTGCCAGCGGTGTGGCCGGCTTCGCCGCCGTGCGCGATCGCTACACGCCCTCGGACGCGTGGCTCATCGATCGCCATGGCGAGGTGCTCGACCGCGAGCGACTCGACTTCGGCGTCAGGCGGCTCGAGTGGGTGGCGCTCGAGGACATCTCGCCTGCACTGGTCGCCGCGGTCGTCGAGGGCGAGGACCGGCGCTTCCACCAGCACGGCGGTGTCGACTGGCCGGGCGTGGCGGGCGCGCTGCGGGACCGGCTGCTCGAGGGTCGCCGGCGCGGGGCGAGCACCATCACCATGCAGGTCGCCGCACTGGTGGACGGCCGGGCCGGGCGCTCGGCCGGCGTCCCCGACTGGCGACGCAAGCTCGCCCAGGTGCGCGTCGCGCGGGCACTCGAGCGCGGCTGGAGCAAGCGGGAGATCCTCGAGGCCTACCTGAACCTGCTCGGCTTTCGTGGCGAGCTGCAGGGAATCGGCGCTGCGGCGGAGCTGCTCGCGGGCAAGGCGCCCTCGGGTCTCGACGATGCCGAGAGCCTGGTGCTGGCGGCGCTGTTGCCGGCGCCGGGCGCGGACCTGGAACGCGTCGCTGCCCGCGCCTGCGCGCGCGCCGCGGCGGGCGGTGTACGCAGCACCTGCCCGTCGATCCGGGCCACTGCTGCGGCGATGCTGTCGCGGTCGGTGCCGGCCGCGCCCGCGCCGGACCTGGCGCCACAGGTGGCGCGGCAGCTGCTCGCCCGGCCCGGCGAGCGGGTGAGGAGCACCCTGGATGCCGGGGTACAGCGCGCCGCCGCGACCATCCTGCGCCGTCACCTCGCCGGCCTCGACGGGCGCAACGTGCGCGATGGCGCGGTGCTCGTCGTGGACAACGCGAGCGGCGACGTCCTCGCGTACGTGGGATCGGGCGGGCCCGGGTCGCGCGCGGCGCAGGTCGATGGTGTGCTCGCCCGCCGCCAGGCAGGATCGACGTTGAAGCCCTTCCTGTACGCGCTCGCCCTCGAGCAGCGCTACCTCACGCCGGCGTCGCTGCTCGACGACTCACCGGTCAACCTCGATACCGCGAGCGGCATCTACCTGCCGCAGAACTACGACAACGCATTCCGCGGCCCGGTCAGCGTACGCACCGCGCTCGGCAGCTCGCTCAACATCCCGGCCGTGCGCACGCTGGTGCTGGTGGGGGTCGAGGCCTTCAGGGACCGGCTGCGCGCGCTCGGCTACGAGGGCCTGGTGCACGACGGGCACTACTACGGTTACGCACTGGCGCTCGGCTCCGCCGAGGTGAGCCTGTGGGAGCAGGCCCAGGCCTATCGCGTGCTGGCACGTGGCGGCCGCTTCTCGCCGCTCGGCCTCAGCGCCGACCGGCCGGCGTCACCGGATCGCGAGGTCCTGCCCGCCGGCGCGACGTTCCTCACCGTCGATATCCTCGGTGACCGGGCGGCACGGGCCGTCACCTTCGGGCTCGAGAGCCACCTCAACACGCCGTTCTGGAGCGCGGTGAAGACCGGCACCAGCAAGGACATGCGGGACAACTGGTGCATCGGCTTCTCGGACCGCTACACGACCGCCGTGTGGGTCGGCAACTTCGAGGGCGACGCGATGCACGACGTGTCCGGCGTCACGGGTGCGGCGCCGGTGTGGCAGGAGATCATGCTCGCACTCGACCAGGCCGGCGCCTCGGCACCGGAGGCGCCGCCGGGCGTGGAGGCGCTCGTCACGCACTTCGATCCGCCGGTCGAGGCGCCCCGCAGGGAGTGGTTCCTGGCGGGCACCGGCATCGAGCAGGTCGCAGCGCTCGCGCCCGGTGGCGGCATCGCGCGCATCACCAGTCCCGCCAACGGCATGGTGATCGCGCTCGATCCCGACATCCCGCCGGCCCGCCAGCGCGTGCCGTTCGAGGCGGAGGGCGCGGCGGACTCGATGGTCCTGCGCCTCGACGACGAGGTGGTCGGCAGGGCGGGCGGCCTGCACCTGTGGGCGCCGCGGACCGGCGCGCACCGCCTCGCCCTGGTCGACACCGACGGCCGGGTGGTCGACCGGGTCCTGTTCACGGTCCGTTGAATCGGGCGGTCGGCGCCGGGGAGGGTCGAGGTCCGGGCATGCGCTGTGACGCAGTCCCCGGGGCTCTTCGGAGCCAGGGGCTAGACTGCGGCGATGCAACCGGCGCAACGACCCGCGGACCACGCCGTACTCGGCATCATCGGCGCCAATGCGCTGACGCTGGTGCTCGCCCTGTGGCAGGACTGGGGCCTGCTCGGCCTGATGTGGCCGTTCTGGATGCAGAGCGTGATCATCGGCTGGTACGCCCGGCAGCGCATGCTGAAGCTTGGCCGGTTCTCGACCGAGGGCCTCAAGTTCAACGACCGTCCGGTCGAGCCGACGCCGGCGTCACAGCGCAAGGTGGCCAACTTCTTCCTGCTGCACTATGGCTTCTTTCATCTCGCGTACTTCATGTTCCTGGTGATGGCCACCGCGGACGGCGCGGCAGACGGCACGCTGCCGGTCAGGAACGAGAACACCGGCGAGATGATGATGTTCGAAGTCGGGCAGGTGTACCCGCTCGACTGGCTGCTGTTCGTCGGACTCGGGGTCGCGTTCTGGCGCACCCACCGCGCCTCCCACCAGGAACACGTGCAGGCCGACCTCGCCCGCGTGCCCAATCTCGGCACGCTCATGTTCATTCCCTATGCCCGCGTCATACCGGTACACCTGACCATCGTGCTGGGGGCCGCACTGGGCGGCGGCGTGGTGTGGCTGTTCGTGCTGATGAAGACCGCCGCCGACGTGGTCATGCACAAGGTCGAGCACCGCGTCCTGCAGTCGGGAACGG
>CAZXAS010000214.1:1617-4504 GCA_964638185.1 uncultured Steroidobacteraceae bacterium | reverse complement strand
ACGAAGGTGTTCACCACGCCCTGGATCAGGGTCAGCGTGACCATGTCGCCGTTCGCGACGTGGCTGACTTCATGACCGAGCACCGCCTCCACCTGTTCCCGCGACATGCGGTTCACCAGTCCGCTCGACACCGCGACCAGCGCCTTGTTGCGGTTCGCGCCGGTGGCGAAGGCGTTCGGTTCCGGTGAGTCGAAGTAACCGACCTCTGGCATGCCGATGCCGGCGACCTGCGCCTGGCGCCGCACGGTCTCGACCAGCCAGGTCTCGACCTCGTTGCGCGGCTGCTCGATGACCTTCACGCCCATCATCTTCTTCGCGGTCCACTTGGACAGCGCCAGTGAGACGAAGGCCCCGCCGAAGCCGAGCAGGGCGCCGAACACGAGGAGCGAGGTGAAGTTGATGCCCTGCTGGTTGAGCCAGGGCTCGAAGCCGAGCAGGCGCAAGGTGATGCTCGCGACGATGAGGATCGCGAAGTTGGTGACCAGGAACAGCAGGATGCGCTTCATGGAGTCCGATTCCTCGTGGTTGCCGTCGTCGGGTTCAGGCCGCACGCGCGTCGTGGCACTGCGGCGCCCGACCCGGCGGAGGTGTGGCCGATCCGTGGCGTTTCAAGCCGCAGGTGATTCTCGTTCGTCGGGCGCGATCGTCGCACCCGTCGGAAACCCGAAGTCTGGCATGGCCGTCGAGCATGCGATAATCCTCTCTTGAACGATTATTGGCAAAAAACTAAACACGAATAAAAGTTCGTGTATTGTACTTCAGTATATCCATGCCGGGTCAAGAACGATCGGGAGCAGGGGTCATGCGCGCGATGAGTACCGGGGAGTCGGCGTCCACGAGGACGGGTCAGGCGTCGGTTCGACCGGCCCGCACACCCGAGGCGGCCGCCAGGCAGTGGACCTTCCTGTCCAACCACGGGCACGTGCTGGTGTGCCTCGCCCGTGACCCCGATGCCCGGCTGCGCGATGTCGCCATCAGTGTCGGCATCACCGAGCGGGCGGTGCAGAAGATCGTTTCCGACCTCGAGGAGGGCGGTGTGGTCGAGCGCGTACGCGACGGGCGCCGCAACCGTTATCGACTGTTCACCGACCGGCCGCTGCGCCACCCGATCGAGTCGCACCGCACGGTCGGCGCACTCCTCGGCATGCTCTTGAACCACCCCGGGGCGCGCCGCCCGGCCGAGAACGCCACGCCCGCCGAGTGATGCGGGGCGTCGCCGCGCGCGGCAGCCATGCTGCGGCCAGCGGCGGGAGCGACACGCGTCGATGAAGCCATTCGAACGCTGGACTCCCGTGGCCGCCTGGGCCTTGCTCGCACTGGTAACCCTCGCGACCCGGTTCCCGCTCGCCATCGACGAGACCCGCTACCTGACCGTGGCCTGGGAAATGGTGGCCGGCGGCGACTGGCTGGTCCCGCACCTGAACGGCGCGCCGTACTCGCACAAGCCGCCGCTGCTGTTCTGGGCCATCGCCGCCGGCTGGAAAGTCGTGGGCGTCAACGACTGGTGGCCGCGGCTCCTGATGCTCGCGACGTCGGTCGCGGGCCTCGCCCTGGTTGCCGCACTTGCGCGTCGCCTGTGGCCACAGGCCGCCGGAGCAGCCCGCCACGCCGTCCTCATCACGGGCGGCATGCTCGCGTGGGTCGCCTACAGCACGTTCATCCTGTTCGACCTGCTGCTGGCCGTGTGGGTGTTGTGCGGCCTGCTCGGCCTGGCGCAGGCGGCGAACGGCGAACGGCGGGGCTGGGTATTGTTCGGCGTGGCCTGCGGGCTCGGGATCCTGACCAAGGGGCCCGTCGCATTGCTGCAACTCCTGCCGCCGGCGCTGCTCGGTCCCTGGTGGTCCGACACGGCCCGCAAGGCGACTGGCGCCTGGTACGCCCGGCTCGCCGCGGCCACGGCGCTCGGCCTGTGTCTCGCCCTCGCGTGGGTCATTCCGGCCGCATACTCGGGTGGCGATGCCTATGCGGAGCGCATCCTCTGGAGCCAGACCGCGGATCGGGTCGTGGCCAGCTTCTCCCATGACCGGCCGCCGTGGTGGTACCTCGTGGTACTGCCACTCATGCTCTTGCCCTGGGTCGCGTGGCCGCCTTTCTGGCATGCGCTCGGGCGGGCGCTGGCCGGCGCCGACGCCGGCACCCGCCTGTGCGTCGCCGCGGTGGCCCCGGCGTTCATCGTATTCAGTGTCATCAGCGGCAAGCAGCCGCATTACCTGCTGCCACTCCTGCCTGCGATCGCGCTGGTGGCCGCGCGCGGGCTGCTCCCCGCGGCCGGCACCAGCGGTGATGGCAAAGTCCGCGGCCTGCTGTCCCTGCATGCCATGAGCGTGGCGGGGCTCGCGGTGTTGCTGGCCGCCTTGTCGCTCTCGCCCAGGGCGAGGAGCTACGGCGTCGAGGACGTGGCCCGGGAGGTCCGGGACCTGCGCGCGCAAGGCGTGCCGGTCGCGTACTACGGCACCTACCACGGCCAGCTCGGCTACGCGGCCCGCCTGGCCGAACCGATGGTCGAGCTGCACCGCCACCGGCAGCTGACCGCGGTCGCTGCCGCAGCGCCGGATACGCGCGTCATCGTGACTTCGCGCAAGGACCCGGCCGCGGTGGCGGGCGACACCCCGGTGCGTGTGTTCGGCTACCGCAACGGCTACTGGTCGATCTGGCCCGCGGACCGGCTCGCCGCCGATCCGGGCGTGCTCGACGACATCGGGGTGCGCGATCTCGGCGCGGGGAAACGCCGGCAGTCGAGGTGACTTTGGTTACTGATGACCGGGGAGGCGCATCGCTATGTTGTACGCATTCACCACGCGTCCTGGAGGGCCTGTCCATGTCCATCGACCGCGCTGTCCTCGCCATGGCGGGCACCATGATCCTGTTCAGCCTGTTGCTCGCCCAT
>CAZXAS010000214.1:0-1517 GCA_964638185.1 uncultured Steroidobacteraceae bacterium | reverse complement strand
AGCCTGACCGTGTTCCCGGCGGCCGCGTCGGGCGCCAACACGGTGCGCGTACGCATCGACCTGCCGGCCGGCGTGACCGACCTGTTTCCAGGCATGTTCGCCAAGGCCGGTTTCCAGCTCGGCGATGCGCCGAACCCGGTGATCCCGGCCTCGGCCGTGATCCGGCGCAGCGAAGTCACAGCCGTCTACGTGGTCACGACCGACGGCGGCGTCGCGCTCCGGCAGCTGAGGACCGGCAGGCGGATCGGCGACTCGGTCGAGGTACTGGCGGGCCTCGCGGCCGGTGAACGGATCGCCCTGGACCCGGTGGCGGCGACACTGGTCGTCGAGCGCTCGCGCCGGTCGCCATGAACGAGCGCATCGGTTTCTCCGGGCGCGTCGCGCAGCTGTTCCTCACCAACCAGCTGACGCCGTTGCTTGCCCTGTCCGGGCTCCTGCTCGGACTGTTCGCGGTGCTGGTGACGCCGCGCGAGGAAGAGCCCCAGATCGACGTGACCATGGCGAACGTCATCGTGCCGTTCCCCGGCGCGAGTGCCGAGCAGGTCGAGAGCCTGATCGCCGAGCCGATGGAGCAGGTGCTGGCGGAGATCTCCGACGTCAAGCACCTCTATTCCGTCTCGCGGCCCGATGCGGCGGTGCTCACCGTCGAGTTCGAGGTCGGCCTGCCACGCAACGAGGCGATCGTGCGGCTCTACAACGCCGTCTTCTCCAATCTCGACATGCGACCGGCGAACCTCGGCTGGCTGCAGCCGGTGATCAAGCCCAAGGGCATCGACGACGTGCCAGTGGTGAGCGTGACCCTATGGTCGCGCAGTCCCGATATCGGCGCGCACGAGCTGTCGCGGGTCGCGCACGCAGTCGAGGGCGAGCTCAAGCGTGTCGGTGGCGCGCGCAACGTGTACACCATCGGCAGTCCCGACGATGCGGTGCGTGTCGAGCTCGATCCGCAACGCCTGTCGGCGTACGGACTGACGGCGCAGGACCTCGTCGCCGCGCTGGTGGCCGCCAACGTCGTGCGTCACGCCGGCAGCGTCGTCGGCGGCGACCTGGTCGGGCCGTTGCAGGCCGGCGAGTTCCTGGCCACGCGCGAGGACGTGGCGGGCGTCGTCGTCACCGTCCGCGATGGCCGTCCGGTGTTCCTGGCCGACGTCGCGAGTGTCAGCGCCGGCCCCGACCAGCCCGAGCAGTACGTCTGGATGGGCGGCGGCATGGCCGCCGCCGGGCGTGGCATCGATCCCGCCGCCGAGTCGCCGGCGGTCACCGTCGTGCTGGCCAAGCAGCCGGGCACCAATGCCGTGGACGTTACCCGGCGCGTCATCGAACGGCTCGAGGCGCTTCGCGGCGTGGTGATTCCCGAGGGCGTCGAGGCCACCGTGACGCGCGACTACGGCGCCACCGCGAACGACAAGGCGCAGAAGCTGATCCAGAAGCTGGGCTTCGCCACCGCCTCGGTGGTACTGCTGGTGCTGTTCGCGCTGGGATGGCGCGAAGCGGTGGTGGTCGGCGCGGCCGTGGTG
>CAZXAS010000213.1:0-4506 GCA_964638185.1 uncultured Steroidobacteraceae bacterium | reverse complement strand
AGCGAGAAGCGCTTCTGGCCGACGTACTTGGTGTGCAGGTAGCGGTCGAGGCCTTCCGCCGCGGTCAGCTGCCAGAGGATGTTGTGCTTCTCGTCGGCCGAGAAACGATGATGCAGCCGGCCGTGCTGGAAGCGGTCCTGCAGCCACAGCCGTTCGTCCGTCTCCGACACATGGGCGAACTCCGCGCCCACGGTGCTGCAGTAGATGTGCCTCAGGTCCGCGATGATGTCCTTGAGCCGGGCACGCTTCTTGATGCCTTCGACCCGCCCGCCGGTGTGAAACTCGGTCTCCAGGTCCGCCTCGGTCAGGCCGAAGTAGCCGAGTTCGAGCACCCGCGGGGTCGGCCGGTGCATCATCCCCAGCGGGTCGATGTTTGCGACCAGGTGCCCGCGGTTGGCGTAGATCTGGATCAGCCGGGACACCGCGCCCTGTTTCTCGCTGCCCTCCGAATCGCCAGCCGTCGCCGCGTGGCGCGCCACGGCCGCGCGGGCGAGGACGGCATCCTTGATCGGGCCGTGCGCCACCTCGGCGCCGGATCCGGCCTTGATGGTCTCGAAGTAGTGGCGCCAGACCGGCGCGACGGACTCCGGGTCGGCGAGAAACTGCTCGTAGAGGTCTTCGACGTACGGCGCGTTGGCACCGTAGAGAGGGCTCGAGTCGTACAACTCGTCGAGGGATCGGCTCATGGCCTGGGATGGCGCTCCAGTCGCGGCGGGTGGCGGAGATACACGAAGGCCGGCGCAGCGCGCTGCAACAACCGGGCTCGCGAATCGCGAATGATAACGGATCCACGCCCACCGATGAGTGGTCGCGCGCCTCGCCGAAGGCCCCGATCCGCGTGCCCGGTCACGACCGCGACCGCCCGGCGCAGGAGGCCTGGCGTCGACTTGCGACGCGATGCCTGATGCGGTCCCGCTGCGGCCGGGCGAACGCGCCCCACGTGAAACGCCACGTCGACGAGTCCGACTCACACCTCAAGGATCACTAAAGTTATTCTTATTTTGCAATAAGTTATAACACTAACCTAATGTAGGTTAGAGCTATCGTCCTGCTTCGTCGAGAGGGCGGTCTGGTGCCCCGGATAGGAGTTGAACCTATGACCTGCCGCTTAGGAGGCGGCCGCTCTATCCACTGAGCTACCGGGGCGCGACGCGGATGTTAACGCAGGCGTGAATACCACCGCAGCGCGAACTCGTCCGGATGGCAGGCGCCTGGCCCGCCATCCGGACGACGACATCGTGCCTCAGCGACTCAATCGAGCTTGTCGGAAGCCCCGACGACCGCCTGGTCGACCGCACCCGCGGCGTTGTCGACCGCCTGGGCCGCGGTGTCGACCGCGCTTGCGGCGCCCGTGACCGCCTGCTCGGCCATGCGCTCGACCTTGGTCGTTGCCCGGCGCACGCGCTTCGCGGTGCTGCGGATCGCCGACTTCGCGGAACGCTTGGCCGCCGTCACGCCCTGGCGCGTCTTGCTGGTCGCTGACTTGACCGCGCTGCGCGCCTTGCCGGCCGCCTTGCGCGCCGCCTTCTTCACCGTCTTGCGCGCGGAGGCAGTTTCCGCCGCCGACTTCTTGCGCAGGTCGGCCGCATGGGCCCGAGCGTAGGTCTGGATGTCCTTGAACCGGCCCTTGCCGTCCCGCTTGGCGTAGAGCTTCTTGCCGCTCGCACTGCGGTGCGTGGTCCGCCGGGCCTTCTTGGCCTTGGTGGGCTTCTTCGCCGTCTTCGCCGCCTTCCGGACCGCCTTCCGGACCGCCGTCTTGCGCCGCGGCTTCGCGGCCTTGCGCGCCGTCGCGCGCTTCGCAACCTTCTTCCTGGTGGCCTTCTTCTTGGCCGCCTTCTTCCTCGTCGCCATGTTGCCTCCCTCGCAGACGCTTCGTACGTCGCAACGCGCCTTCGTTGCGCCCGTTGCAACGCTAGGCCGGGCCATGGCCGGAGTCAATTGGCGATTTGAACGACGGCGCCGATCCGCTGGCCGGAGAACGAAGAAGGCCAGGGGATCAGCCTGGCCTTCATGTCGAACCTGGTGGAGCGGATGGGGATCGAACCCACGACCTTCGCATTGCGAACGCGACGCTCTCCCAGCTGAGCTACCGCCCCATAAAGCCCGCGGATTGTAAAGACGCGGACCGGTGGCGGCAAGCGCGACCGGTCCGTCTGCGCCTATGATTCGCAGCGCGCCCCCGACCGGACCCTCGAGGAGCAACCAGATGGACATGACGATTCGAGATGCGCGGCCAGATGATCACGGGTTCATCGTCGCCGGCAACCGGCGCATGGCGCTCGAGACCGAGGACGAGGCCCTCGACCCGGCCCTGCTCGAACCAGGAGTTGCGGCGGTCCTCGCGGACCCGGCACTCGGTCGCTACTTCATCGCCGAGTCCGCCGGTCGCCCGGTCGGGCAACTCATGATCACCTACGAATGGAGCGACTGGCGCAACGGGGTCTTCTGGTGGATACAGTCCGTGTACGTCGACGACAGCTGCCGTGGCGCGGGTGTATTCTCGGCCCTGTACCGCCACGTCGAGGCGCTGGCGGGACGAAGCCCGGGGGTGTGCGGGCTCAGGCTCTACGTCGACCGGGCCAACGGTCGCGCGCAGGAGATCTACGCGCACCTCGGCCTGCACCATTCCAACTACGAGTTGATGGAACGGGTATTCCGCGGACCGGTCTCACGACGCGAGGCTCGGGCCCGACCAATGCCAGGGAGGCCATGACGATGCTGAAGACCGGGGAACGCGCGCCTGACTTCACCCTGCCCGACCAGGATGGCAAGGAGCGGCGCCTCACGCAGTTGCTGGCCGGCGAGGCCCTGATCCTCTATTTCTATCCGGCCGATTTCACCCCGGGCTGCACCCGCGAGGCCTGTGACCTGCGCGACCTGCACACGCAGATCCTCGCCGCGGGGCTCCGGATCGTCGGCGTCAGCCCGCAGTCGCCCGAGAGCCACCGCAAGTTCCGCGACAAGTACGAACTGCCGTTCATGTTGCTGTCCGACGAGCCCAAGGACGTCATCAAGGCCTTCGGCGTCGACGGACCACTGGGCATCGGCGTGCGGCGCGCCACCTTCCTCATCGACCGTGGCGGCGTGGTGCGCGATGCCGTTCTGGCGGACCTGCGCATCGGGCGCCACCGCGAGTTCGTGGAGAAGGCGATCGCCGAGCGGGACGCCGGCTGATCGCGCCCGGCGCCGGGTCAGGGCAGCCGGATCGCCGTCACGCTGGCGCGGCTGAAGTGCGGACGAGCGATGACGTACATCGTGCCGTAGTCGGCGTCGCTCATCGGCGGCACGGCCTGCCCCGACAGCGCCTCGACGATGCCCGGGACGGTATTGCTGTGGCCGATGATGAGCACGTGCCGGCCGCTGAATTCCCCCAGCGCCCGCCGCGCCACATCCCTGGGATTGCCCCCCTTGACGACTACGACAGGGATGCCGAGCTTCGCGGCCAGCGGTCGCGCGGTATCCTGGCTGCGCCTCGTGTCCGAGACCACGATGCCGTCGATCGCCGTTCCCTCGGTCGCAGCCCCGAAGAACTGCGCCAGCCGCTCGGCGCGCAGTTCTCCGGCGAGCGACAGCGGCGGGTCGTCGGCTGGCTCGCTGGCCTTCTCGGCATGGCGCATGACGAAGACGGTGGTCGTCGAAGCCGACACCACGGCCCAGGCCGCGATGGCGAGCGTCACCGCAGCCACCGCAACCGTCAGCCAGACCGGCGTCAGGAACGGCCGGCGGCGCAGCTTAGCGTACTCTTTGCGCATGGTTTCGGTCATGGTCGGGCGTTCATGATAGCCGATACGGCAGGCGTGAAAGTCGCGTGAGCGACGTTCACCGCGCACCTGGCGGCGGACTCTGGAGCATCGTGCTCGCCGCGGGCGGCAGCCGTCGCTTCGACGGCAACAAGCTCGCGGTGGTCGCCGCCGGTCGCAGCCTGCTCGAACACGCCGTCGCCGGGGCCTGCGCGGTCACCGGCGCGCACACCGTGGTCGTACTCGGGGCGCGGGCGAGCCTCAACCGGGTCGCGCTCGAGGGACGCGGGGTCCGCATCGTCGTCAACCGTCGCTGGCGCCAGGGTCTCGCCACGTCCTTGGCCACCGGCATCGGGTCCCTGCCCCGTTCGGCACGGGGCGCTTTGGTGCTGCTCGCCGACCAGCATGCCGTGGGCGCCGCCGACCTCGCGCGCCTGTGGCAGACCTGGTCGCGGGCGCGCGGCAGGCCGGTGGCCGCGAGCTTCGACGGACTGCCGGGGGCGCCGGCGATCCTGCCACGCCGCCTGTTCGAATCGGCAAGCCGCCTGTCTGGCGACCAGGGCGCGCGGGCACTGCTGCGTGATCCTGCCCATGGCACCGTGCTCCTCAGCATGCCCGCCGCCGGAATCGACCTCGACCGGCGCTCCGATGTCGCGCACTTCCGCACCCTCGCCCGGCGTCCGCCGGGTGGCCGGCGGCTTCGGCCCGGCTAGGCCGGGTGGCGGTTTGGCGCCGCCGCGCATATATTCGTAATGTCTCATATACC
>CAZXAS010000212.1:0-4570 GCA_964638185.1 uncultured Steroidobacteraceae bacterium | reverse complement strand
TTCGCATAATGTATATTATGACAAATCTACATCTTGGGCAGGCCAGCGGCGGCCGCGAGGACGTCATCACCGCCCGGGCGTATCCACGCTTGTCGCGTCCGTCGACTCCGGGCTCCGTCCCACGACCCGCAGCTGGACCACGTATCGATCCGGCCGCACGACGGCACCGGCGTGCGGCACCGGGCCGTTCCAGCGGCCCGATGGAGATCCCGACGACGCCGCACGACCCGATCCGCCTCCAGCACTGCCCATCACGCAATGTCGACGACCTCCATCGCCCGCCCGTCGACCTTGATCTCATCCCCGACCCTGGCACCCAGCGCGGCCTCGCCGATCGGCGAGACATACGACACCCGTCCCTCCCGCGGTGAGGCCTCGTCCTCCCCCACGATCTGGTAGCTCACTCGCCGCCCGTCTGGGCGCGCGAGCGTCACCGTAGATCCAAACCGGACCTCGGTTGCCTCCGCGGGAATCGGCACCACCTCGGCCGTCCGCAACCGCTCGCTCCAATACCGCAGGTCGCGCTGGATCCGCGCGACGGCAGCTCGATCCTCTGCAGCGCGCGCCTCACCGAGCTCGGCCTCGAGCACCGTGACGCGTTCCCGAATCATTCCAAGCCCACGCGGTGTAACCAGATTGCGGTGCGCACTGACCTTGAGCTCGGGCAGCCCGAGGTCGTCGTGGCCGTCTGATTCCTTGACGAAGGCGCGGCTCATGATGGTGTCGCCAGCCAACCAGCGAGACACGTCGAGGTACTCACAATTCCCTCCGCTCCCGTTTCCCCGTCCGATCCGAATGCCGGTCCCGGGCGTCCCGCCACCAACAGTAATTTTTCGGTGCCGATCAACCAACAGCTCGTTAAGCCGTGAGCGACCGGCCGACTCAGTCCTCAGGTAGCACGGCGTCCTTCAGGGCGTGCGCCTTACGCCCGCCGCGCTTGATCTTTTCGGTGGGAACCGTCTCGATCAACCGTCGTGCCAGGTCGATGCAGCGGCCGGCCAGCGCGCCCGCGCCCTCGTGCAGTTCGCGCGAGGTCTTCACGGTCGAAACGTTGCGTTCCATATCCTCTGCAGTCCATCCGCGAGAATGGCCAATGAAGGGAAACTGTGGCAGGTGAAAACCGAGTTCGCCGAAGAAGTTCATCAGTTGCCCGGCGACGCCTTGGACGTTGTCCTGGCCGCCAACGATGATGAATCCAGCGACCTTGTTCTTGATCAATACCTTGTTGCGAATGGTCACCTGGTTCTGGACGCAATTGAGGCGTTCGGCCATCTTGAAATAGAGGGACGATGCCGCACCCCAGCGGATCGGAGTCGCGATCAGTACCACGTCCGCCCAGTGCACCAATACCTCGTAGACCACTTCGAGCTCATCACTCGGATCCATCTGCGTGATCGAGCAGGGCCAGGTGCAGGCGCGCGCGCTTTTGGAATAGTACCCGCGGCAGGCATGGAAGTTGAGCGCATTGAGTCTGATCAGCCTTGTCTCACAACCGTTGCCTTCCGCGCTCTTCAGCGCCGAGGCCAGCAGGTCGTCGGAGCCTGAGTAGCGCGGGGACTTCTCATCCATCGCGGTCGTCGAAATGCCGACGACACGAACCGGGCCTTGGGCCCGCTCAACCTTGCGTACCAAGGGATGCGGCTCGTGCGGCGATTGCTGCCTCTTGGTGGCGCCGGCGATGTTCACGAGTACCCGGCCCAGCTCGACCTTGACCGGGTAGGACGGCACGCGGTCGTCCTCGTAGCCAGGTTCGCCGGTCCCGGTCACGCGGTGGAATTTCCACTGATGCCACGGGCAGACGACGAAGTCTCGGTCGAGGCATCCCTCGCCCAACGGCCCACCGACATGATTGCACGCGTTTGAGATAGCGCCGAATTCACCGCCGACATAGGAAAGCGCAATCCTCACATCACCGGCCCGGACCGCCTGCAGCTCACTTCTCTGCAGCTCGTCGGCCGCGCCAACGTCTATCCAGTTGTCAGGCGATTGCACTGTTGGCTTCCCTTGACGCTGTCTTCGACCGCTTCTTGCCACCAGCCGATAGCTCTCCTCGATCAGCGCCGCGAGTTCCTCCGGCGTGACGTCCTCGAGCGCGAACTCGACCCAGCCGTAGCGACCCACGTACGGAGCCGACCGGAACCGCGGATCCAGCAACCGCGCCTCGGCATGGTCGCGCTCGAGCTTGACGGAGGTGACCTCGCGACCATCCCGGATCCCGAGGCCGCAGAAGATCTTGTTGCGGATCCTGAAGTGCGGCTCACCCCAGGTGAGGGTCTCGACGACATCGCTAAGCCCCAGGGCGATCCGTCGGAGATCGGCACTGCTCGATCCGTCCCCGGCAGGCGTGGAACGTCTGGGCATGTCCTCAGGATCGCTGATCAGCGGCGCGCCGTCGACCCCCGCCAAGCTGCGGCGCAGTGCGCCGCCTCCGGGATGGCACCTGCCAGCGTCCGCCCCGGCCTTCGCAGTCGTCGGCGGTCGTGCGCCAACGGTGGCTCGCGTAGTCCAGGACCGCGTCGGCGCGGCACCCTCAGCGGCGCCGCAGGCCTGGTCCTCACGGCCACCGCTTGGCCTTGGCGGCAAACTCGGGATCCTTGGCCCGCACCACGCAGAAACGTTGCCCGGTCGGCGCTTCCATCACCCACCATGTGTGCACCTTGGCAACGCGCTTCGCGCCCAGGCCTTCGAGTCGGTTTGCCTCGGCTTCCACGTCATCGGCCGCGATGTCGAGATGCACCCGGCTCGGGTGATCGACCGACTGCACTTCGACATGCAGTGCACCCGACGGGTCCAGAAGCTGCACGTACTTCTCTCCCTCGCCGGCCGGCAGTGGCCGGATCTCCATGCCGAGGGCCTGGCCCCAGAAATCGGCAGCACCCTTCAGGTCGTCCGTGCGGCAATCGATGATGAACCCCGCCAACTTGCTGTGATGCATCGGATCAGGGCCCTCTTGCGATGGAGTGAAGACATCAGTAGAAGCCCGGCCGAATTCCGTTGCAAGGTGTAGCGGTCGCCGAGCGCACGGCGCCCGCTCGTCAGTCCAGGTAACGTTCCGTCACGGCGCCATCCAGGTGCCGGATTCGAATGTCGCGAATCTCTGCAGGATCGAAGTTGCGCGCATTGACCCCCATGCGGGGACCGCGATCCGCCACGATCGGCTCCCAGTGCGTGACGCACCCGCAGTGCCGGCAACGGATGAATTGCAGCGACTTGTCTCCCCATGCGTACGCCTGAGTCGCCCCCAGTGCGGCCTCGACGCGCACCTCATCGATCGTGTAGTACGCCCACAGCGTGCCGTACCGCTGGCAGATCGAACAGTTGCAGTCCGTAATCGTTTCCGGCAAACGCGGCACGCTGATTCGCACCGCACCGCAATGACAACTCGCAGTGATCATGACGTGGGATCCCTCAACCGAATAATGGGCATGCCGGACTCCTCGCCAAACCCCGGCCTTCGCGGTTGCTGTCACTCGAGCGCGAACGGTTGCTACCGAATGCCCGGCGCGACACGGAATTCTTCGCCCAGCGAAAGGTTCAGATCCCCTGCGCCAGCCACACCAGCACCATCCCGAGCAGCGCCGGCACAGCCTGCACGAACAGGATCTTCCGGCTCGCCGTCAGGGCTCCATACACGCCCGCGATGAAGACACAGGCCAGGAAGAACAGTTTCACGTCCGTTCCCTCCGACCCGAGGCTGATGCCCCACAACAAGCCGGCAGCCAGGAACCCGTTGTAGAGCCCCTGGTTCGCCGCCAGCACCTTCGACGCGGCAGCGACTTCCTGCGTCAGGCCGAAAGCTCGCAGGCCCGCCGGCTTGTCCCACAGGAACATCTCGAGCACCAGGATGTAGATGTGCACCAAGGCGACGACACCGACCATGATATTGGCGGCTGTGTCCATGGCTCCGCCCTCCGCAGAGTTCAGTCGCGACTCCCGACCGCCGCTACAATACAGAATTCTCGTCCGGCTCCCCGTCTCGCGTGAGAATCATGCCGATGAACCCGTCCCGTTCAACCGCAGAATCGACCGGGGACCCGTCATCCCGGCAGGCCCTTGGCGCGCGGCGCGTCGCGATCGGATTGGCGGCCGCCGCAATCCTGTTGGTCGCGATGCTCGCGGCGCTGCCGTTTGTCGCCAGTCGGCCACGACCGGCACCGGACGTAACGGTGACGAACATACACGGTGCGACGAAGTCGTTCGCCGAACTCGCCGGGCGGCCGGTGCTGGTCAGCTTCTGGTCGACGACCTGCTCGCCCTGCATGGCCGAACTGCCGGCGCTGATCGCCCTCCACCGCCGTTTCGAGGCAGCGGGCCTGGTTACGCTCGCCGTCGCGATGCCCTACGACCACCCCGAGCAGGTACTCGGTTTCGCGCGCTCGCGTGCGCTGCCGTTCGACGTGGTCATCGACGCCGATGGCAGCGTCTCGCGCGCATTCAGTGATCCACAGACCACGCCGACCAAGTTCCTGGTCGATCCGGGTGGCCAGATCGTGCGCATCTATGTCGGATCGACCGACTTCGAGGATCTCGGGCGGCGCATCGCGGCGATGCTTGCGGGCTGATCGGGCTG
>CAZXAS010000211.1:0-4591 GCA_964638185.1 uncultured Steroidobacteraceae bacterium | reverse complement strand
GGCAACACGCGCCGCAGCGGCATGACCAGCCAGCTGGTGAGCTTCAGGACCGCCTGCGACAGCGGGTTGCGGAAGTCGGCGCGCGACAGCTGCAGCAGCAGCCGGACCAGGAACAGGAAGACCGCGATCGACAGCAGCGAGTCGACGATGAAGATCAGTGCGTCCATGTCTCAGTCCGATGGTGCCTTTCCGAACTCGGCCGCGAGCTGCTCCGAGCGCTGGCGCCCGGCGCGGATGGCCCGGGCGAAGGTATCACGGATGCCTGCCTGCTCGAGGACGTCGAGCGCTGCGGCCGTGGTGCCGCCGCGCGACGTGACCTGTTCGCGCAGCACCGCCGGGTCCAGTCCGAGCTCCTGCGCCATGCGCGCTGCACCATGGACCGTGCCGACCACGAGGTGTCGCGCCACATCGGCAGGCAGTCCCTCGGCGCGGGCCGCGGCCTCGAGCATCTCGACCAGCAGGAACAGGTACGCCGGTCCGCTGCCCGACACCGCGGTGACGGCGTCCATCAGGCTCTCGTCGTCGAGCCAGGCGACGGACCCGACGGCGCCCAGGATCCGCCCGGCCCGCTCGCGACCCGCCTGATCGACGCCCGCCGCGGCAAACAGCGCCGTGACGCCGGCACCGAGCAGTGCCGGGCGATTCGGCATGGCGCGCACGATCGGCACGGCCGGGTCCAGCCACGAGGCGACGTCGTCGACCCGGATGCCGGCCGCGATGGATACGACCAGCGGGCGCTCGGCGCGGGCGAGGGCAGCGAGGTCGCGCGCCACCGCTGCGAGCTGCTGTGGCTTCACCGCGAGCACCCATGTCGCTGCCCCCGTCGCGGCGGCGCGGTTCCCGGCCTCGACCGTGATCCCGGCGAAATCACGAGCGAGCGCCTCGCGTTGTGCGGGATCCGGGTCCGAGACCCGCAGGCCTGCGGCCTGGAAGCCACGCGCCAGCAGCCCGCCAATCAGGGCGCGGGCCATGTGCCCGCCACCGATGAAGGCGAGGGTGCGTCCGTCGTCGTCGAATGCCTGGCTCATGCCCCGGATTGTAGCGGGGACGCGGGGCGTGGCCCGAAGATCGCGGTCCCGACCCGCACATGGGTCGCGCCTTCCAGGATCGCCTGTTCGAAATCGCCGCTCATGCCCATGGACAGGACGTCGAGCCGGTGTCCCGAGGCGTTGAGCGCGTCACGCAGGTTGCGGAGCTCGGCGAACCAGCGGCGCTGGCGGGCGGGATCCGTTTCCTCCGGCGGGATGCACATCAGGCCGCGCAGGGCGAGGCGTGGCAGCGCGGCGACATCGCGGGCGAGGGCCGCGAGCCCGTCCGGCGCCACACCGGACTTGGTGGGCTCGTCGCCGAGACGGGCCTGCAGGCAGACGTTGAGGGGCGGTGCATGGTGCGGGCGCTGCTCCGACAGGCGGCGCGCGATCCTTGCGCGGTCGACCGTGTGCACCCACTGGAAATTGGCGGCCACGGCGCGGGTCTTGTTGCCCTGCAACGCGCCGATGAAATGCCAGGTGAGCTTCAGGTCCGCCAGATCGCCGATCTTGGGAAGGGCCTCCTGCAGGTAGTTCTCGCCGAAGTCGGCGAGCCCCTCGGCCGCAACGCCGCGGACCGCATCCGCCGGCCAGGTCTTGCTGACCGCGATCAGGGTGACCGAGCCCGGGTCACGACCGGCGGACCTGGCCGCCGCGGCGATCCGGCGCCGGACGTGGTCGACCGCCGAAGCGGGATTTTGCGGAACGGTTAACATATTGGAGACAGGGACCGCGGACTATACTTCGTGGGGCTCCGGCCTGCCGTGGCGGCGTGCAGCTTGCGCGTCACGCATGCGGCATCCGCCGGCCGGCCCGGGACAGCGCCAAGCATCGCGCCAGGGAGTATTGATGGCCGTCGATATCGCACAACTCTTGGCCTTCGCGGTCAAGAACAAGGCTTCGGACCTGCATCTGTCGGCCGGCGTGCCGCCCATGATCCGCGTGGACGGCGACATGAAGCGTGTCAACATGCCACCGCTGACGCACAAGGAAGTGCACAGCATGGTGTACGACATCATGAACGACAAGCAGCGGAAGACCTTCGAGGAGTTCTTCGAGACCGACTTCTCCTTCGAGATCCCGAAGCTGGCGCGCTTCCGCGTCAATGCGTTCAACCAGAACCGCGGCGCGGGCGCGGTGTTCCGCAACATCCCGTCGAACATCCTGACCCTGGACGACCTGAACGCCCCCAAGGTATTCAAGGACCTGTGCCTGCTGCCCCGCGGCCTGGTGCTGGTGACCGGACCGACCGGGTCGGGCAAGTCGACCACGCTCGCCGCGATGATCGACTACGTCAACGTGAACCGGCCCGACCACATCATCACCATCGAGGACCCGATCGAGTTCGTGCACGAGTCCAAGCGCAGCCTGGTGAACCAGCGCGAGGTGCACCGCGACACCCTCGGCTTCTCCGAGGCGCTGCGTTCGGCGCTGCGCGAGGATCCCGACGTGGTCCTGGTCGGCGAGTTGCGCGACCTGGAGACGATCCGCCTGGCGCTGACGGCGGCCGAGACCGGACACCTCGTCTTCGGCACCCTGCACACCAGTTCCGCCGCCAAGACCGT
The DNA here is from genome assembly GCA_964638185.1 of uncultured Steroidobacteraceae bacterium. Taxonomy (GTDB): domain Bacteria; phylum Pseudomonadota; class Gammaproteobacteria; order Steroidobacterales; family Steroidobacteraceae; genus SG8-30. The sequence continues at coordinate 1,998 of CAZXAS010000211.1, read as the reverse complement.
CGACCGCGTGGTCGACGTGTTCCCGGCGCAGGAAAAGGAAATGGTGCGGGCGATGCTGTCGGAGTCGCTGCGCGCGGTGATCTCCCAGACGCTGCTCAAGCGCAACGGCGGGGGGCGCATCGCGGCCCACGAGATCATGATCGCCACGCCGGCGATCCGGAACCTGATCCGCGAGAACAAGATTGCCCAGATGTACTCCTCGATCCAGACCGGGCAGTCGCAGGGCATGCAGACCCTCGACCAGTGTCTGCAGGAAATGGTGACCAAGGGCCTGATTTCGAAGGAAGAGGCGCGCTATAAGGCATCCAACAAGGACGCCATCTGACGGCGCCGCCCGCCGCGGAGACAGCAATGGACCGGGAACAGGGAATCAAGTTGATGCAGGACCTCCTGCGCCGCATGGTCGAGCGCAAGGGTTCGGACATCTTCATCACGGCCGGTTTCCCGCCCGCGATCAAGGTCGACGGCGAGATCCGCCCACAGACCGACAAGGCGCTGACACCCGAGCAGTCGGTCACGCTGGTCCGGGCCATCATGAACGACCGCCAGACGCGCGAGTTCGACGCCACCAAGGAGGCGAACTTCGCGATCGCCCCGCCCGGCATCGGCCGCTTCCGCGTCAGCGCCTTCGTGCAGCAGGGACATACCGGCTGCGTGATCCGCATGATCAACTCCAAGATCCCGCGGATCGAGGACCTGGAGCTGCCGCCGATCCTGAAGGACATCGTGATGTCCAAGCGCGGCCTGGTGATCGTCGTCGGCGCCACGGGCTCCGGCAAGTCGACCACGCTCGCCTCCATGGTCGGCTATCGCAACGAGAAGACCCGCGGCCACATCGTGACCATCGAGGACCCGGTCGAGTACGTCCACGAGCACCGCGGCTGCGTGGTCACGCACCGCGAGGTCGGCGTGGACACCGAGAGCTGGCACACCGCGCTCAAGAACACGCTGCGGCAGGCGCCGGACGTGATCATGATCGGCGAGATCCGCGACCGCGACACCATGGAGTACGGCATCCAGTTCGCCGAGACCGGCCACCTGGTGCTGGCGACGCTGCATGCGAACAGCTCCAACCAGGCGCTCGATCGCATGATCAACTTCTTCCCGGAAGACAAGCGCGAGCAGCTGCTGATGGACCTGTCGCTCAACATCCGCGCGCTGGTGTCACAGCGGCTGATTCCGCGCGACAAGGCCGAGGGGCGCATCGCGGCGATGGAGATCCTGATCGGCACGCCGCTGGTGTCCGACCTGATCTTCCGTGGCGAGGTGGCCAAGATCAAGGAAGTCATGTCCAGGTCGAACCGGCTCGGCATGAAGACGTTCGACCAGGCGCTGTTCGACCTGTACGAGGGCGGCCAGATTTCGTACGAGGAGGCTTTGCGCAACGCCGACTCGAAGAACGAGCTCAGGCTGCGGGTGAAGCTCGAGAGCAAGCGCGAGGACCGCCTGCAGGCGGAGGCATCCAGCTCCCTGAGGATCGTCGATGAGTCAAGCGAGGGCACCGTCTACTGACCTGCCGGCGGCCTCGGACGTCGCCCTGTTCGGCGACACCGAGGGCGGGCGGGTCAACATCAAGCCGCTCCTGCGGCTGATGGCCGAGCGCAAGGCCTCCGACCTGTTCTTCACCTCGAATGCGCCGGTGAAGATCAAGATCGAGGGGGTCATCCACTCGGTCAACAAGCAGGTGCTGTCCGCCGAGGCGGTCAAGCACATCGCGCTCGGACTGATGAGCGCCGAGCAGCTCGAGTACTTCATGCGCGAGCTGGAAGTGGACTTCGCGCTGTCGGAGCCGGGACTCGGCCGCTACCGTGCGGCGGTGTTCTACCAGCGCGGCTACCCGGCGATGGTGCTGCGCTACATCAGCGTCGACACGCCGAGGCTCGAGAACCTGGGGCTGCCCGACGTGCTGCGCGACCTGGTGATGCTGAAGCGCGGCCTGGTGCTCATGGTCGGCGCGACCGGCTCGGGCAAGTCGACGACGCTCGCCGCGATGATCAA
>CAZXAS010000210.1:0-4635 GCA_964638185.1 uncultured Steroidobacteraceae bacterium | reverse complement strand
TGATGGCCTTCTATCGCACCTGGCGCGAAATCGAACTGCACGGCTCCAACGCGGCGCGCGAAGCCGTGGTGCGTGCGGTCTACCTGCGCGCCACCGGCGTGCTGGGGTTGTTGTGGGCGTTCATCGCAGCCGCCGTCGCACTGAGCATTGCCAGGCCAGCTTGAATGGCCGCGCCCACACGGGAAGTCACATGAATCACGGTCCCCGCCTGCTGTTGCTTGCAATGTTGTCGCTCGGCGCTCCGGCAACGGCACATGCCGGTGATGCCGCGTCGGTCGCCGCACAGGATGAGTTCGAGGCCTGGCGCGAACGCCGCGTCGCCTCGCTCACCAGCGACACGGGCTGGCTGACGCTGGTCGGGCTCCACTGGCTGGAGGCAGGCGACAACAGCGTGGGCCGCGCTGCGGGAAACCGCGTGGTCCTCGACCATCCGGCCGTCGGCGACCGGGCGGGAAGCTTCATGCTCACCGGCGACACCGTGACCTTCACGTCCGCCGCCGGGGGTGGCATCACGTACGGTGGCGAGCCGGCTGTTGGTGTGGCCATGGTCGCGGACACGCAGGGCACGCCGACCGTCCTCGAGGCCGGCTCGCTGCGCTTCCACGTGATCGAGCGCGAGGGACGCTTCGGCATCCGCGTGCGCGATCTCGAGGCGCCGGCGCGGCTGCGGTTCCGCGGCCTGGAGTACTTCCCGTTCGACCCGGGATGGATCATCGATGCGCGCTTCGAGCCCTACCAGCCAGCGAAAGACGTCGTCATCCTGAACGTCCTCGCGATGGAGGTGCCGATGGTCTCGCCGGGTGCGCTGGTGTTCCGCCACGGGGACCAGGAATTCTGGATCGACGCGCTCCTCGAGGACCCGGCGGCGGAACAACTGTTCCTGATGTTCACGGACGGCACCTCGGGCCGGCAGACCTACGGCGCGGGTCGCTTCCTGTACGTGCCGCGGCCGGCGGGCGACACGGTGCGCGTCGACTTCAATCGCGCCTACAACCCGCCCTGTGCCTTCAGCCTCTACGCGACCTGTCCGTTGCCTCCGCCGCAGAACCGGCTGTCGGTACCGATCGAGGCCGGCGAACTCGACTACGACGCCTGGGATCACTGATCGGGCCCGCGCCGGCATGGGCCCGGCAATGCGAGGCGTGCCCGCATCCAGCGCCGTCGCCGGTGCGAAATGCCCGGCATGGAACACGACCCTGCGGGTGACGGCACGCACGCGATCGTGATCGGCGCGACCGGCGGCATCGGCGGGGCGCTGGTCGAGGCGCTGGCGGCACGGCCGGGCATTGCCTCGGTGACCGCGCTGTCGCGCCGGCCCGCCGACACCGCGGACCCGAGGATCGTCACCGGCGCCATCGACCTCGCCGACGAAGTCTCGATCGCCGCCGCGGCAGCCGCCTGCCAGGCACGCCCGCCGGGCCTCGTGGTCTCTGCCGCCGGCATCCTGCACGACGACGCGCTTGAGCCCGAGAAGGCCCTGCGCGACCTCGACCCCGTCCATTTCGCACGGGTGCTCGCGGTGAACACCATCGGTCCGGCGCTCGTGATCAAGCACTTCCTGCCGCTCCTGCCGCGCACCGGCAAGGGCGTGATCGCGCTGCTGTCGGCCCGCGTCGGCTCGATCTCCGACAACCGGCTCGGTGGCTGGTACGCCTATCGCGCGTCGAAGGCCGCGCTCAACCAGGTCGTGCGCACCGCCGCGATCGGGGCGGCGCGGGGCCGACGCGAGGCGGTGATCGTAGGACTGCATCCCGGTACGGTGGCGACCGCGCTCTCCGCGCCGTTTCGCGGCAACGTCCGGCCGGACCGGCTCTTTGCGCCCGACTTCGCGGCCGCTGCCCTGCTCGATGTGATCGACGGGCTCGAGCCTGCCGACAGCGGGCGGTGCTTCGCCTGGGACGGCAGCGAAGTCGCCCCGTAGCGTGGCCTACAGGAACAGCAGGGCCCGCAGGCCGTAGGCCAGGGCCGCGGTCACGCCGAGACCGGCGAGCCACAGCGCCGCGAACCACGCCAGGCGGCTACCCAGCGTGCCGGGCCGGGTCTCCTGCTCAGTGGTACGCCGCATCGGCCGTCGCCTTGCCGCGGAACACCCAGTAGACGTAGGCGGTATAGCCGAGGATCACCGGCAGCAGCAGCACCACGCCCACCAGCATCAGCCCGAGCGCATTGTCGGCCGCGGCTGCCTCGCGAATGGTGATGTCGTAGGGGATGATGTTCGGATAGGTGCTGAGCAGCAGGCCCAGGAAGCCGGTGACGAAGATGCCCACGCCCGCCAGGAACGGCACCAGCTCCGATTGCGCGCGCCCGGCATGCCACCAGCACAGCGCCAGCGACACGCCGGCCAGCAACGGCAGCGGCGCGACGACGAGGAACTTCGACCAGTCGATCGAGGTCATCGACACGCCCCAGTGCTCGCTCACGGTCGGGTCCACCGACAGCATCGCGAGGCTCACCGAGAACATCGCGATCGCCACGCCGACGGCGAGGCGCCGCGCCCAGCGGCGGGCCTTGGCGTGCAACTCGCCCTCGGTCTTCAAGATGAGCCAGCAGGCGCCGAGCAGCGTGTAGCCGGCGGCGAGCGAGACGGCGACCAGCAGGCTGAACGGGCTGAGCCAGTCCCAGTGCCCACCGGCGAAGCTGCGGCCCTCGACCGTGATGCCCTGCAGGAAGCCGCCGAGCACCAGGCCCTGCGCGAGCCCGGCCACCAGCGATCCGCCGGTGAACGCCGCGGTCCAGAAGCGCCTGCCGCGCACGCCGGCCTTGCCGCGGAACTCGAAGGCCACGCCACGGAAGATGAGCGCGGTGAGCATGAAGCCGATCGGCAGGTACATCGCCGGCATCAACGTGGCATAGGCCAGCGGGAATGCCGCGAACAAGCCGCCGCCGCCGAGCACCAGCCAGGTCTCGTTGCCGTCCCAGATCGGCGCGATCGAGGCGACCATGACGTCGCGCTCGGCGTCGGACGCGAACGGGAACAGGATGCCGACGCCGAGATCGAAGCCGTCGAGCACGACGTACAGGAACACCGAGGTGGCGATCAGCGCGGCCCAGATCATGGGCAGGTCGAGTGTCATGGCATTCACCTCGCTGCCTCGGGGTCGATGCCGGCGCCGGCGAAGGCGCTGCCCGGCGGCCGCCGTTGCGGTTCGGAGGGCTTCTCGGCCGCGGTCGGGCCCTTGGCGATCAGCCGCAGGATGTAGAGCGTGCCGGCCGTGAACACGATCGCATAGACCGTCATGAACACGAGGAGCGACGCGGCCACCTGTCCGGCGGCAACCGGTGAGACCGCATCCGCGGTGCGCAGCACGCCGTAGACGACGTAGGGCTGGCGACCGACCTCCGCCGCGATCCAGCCACCCAGTACGGCGAGGAATCCCGATGGCGCCATCGCGACGGTCGCGGCCTGGAACAGGCGGGAACGTTCCAGTGCGCCGCGCCACCAAAGCCATGCGCCCCACAGGCCGATGGCGATCATCGCCATGCCGAGCCCGACCATGACGCGGAAGCTCCAGAACACGACCGCCACCGGTGGCCGTTCCTCGGGTGGGAAGGCGTCGAGGCCGCGCAACTCGGCGTCGACATCGCCGGCCACCACCCAGCTGCCGATGGCGGGGATCCCAAGCTCGAAGCGGTTGCGCTCCTCGTTCTCGTCCGGCAGCGCGAACAGGATGCTCGGCTGCCGGGAGCGGGTCTCCCACCAGCCCTCCATCGCGGCCACCTTGGCCGGCTGGTACTTCTCGGTCACGACGCCGCTCTCGTGGCCGATGAGCAACTGCAGCGGCGCGAGCAGCGCGATCATGCCGATCGCCATGCGGCGCATGGTGCGGGTCTCGGCATCGTCACGGCCATGGAACCACAGCCAGCCAGCGGCGCCGAGCACCGCGAAGCCGGTGGTGAGATAGGCGGCGGCCACCATGTGCATGAGGCGCGTCGGGAACGAGGGGTTGAAGATCACCTCGATCCAGTCGACGGCGAAGAAGAGCCCGTCGCGGATCTCGTAGCCCGCCGGCGTCTGCATCCAGCTGTTGGCGGCAAGGATCCAGAAGGAGGAGATGAGTGTGCCGACCGCGACGCACAGTGTGGCGAAGAAATGCAGCCGCGGCCCGACCTTGTTCCAGCCGAACAGCATGATGCCGAGGAAGGAGGCCTCGAGGAAGAAGGCCGTCAACACCTCGAAGCCGAGAAGCGGCCCGAGCACGCTGCCGGTCTGGTCGGCGAACACCGACCAGTTGGTGCCGAACTGGTAGCTCATCACCACCCCGGACACCACGCCCATGCCGAAGGCGAGCGCAAAGATCTTCACCCAGAAGTGATAGAGATTCCTGAACACCTCGTTGCCGGTCTTGAGCCACAGGCCCTCGAGCACCGCGAGGTAGCTCGCGAGCCCGATGGTGAAGCTCGGGAAGATGATGTGGAAGGCGACCGTAAAGGCAAACTGCAGTCGCGACAGGAACAGGGCGTCCCAATCCATCTTCGACTCCCGGCTGGCGTCAGGCGCGGCTGGGCCTGACTGTCGCCATTCTAGACTGCATTGCCGGGATCATGGCCGCGTCGTTGCCGCTCGCGTCGCGTCCGGGCCAGGAAGGCACGGGGGTGTCCAGTACGTGGATGCGTTGCGGCAGCCACGTGGCCGCC
>CAZXAS010000209.1:0-4650 GCA_964638185.1 uncultured Steroidobacteraceae bacterium | reverse complement strand
TCATGGTCGGCGCGACCGGCTCGGGCAAGTCGACGACGCTCGCCGCGATGATCAACGCGCGCAACGAGGCGTCGTCGGACCACATCCTCACGATCGAGGATCCGATCGAGTACCTGCACGCGAACAAGAAGTCGATCGTCAACCAGCGCGAGGTCGGCCTCGACACGCGCTCCTTTGCCCGGGCGCTGCGCGTGGCGATGCGTGCCGCGCCCGACGTCATCCTGATCGGCGAGATCCGCGACCGCGAGACCATGGACGCGGCGCTTGCGCTCGCCGGCACCGGCCACCTGGTGCTCGCGACCCTGCACGCCAACAACTCGGCCGAGACGCTCGACCGCATGATCAACATGTTCCCCAAGGACCAGCACAACCAGATCTTCCTGGACCTGTCGCAGTACCTGCGGGCGATCGTCTCGCAGCGCCTGGTCAAGGGCCGGCGGGGACAGCGGCACGCGGCGGCGGAGGTGATGATCAACACCCCGCACATGCAGGACCTGATCAAGAAGGGCGACGTGATCGGCGTGAAGGAGGCCATGCTGACCACGACCGAGCGCGGCATGCAGAACTTCGATACCGCGCTGCTGCAGCTCTACCGCGAGAAGAAGATCGACCTCGAGGAGGCGCTGATCAACGCCGATTCGCGCACCAACCTCGAGGCGCGCATCAACTTCGGCTGAGAGGGATCAGACGCTGCTCTGTCCCCCGTGGACGGGAGGGTCGGCGCCCGGTGATCCGTCAGCCGGCGGGGGACAGAGCGGCGTCTGACCCCTCCGGAAACACGGTGGTGGCGTCGAACACGGGCCCGTCCACGCAGACGCGCTTCATCGCAGGGCCTGCGGGCGTCCGTACCAGTACCGTGCAGCCGGCGCAGCCGCCGACGGCGCAGGCCATGAATTCCTCGAGCGACACCTGGCAGGGCACGCCGTGGCGGCGCGACACGGCCGCCGAGGCGCGCAGCATCGGTGTCGGCCCGCAGGCGAAGACCTCCACCTCGTCGCGCGCGGCGGCATCCAGCGAGGCCAGCCACTCGTCGGCGAGCGCGGTCACGTAGCCCGGGTAGCAGCCGGCGTAGCCGGCGAGCGTGGCGAGCCGGCTCGGCACGCCCCAGCCGTCGAGCAGGGGCATGCAGGCGATCACGCCATCGGGTACGCCTGGAACGATGATGGTCGACGGCCGCGCGCGGAAGGGGAACGGGACTTCCGATCCCATCAGCACCAGCGGCCGCCAGCCGGCCTCGTGATCGGCGGCCAGCGTCTCCGCCAGGAACACCATCGGCGGGATGCCGACCCCGCCGCCGATGAGCAGGGTGCGCGGCCGTTCCCGGTGCGCGACGAAGCCGTGGCCGATCGGCCCCATGCAGGAGACCGTCTCGCCCGGCCGGCGCGCCGCGAGCGCGGCGAGACCCTGTCCAAGCGTCTTGTAGAGGATGTCGATCCAGCCCTCGCGCGGGTTGGCGCGCATGATCGACAGCGGCCGGCGCATCGGGATGCCCGGCCCGCAGGTGACGTGGGCGAAGCTGCCGGGCACCGCGGCGGCCGCGCATTTCGGCGCGCGCAGGCGGACGACGTGCTGCCCTGCCTCGTGGGACTCCTGGGCCAGGACCAGTGCGTCCTCGACGAAGATCGTGCCGCGGTGCGCCCCGGGCGCGCCGGTCACTGCCGGCTCCGGCGGGCCTCGGCGAGATGCGCGAGCACCGCCATGCGCACCGCCACGCCATTGGACACCTGCTGGCGGATCACCGACTGTGGCCCGTCGGCCACCTCCGAGGCGATCTCGACGCCACGGTTGATCGGCCCTGGGTGCATGACGATGGCCTCCGGGCGGGCGCGCTTCAGGCGCTCCTGCGTCAGGCCATAGCGCTCGTGGTACTCGCCCGAGTCGGGCAGACGGGCCTGTTCCATGCGCTCGGTCTGGATACGCAGCATCATGACCACGTCGGCATGGTCGATGCCCTGGTCGAAGGACGCGAAACGGGCCGCGCCGCGGAACTCGTCGGCGGCGGGCATGAGCTCGTCCGGCGCGACGAGGCGGAACTCGCCGACCCCGAGCGCCGTGAGGATGTGCCAGGCGGAGCGCGCCACGCGGGAATGACGGATGTCACCGACCACCGCGACCACCAGGTCCCGGAAACCGCCCTTGAACTGGTGGATGGTCAGCGCATCCAGCAGTCCCTGGGTGGGGTGGTCCAGGTGCGACTCGCCGCCGGAGATCACGCTGACATGGTCCGCGACGTGCTCGGCGACGTACTGGCACACGCCCGGCTGCGCATCGCGGATGATGAACTGGTCGATCTGCATCGCCTGCAGCGTGTAGATGGTGTCCAGCATCGACTCGCCCTTGACGCGCGAGGACAGCATCACGTCCAGGTTCAGCACGTCGGCGCCGAGGCGCTTGGCCGCCAGTTCGAACGACGAGCGCGTGCGGGTCGAGGGCTCGGTAAACAGGTTGGCGACGGTATAGCCCTGCAGGTCCCGCAGGTGCGGCGGCAGTTCTCCCGGGCGCACCAGGTAGCCCTGCGCCCGCTCCAGCAGTTCGCGCAACAGGTCCGGCTCCAGTTCCTTGAGCGACAGAAGGTGGCGCAGCCGGCCGTTCTGGTCGAACTGGGAGAAGGGCTGCATGCGGGATGTCTCCTGCCGGGTGCCTGCCGGCGTCAAGTTGCGTTCAACCACTGGCGCAGCAGCACGCAGGCCGCCTCGCTGTCGACGTCCTCGCGGCGGATCCGCCGCCCGAGCCCGCCCGAGCGCCGCCGCTCGCGCAAGGTCGCCTCGGCCTCGCGGGAGGACAGGCGTTCGTCGACCGTCGCGACCTTGGCGCCGAAACGCTGGCGGATCTCGTCGGCGAACTGCAGCGCGCGGGTGGTGAGGCCGCCCGCGCTGCCGTCCATATTATAAGGAACGCCGACCACCACGACCCCGGGACTCCAGTCGGCGAAGCAGGCGGCCACCTCGGCCCAGTCCGGCTCGCCGCCGGTGGCGGCGAGGGTCCTGACCGGCTCGGCAGTCGCCGTGATGACATTGCCGGCCGCCACGCCGATGCGCTTCAGGCCGAAATCGAACGCGAGCACCGTCGGCGCGGTGTCGCCGGGCGCGTGGCTCACGCGCGGCCGGACAGGTGGCTCAGGCGCGCGAGGTCGACACCGAGCAGGCGGGCGGCGGCCTGCCAGCGCTGCTCGAACGGCACGTCGAAGACGATCGCGTCGTCACACGGAACCGTGAGCCAGGAATTCTGCTTCATCTCTTCCTCGAGCTGGCCGGCTTCCCAGCCGGCGTAGCCGAGCGCCATCGCGGCGCGGCCCGGGCCGGTGCCCTGGGCGATGGACTCGAGCACGTCGCGCGAGGTGGTGACGTGCAGGGACTCTGACACCTCGAGGGTCGAGTCCCAGGAACGGGGTACCGGCGGGTGCAGCACGAACCCGCGGTCGGTCTGCACCGGCCCGCCACGCAGGACCGGCTGGTCGGTGAATCCGGGGACCTCGTTCGGCAGGGCGAGCTGCTCGAGCACCTCGGCCAGGCGCATGCCCATGGGTCGGTTCAGGACGATGCCGAGCGCCCCATGCTCGGTGTGCTCGCACACCAGGGTGACGGTCTGCGAGAAATTCGGGTCCGCGAGCGAGGGCATCGCGATCAGGAGCTGGTTGGTCAAGTAGTGGGGCGCAGCCATGCTCATAGTATCGGCAGGTGACGCATCGCGGTCAAAATTGTGCCGGCCCGCGGTCAGCGGCTGTCGGCCGGGGCGCGCACCGTGGACCCCGCCAGCTGGCCGCCGACGAACTGCCATTCGTAGGCGAAGCGGATGGCGTCATGGCGCGCCGCGAGCTCGCTTGGGAAGGGTTCGAACGGACTGGCCAGGCGCAGGATGTCGATCGCGGCCTGGTCGAGCTCCGGGTGACCGCTGGTGCGGCGCACCGTCACCGTGGCCAGGGCGCCATCTGCGCCGAGCAGCACCTCCACGACCGGGTTGCCGCTCATCGAGCTGCGTCGTGCCTCGTTGGGAAAGTTGACGGTGCCGATGCGCTCGACGCGGCGCCGCCATGCGTCGAGGTACACCGCCACGTCCGACTCGCGCGTACTCGGCGTGACCAGGAGTTCGCGCCGGAACGGACCCTTGAGGCGGGTCTCGGCATCGTCCTCGGTCGAGGGCAGCAGCGCCGGGATGCCGGCGATGAGCTCGGGCGGGGCCGTGGCATCCGCTGCGGCCTCCCTCGCGTCGGCAGCGTAGGTCGGGCGCCGCGCGACGCCCGATGACGCCACCACCTCGTCCTCGCCGCCGGTCGGGCCGGCCTCGGACGTCGGCGCGAGCGGCATGCCGGGAAGGCCGGACTGGTCGAACGGCGAATCGGACGCGGTCGGCATCTTCGAACGCGAGGAGTCGAGCATGTTGCCGGCGCCCTGCTGGGTACGCTCGGCGAGGTAGCGGGCCTCGTCATTGCGCGCGCTCTCGGGCACCGCATCGCCGACGAGCATGACCTCGAGCGTGGGCACGTCGCCACCGGCGTCGGGCGCGGGTGGGGCGAAGGTCAGGCCGAGGATCAGGATGAGGTGGAACAGTCCCGCCAGGAACAGCATCACCATCAGCCGGTCGTCGACCGACGTCTTCTCGGTGCCGATGACGGCGTCTGCCATGCGCGATTATAGGCGCGCCGCTTGCGGG
>CAZXAS010000208.1:0-4728 GCA_964638185.1 uncultured Steroidobacteraceae bacterium | reverse complement strand
TGCCACTCGCCACGTCGCAGGACCACAAGCGCCTGCGCGACGGCGATGGCGGCCCGAACACCGGTGGAATGGGCGCCTACTCGCCTGCCCCGGTGGTCACCGCCGCGATGCACGAGCGCATCATGCGCGAGGTCATCGAGCCCACCGTGCGTGGCCTGGCCGCGGAAGGCACGCCATATACCGGCTTCCTGTACGCCGGCCTGATGATCGCCGCAGACGGCACGCCCAACGTGCTGGAGTTCAACTGCCGCTTCGGCGACCCGGAGACCCAGCCGGTGCTGGCGCGCCTGAAGTCCGACCTCGCCGACCTGTGCGAGGCGGCGCTCGACGGCCGGCTCGACGAGGTCGCGGCGGAGTGGGACCCGCGGTCCGCGGTCGGCGTCGTGATGGCGGCCCCGGGCTATCCCGACGGCGCACAGACCGGAGCCGTGATCGAGGGCCTCGAGCGTGCCGCCGAACTGCCGGGCAAGGTCTTCCACGCCGGCACGCGGCTCGACGGCGAGTGGATCGTGACCGCGGGCGGGCGCGTGCTGTGCGCGGTTGGCCTCGGCGACAGCGTGCTCGCCGCACAGCAGCAGGCGTACTCACTGCTCGGCAGCGTCAGCTTCCCGGGCATGCAGTACCGGACCGACATCGGCTGGCGAGCCGTCGCCCGCGAAAGGCAGCGCGCCGGCAACCGCTGACCGGCAGTCGCTGCCCGGCGGCGTCAGTTGCAGGCGCCCTGCTGGAACAGTTCGCTGGACACCTGCGCGACCGCCGTCTGCAGCACCGCGAGCTCGAGCTGCGGCCCGCTGGTGCCGAGGCTCGGTGGCGGGATGAGGTTCGACATGCCGAGCTTGGCCGAGGTGGCGCCGCCGGGCGGCGTCATGCTGACGTTCAGCATGAGCTTGTGGACCGGCACTGTCTTTGGCGTGCTGCCCTGGGCCTTCTTGCCTGCGGAGCACATCTGCTCCCAGACCCAGCCGTTCTTGCCGCACATCTTGAGCTGATTCTCGACCGTCGCGTACTGCGGGTTCGGGGCGCTGGTGCGATCCCAGCTGACGACCTCCACCTGGAAATCGCAGCGAGCGGCGGGATCGCCTGCGGGCACGATCGATCGACCGGCCTGTTCCAGCAGCCAGGACTGGATATACGTGCTCCAGGTCGGATGCAACCGTCCGGACTGGAACACGCCCGCGAAACTCAGCGCCGCGGAGGCGTCGATGCTACGGAAGCGATCTCCGACCAGCTGGTCGATGGTGTCGAAGCGCAGCACCTCGACCCGGTCCTCGGCCGGATCAACCGACTGGACGATGCCAGCCAGCTCACCGTCGAGCATCACGATCGAGCCGGAGTCCGACTCGACGATGCGCCTCTTGTCGAGCGGCGCCAGCGTGAAGCGTTGCGGCGTGCCACCGGCATAGCGCAGCAACACCAGCACCTCGTTGCCGTCCGGGTAGTGGCGTACCGCCTCGAACTGCGTCTTCGAGCTGAAACGCGCCGCCTTGAACCAGTCGACGTCCGGCCATGTGCTCGAGCATGCGACCGGACCGGCATCCGGGAGGCTGAGTAAAGCAAGGTCGTAGGCCTCGTTGGCATAGATCACGTCCCCGGCCGTCTTCGCGCCGGAACGGTCGAGGACCTCGATGGGTCCGACCGCGTCACGTACCACGTGCTCGGCCGTCAGCACGGTGCAGGTCGACCCGCGGCCGAAGGTGTACCCGGCGCCCACACCGGCGTCGTGGCGAAGCTCGACCGGCTCCGCGAGCACGGACGGGCTGACGAGATACATCATCGTGGCTGCCGCGCCCGTGAACGCGGCAATGCTCCTGGAATCCCCTCCCCTCATCGCTCCTTCTCCCCTGGGCTTGCCCCCGCCTCCGGCGCAGTCCCGCGCCCTGCATGAGCATCGGCCGGCGGCGCGTCGGCGGGAGCGTCCGAACAACGCTCCTGGTGCGCGATATACGATTCCCGCGCGGCGAGATAAAGGCCGAACAAGCCGGCCAGCACGCCCACGAAGCTCGCCGCGAGCTGCGGCAACGGCGAATCCCACCAGATCTTCCAGCGCGGCACCTCGAGCCTCCGGCCGACACCGTCGTAGGGAATGACACCGACCGAGCGCTGCTGCGACAACTGGACCAGCATCTCGCTGCTGTCGCTCGACGCATCGCCGATGTTACTGAGGATGAACCCGGTCGCCGCCGGCGCCTGGGTTGCGCCCGTCGCGCCACCGGCCTCCATCCGCGGCAGCTGCGTGTCCACGATGCTGCCCGGATCGATCTCCTCGTCGAGCAGCGTCAGCCGCTCACCGGTACCGATGGCGGCATCGCGACCGAGCACCCGGCCTTCCGTCAGCGTCGGCGAGTGCACTTCCGACCAGCCGCCGCCGAACTCGACGAACTGGCCGATGATGACCCGCCCGGCGAGCGGCAGCGCGAAGGCCGGTGCCGGCTCGCCGTCGGCCGGTGGCGAGGCGACGAAGAAGTAGCCCTGCCCGTCGGGCGGCAGGTCGCCGAGGTCGGTGGCGACGCGGACCGGCCGGTCGCCGGAGCCGGGACAGACGGCGGCATCGGTGACGCCGAAAACGATGGTCCAGCGGCCATCGGCCCGCATCTCGATGCGCGCAGTGGATCCCGCCAGAAGCGAGACCGTCACCGTGTCGTGCTCGCCACCGCAGTCAGCCGGATCGTCCGCGTCGCAGCTCCGGGGCAGGACCCGTCCGCGCGGCAAGTCCCAGACGAGGCTGCGGGAGCAACTCGGGATGACCTCGACGACGCCCGTTCGAGCCTGGACCGAGAACACCGTCTGTGGTGATGGACTCAGTCCGTAAGGCGCGACGGCGAGTCCGAGGAGGCACAGCGCCGCGACCGCCACGACGGGCACGGACCAGAACCCCGCGCGAGGACGTCGTGCCTTCATGAAGGATTCAGCGCGCGATGGTCACGCGTTGCGGCAGCACGTTGAAGCCGTCGCGACGCACCAGCGTGACGGTGCCGTCGTCGGGGATGCTGGCCCAGGGGACGTCGCAGTACATGTCGAAGCGCAGCAGCCGCTGACCGCTCACGCGCTTGCAGCGGATCTTCTCGCTGCCGGCCTGCACGGACATGTCGCCGCGCCGCGCATTGACGTACAGCCGCACCAGCAGGCCGTCCTCGCTGACCGCCCCGTCGCCCCAGTGCGCCACGCGGAAGGTGCTGGGGGCGTCGCCACGAGCCGCCACTGCAAGCGCCTCGGGATCGGCCGGCCGGACCGGATCGCCAGCACCGGAGTCGAGTTGCAGGCGCACCCAGCCCGCGCCGTCGCTCGACCCGGCGAACTCGCCGCTGCCGCGAAAGCTGCCGTCCGCGGTCGCCGTCTCGATGACCAGCGGCCCGGAGTACGGGGCGCCGAAGTACACCTGCAGGACGCTCGAGCGCTGGGCGCCGGGTGACGGGACGACGGCCACGCCCACGAGCGCCTCGCCCTTGACCGGGTTGGGGGGATTGACGAACTCGCGATACTCCCGCGACGGGACGGGCGTGAACTCCGCCCGGGCCTCGCTCGCGACGGCCGTGGCGGCAATCAGGCCACCGAGCACGGCTGGCAGGATCGTGGACATGTGCACCTCCTCGCCCGCTGTGGTGCGCAGCATGTCCGGGGGATTATGCGTGCTCGGGCCTGGTCATGCGACCCCTCGGCCGGGCGGGGCCCCGCCGTCTCGCGCCTTGACACGGCCAATGGCCGATCTCATATTCGCGCATCCCAGTTCGGCTTACCCCGGGGCCGCTGGCTCTTTCCACCGGTCGGCCCGAACAACACGCTTCCCTTGACGGCCATGGAGGCCCCGTGACCCCCGCGCCTGCCCCCTCCGCGCCCGCAGCCACCTTGCGCGAGCGAGTTGCCGCGTTCGTCGGCAGCCCGCGCATCGAGCGGCTGATCGTGGTGCTGATCGCGATCAATGCCGTGACCCTCGGGCTCGAGACCGTGCCAGCCTTGATGGCGGTGGTGGGCGGCCCGCTGCTCGCCATCGATGCGATGATCCTCTCGGTGTTCGTGCTGGAACTCGCGCTCAAGCTCTTCGCCCAGCGCGCGGCGTTCTGGCGCAACCCCTGGAATGTCTTCGACACCGTGGTGATAGGCATCGCGCTGGCACCGGAGGCGGGTCCACTCGCGGTATTGCGCGCGTTGCGGGTGCTGAGGCTCCTGCGCCTCATCTCGGCGGTACCACGCATGCGCTTCGTCGTCGAGTCGGTGATCGGGGCCCTGCCGGCCCTGGGTTCCGTCGTGATGCTGCTGCTGCTGTTCTTCTATGTGTTCGCGGTGATGGGCACGAAGCTGTTCGGCGCCGGCTTCCCGCAGTGGTTCGCCACCCTGCCCGGCTCGATGTTCTCGCTGTTCCAGATCATGACCCTCGAAAGCTGGACCAGCATCGCGCGACCGATCATGGCCACCTACCCGCTCGCCTGGATCTACTTCCTGTCATTCATCCTGGTGGCCACCTTCATGGTGCTCAACCTGTTCATCGCGACCATCGTCAATGCGATGCAGGCGCAGCATGACGCCGCGGTGGCCGCCGGGCGGGAACCGGAGAACCCGACGACGCATGAACTGCGCCTGCTGCGCGAGGAAGTCGGCGCCCTTCGCGCGGCGCTCACCGACAGGACCGGGCGGCACGACTGACGAGGGGTCGGATGCGCAGGAAGGTCCGATAGCCTGGCTCCAGCAGCCAGCACAGCGGCGGCCGCGCCGCCACCCAGGCGAGCCAGCGGA
>CAZXAS010000207.1:1532-4937 GCA_964638185.1 uncultured Steroidobacteraceae bacterium | reverse complement strand
GAGAGGACGCCGTCGACGTCGGTCCAGATGACGATTTCCTCGGCGTCGAGCAGCGCGCCGAAGATGGACGCCGAATAGTCGCTGCCGTTGCGGCCGAGCGTCGTCTGCAGTCCGTCAGGGGTCGAGGCGACGTACCCGGTGATGACCAGCGTGCCGTCGGCCGGCAGCGCGGCCGCGCGGGCGCGCGAGGCTTCCCATTGCACGGCCGGGCCGAGCGGTCCCCATTCGACCACCAGGATGTCGCGGGCGTCGACCCAGCGCACGTCGCGACGCCGGCCGCGCGCCGCGAGGTAGCTCGCGAACAGGCGCGTGGACCAGATCTCGCCGAAGCCGGAGACGAGGTCACGCACGTTCTCGCCGGCTGCGCGGATGAGCGCGACGGTATGCAGGATGCCTTCGATGTCCTTCAGGTCGGCGTCGAGACGCGCGAGGTAGTCCCCGGCCGCCGTCGCCTCGAGCAGCGCCTGCGCGATGGACTGATGGCGCTGGCGCAGCTCGGCGAGGCCCTGGTGGCAGGCGGCCTCGTCGCGGCGCTCAGCCGCATTCACGAGCCCAAGCAGTGTGTCGGTGACGCCGCGACAGGCCGACAGCACGACCGCCAGGCGCGCGCGTGGCTCAGCCTCCAGGATCTGCGCCACCCGTTCGAAGCAGGCCGCGTCGGCGACGCTGGAACCGCCGAACTTGTGTACCCACCAACGCTGTGTAGACATCGCTCCGAGACCCCACGGCGCCGCCTGCGACGCCGGCCGTTTCCGGATCGTGTTTGCAGCGCACAAAACCTGGTCAATCTACCCGCGGCGCGCGGCCGAGCGCAAGCGCGGGAACCGCGGGTTCAGCCCCGTCGCGCGTGCCAGGCGCGCAGCAGCCGCGCACCGCCCGGCAGCCCGAGCAGCAGCAGCAGGCCGCGCGCCACGACCCGGTCGCGGGTGCGCAAGGCGTGGCCGGCGAGCAGTTCCTGGAACAGCTGAGGCCGGGGGTCGAGCCACTCCAGGCCGGCGGCGCGCAGTTCGAACTCGCCCTCGCGACAGCTTAGCCGCCACCTGCCGGGGCCGGTCGGCTCGACCCGTGGATCGTGCACCCTGGTCGGTGGCGCCGGTTCCACGCCGGCGACCAGTACCAGGCAGGGCGCCGGGTCGGCTGCGGTCGCGGTCGCCACGACCACGCCCGACGGCGGCAGGCGCTCGATGCGACACGGACCGTCGATCTGGTGGCGGGCCATCACGGAACTATACCAGCCGGCGTTCGGGCATCATTCCGCCGTGGACGGGAATGCCAGGCGATGAGTGAGTGGCTGTCGTGGCAGGCGCTGGTGATCATCGTGGTCGCCAACAGCGCCCCGGTGGTCACGAGCTGGCTCTTGGGCCCACGGCTCGCGGCACCACTGGATCTCGGCGTCAGGCTCGCCGACGGGGCACGCCTGTTCGGCGCGCACAAGACCTGGCGCGGGCTCGTCGTCGCCGTCCTGGCGGCGCTCACGACTGCCGTCGTCGTCGAATGCCCGGCCGGCGCCGGCGCGGCGGCCGGCTTTGCGGCGATGCTGGGCGATGCCCTGTCGAGCTTCGCCAAGCGACGCATGAAGCTGCGGCCGGGCGCCTTCGTCCCCGGCCTCGACCAGGCGCTGGAGGTCGTGCTGCCGCTTGCCGTGCTGTGGCGGCCACTCGGGCTCGACTGGGGATCGGGGGCGGGAACGCTGGTCGTGTTCATCGTGATCGGTCTCGTGGCCTCGCGCACACTCGGTTCGAGCCGCCCTGGGGCATGATTCAACTGCGCTGACCTCGCGGGCGGGATCCCGGCGGACTGGATCGGCGGCACTGGAGGACGAACCTGGCAACCTGGAATACCGGCCTCAAGGACCTGCTCGCCTGCCCGGCCTGCGGGCACGGGCCGTTGACCTTCGGACCCGCGGGCGCGGGCTGCCTACGCTGCCGCATCGACTTTCCGCACCTCGGCCCGGTCCCGTGGCTCTTCCCGGAACCGCGGGCCGCGCTGGTCGAGTGGCGCGGACGGCTGCACCTGCTGCTGCAGCACCTCTTGCGCGAAGCGGCCGTGTACGAGGCCGACCTCGCGCTCGAAGGGCTGCATGCCCTCACCCGCCAACGGCTGGAACTGCTGGCGCGGGCGCACCGTGACCACGCCAGGCGACTCGGCGAGTTCCTGGCGCCGCTCGGCCTGCGCGGGCGCGAGGAGCGTTACGAAGTGCACCTGGCACTGCGCACGCCACTGCCCACGAGCCAGGGACTGTCGACCTACTACGCGAACCTGCATCGCGACTGGAGCTGGGGCGAGCAGGAGAACCGCCTGTCCCTGGACCTGTTGCGCGGCGTGATGCCCGGCGAGCCTGGCCGTACCCTGGTGCTCGGTGCCGGCGCAGGAAGGCTCGCCTACGACCTGCACCAGGCGCTCGGCGCGCCGTTGACGGTTGCGCTCGACTTCAATCCCTTGCTCGCGCTCGTCGGCGCGCACATGGCTGCCGGCGAGAGCCTGGAACTGCATGAATTCCCGATCGCGCCGCGCCGGCTCGCCGACCATGCGGTGCTGCGCCGCCTCGCCGCACCGGCGCCGGCCCGGCCGGGCCTCGAGTTCGTGCTCGGCGATGCGCTGGCCGCGCCGTTCGCCGCCGGCAGCTTCGATACGGTGATCACGCCGTGGTTCGTCGACATCGTGCCCGAGGATCTCAGGGTGCTCATGACCCGCATCAACCGGCTGCTGGCGCCCGGCGGTCGCTGGGTCGACTTCGGCTCGCTGGCCTACAGTGACCGGCGACCGGCGAGTTGCTACAGCCTCGACGAGCTGCAGGCACTCGCGCCCGGCGCAGGCTTCGAGATGGGCGAGGTCGTCGAGTCGGAGCTGCCCTACATGCGCTCGCCGGCGAGCCGCCACTCGCGCCTCGAACGCGTCATTGCCTTCGCCGCGACCCGTCGCGCCGAGGTGCCGGTCGGCGATGCGATGCCGCGGCCAGCGTGGCTCGAGCGCGCGGACGTTGCAGTGCCGGCGCTGCCGGAGTTTCGCGAACAGGCACTGTCCACGCGGGTCTATGCGTTCATCATGGCGATGATCGACGGCACGCGGACCGTCCGCGACATGGCGGCGCTCATGGAGCAGCAGCAACTCATGAAGGCGGACGATGCCGAGACGGCGATCCAGTCCTTCCTGCGGCGCATGCACGACGACGCCGTGCGGCGCGCCAATTTCTGATGGCCCGGACAGGCCGCCGGCCGTGAGCGAAGGGCCCCTGCTGCCCCACGGCGAGGCACTCCGGCGCGCCATCCGCTGGCTCAGCGACGAGCACCGCCACGATGCCGCCGCGATCGAGGAAGCCTCGCGCCGCTTCGACCTGACCCCCTCCGAAGAAGAATTCCTGCTGACCCATTTCCGCCAGCAGACCCCCAGCCCCTGACAGCTACC
>CAZXAS010000207.1:0-1432 GCA_964638185.1 uncultured Steroidobacteraceae bacterium | reverse complement strand
TCGTGCCCATCACGCCGCTCATGAGTTCGATCGCGCCGTAGAGGGTCACGAACAGCCACGCGGGCATCGGGATCGGCGGGATGAGCAGCACCACGGTGCGTCGCGGGAACAGCAGGCCGAACGCCAGCAGCACGCCGAACACACCACCCGAAGCGCCGACCGTCGGTGTCGGCGGTCCGCCGATGACGCTCGACACGACCACCAGTTGCGTGAGCGCGGCCGTCAGCACGGCCGAGAAATACATGGCGAGGAAGCGCGATGAGCCGAGGCGATACTCGACGTCGCGGCCGAACATCCAAAGCCCGAACATGTTGAGCGCGAGGTGTGCGAGGTTGCCGTGAAGGAAGCTGTAGGTGACGAGTTGCCAGGGCTCGAATCCGACTTCCCTGCCGAGCTCGGGCACGGCGAAGCTCCCCGCCGGCCACAGGGCGAAGTCGGCAACGAGCGCGTTCGGATCCCCGGCCTGGATGAAGAACACGAGACCGTTGAGGATGATCAGTGCGCGCGCTACCGGTCCCATCCGCTTTCCTTCGGGTGGCTTTCGACAGTATAGAGAGGCTTGGGCATACTCCCCGCGCGGAAGTGCCCGTCGATGTCGAGGTCGCCCTGCATGAACGACGACGACACAGCGCATGCCATGCCGGCTGCCTCAGGGCAGCCGCCGGGCCCGCGCGCGGTCGTGCTCGCCTGGGTAGACGCCTTCAATCGTGGCGACGCGGACGCGCTCGCGGCGCTCTACACCGCCGCCGCGGTCAATCACCAGGTTGCCGAGGGTGCTGTGGAAGGTCGCGAGGCGATTCGCGACATGTTCGCGCGTGAGTTCGCCGCGGCCGAGATGGTCTGCATCGTCGAGCAGGTGCTCGAGGACGGCGAGTGGGCGGCGCTCGAGTGGCGTGATCCGCGCGGCTTGCGGGGGTCGGGGTTCTTCCGGGTGGTCGACGGCCGGATCGCGTACCAGCGCGGCTACTGGGACAAGCTGTCGTTCCTCAGGCAGCAAGGGCTGCCGCTGCCCACGCGCTGACTCAGGCCGATCAGGCCGCCGTCCACGGCAGCGCGGTCACCGACAGGAACGACGCCGCCACCGCCAGCCAGGCCACGGCCGAGACCACCCGATCGCTCCAGGTCTCGACGATGCGCCGTTCCTGCCGCACGCCGTCCGTGTGCCCGCCAGGAGCTTCGTTCACGTCCAAACTCCGCCGCAACATGACGCTCTCCTTGATGATGCTCCCAGTGATTATATGCGAATGAGAATCATTTGCAATCTATTTTGAGCCTGGACACACCTGACCGCGGATCGAGAAACCACGGCCAACTCCATGTATCTAAAACGTTTCACAAACTCGATGGCCCAGCTCAGGATCATCGAGGCCACTGCCCCCACGCGGGATGGTGGGCCGTGCTGGGATCGAACCAGCGACCAACCGGTTAAAAG
>CAZXAS010000206.1:2770-4947 GCA_964638185.1 uncultured Steroidobacteraceae bacterium | reverse complement strand
CGTGCCAGGTGATGGGGTCGGCCTCGGCCGGCGCGTAGCCCTTGCCCTTCTGCGTGACCACGTGCAGCAGCTGCGGACCGGGCCGCATCCGCATGTTGCGCAGCGTCGTCGTCAGCGACGCCACGTCGTGGCCGTCGAGCGGGCCGATGTAGTTGAAACCCATTTCCTCGAACAGCGTGCCCGGCAGCACCATGCCCTTGGCATGCAGCTCGGAGCGACGCACCAGTTCCCAGGCGGTGGGCATGCGCCGCAGCACCTTCTTCGAGTTCTCGCGCAGGTGGCCGTAGATCCGTCCGGACAGCAGGCGAGCGAGGTAGTTCGACAGCGCGCCGACGTTCTCGGAGATCGACATGTCGTTGTCGTTCAGGATCACCAGCAGGTCGACGTCGAGGCTGCCCGCGTGGTTGAGCGCCTCCCAGGCGAGGCCGGCGCTCATCGCGCCGTCACCGATGATCGCTGCGACGCGCCGGTCGCCACCCTCCAGCCGGTTGGCGATGGCCATGCCGAGTCCGGCGCTGATCGAGGTGCTGGAATGCCCGACGCCGAAGGTGTCGTACTCGCTCTCACTGCGGGTCGGGAAGGGCGCGAGTCCGCCGTGGTGCTTGATGCTGACCAGCCGGTCGCGCCGGCCGGTGAGCACCTTGTGCGGGTAGGCCTGGTGGCCCACGTCCCAGACCAGGCGGTCGTGGGGCGTGTTGAACACGTAGTGCAGCGCCACGGTGAGCTCGACCGTGCCGAGGCCCGCGGCGAAATGGCCGCCCTTCTGGCTGACGGCATGCACCAGGAACTCGCGCAGCTCGTCGGCGACACGCGGCAGCTCGGTCTCCGGCAGGGCGCGCAGCGCCGCCGGGGCATCGATGTGGGCCAGCAGCGGGAAGCGCTCTTCGAGGGTCATGGCGCAAGTCTACCGCGTCGCGGCCGGGCGCCCTACTGGCGCCGGTCGACCACGAAGCGGGCGAGCGCGGCGAGCCCCTCCGCGGCGCCGTCGAACACCTCGAGCGCCGCGAGCGCCTCGTCGCGGAGCGCCCGGGCGCGGGCCTGCGCGGCGGCGACCCCCGCCACGGCCGGGTACGTCGGCTTGGCGGCCGCCGCATCCGCCCGAACCGGCTTGCCGACGGTGTCCTCGTCGCCGAGCACGTCGAGCAGGTCGTCGACGATCTGGAACGCGAGCCCGAGCGCGCGGGCGTAGCGCTCGAGGCCCTGGTGATGCGCGCGCGCGAGGCCCGGCGCCGCGGCCGCGGCCATCATCACGCTCGCCTCGATCAGCGCACCGGTCTTGAGCCGGTGCATCTGCTCGACCTCGTCGAGCCTGAGTCCATGGCCGGCGGCGGCGAGGTCGAGCGCCTGGCCACCCGCCATGCCGGCGGTACCGCTCGCCGTGGCCAGGAGCCGGATCATCCCGAGGCGCACGCCGGGGTCGGCCGGGTGCGCCGCGTCGGATGCGAGGATCTCGAACGCCAGCACCTGCAGGGCATCGCCGGCGAGGATCGCGGTGGCCTCGTCGAAGGCGCGGTGGGTCGTCGGCCGGCCGCGCCGCAGGTCGTCGTCGTCCATGGCCGGCAGGTCGTCGTGGACGAGCGAGTAGGCATGGATGAACTCGACCGCGGCGGCCGGGGCGTCCAGCGCCTCGGGCGGAACGCCGATCGCCTCGCCGGTGACGTAGCAGAGCACGGGCCGGATGCGCTTGCCCGCGCCGAGCACCGCGTAGCGCATGGCCTGGTGCAGCCTTGCCGGCGCCCGCTCGGGTGCGGGCAGGAATCGCCCGAGCGCGGCTTCCACCCGTGAGCGGTAGAGGTCCATCCGCTCGATGATCGAATGCTCCTGGGCCAGCAAGCCGGGCGCCTCAGCTCTCGCCGTCCGGCTCGAAGTCCTCGATCACGGGTTCCGCGCCCGGCCGGGCGCTCAGGACCTGCACCTTCTGCTCGGCGCGCTTGAGCGCCGACTGGCAGGTCCGCGTGAGCTCGACACCGCGCTCGAACTGCTTGAGTGAATCCTCGAGCGGCAGGTCGCCATGCTCGAGCCGCTCGACGATCTGCTCGAGTTCGGTCATGGCCGCTTCGAAGTCGACCGTCCGGGTCTTTTTGTTCACGCTATTTGTCGCGATTCGGCGCTGGGCGGATTCGGCTAAGGTACACACGCGCATGAAGCAGGGTCAACGCGTGTCGAGGCCCGCTGCG
>CAZXAS010000206.1:0-2670 GCA_964638185.1 uncultured Steroidobacteraceae bacterium | reverse complement strand
GCCGGCGCGCGCCCGCGACCGGTTGACTTGGGGGTGGTCACGGCGCACCATTCCATGCAGTGTTAGACTTGGTCTAAATCAGGTCCGACACGCGCAGCAAGACTCGAATTGTCATACCGCGGTAGGAGGAATTTCCGTGAACCTGAAGGGCAGCAAGACCGAAGGCAATCTGAAGGACGCATTCTCCGGCGAGTCGCAGGCGAACCGTCGTTACCTGTATTTCGCCCAGAAGGCCGACGTGGAAGGCTACAACGATGTCGCCGCGGTCTTCCGCTCGACCGCCGAGGGCGAGACCGGCCACGCGCACGGCCACCTCGAGTACCTCGAGCAGGTCGGCGACCCGGCGACGGGCCTGCCGATCGGCGAGACCTCGGACAACCTCAAGGCGGCGATCGCCGGCGAGACCCACGAGTACACCGACATGTACCCGGGCATGGCCAAGACCGCGCGCGACGAGGGCTTCCACGAAATCGCGGACTGGTTCGAGACGCTGGCCAAGGCCGAGCGCTCGCACGCCAACCGCTTCCAGAAGGCCCTCGATCAGCTCGCCTGAGCCGGTCGGACGCGGTCGATGACGCCGGAACGGGGCGGGCGGGTCGCCCGCCCCGTTCTGCATCGGGGTGCTGGAAAACCAAGGGGAAGTGGCGGTGAGTGAAGCGATGACGGGCGGCCGAGAGGGCAGTCTGGAGGCGCCGACGCGCCATCCGCTCGACTGGAAGAGCGCTGAGTTCTGGGATGAGGGGGCGCTGTTCAAGGAACTCGAGCGCGTGTTCGACATCTGCCACGGCTGCCGGCGCTGCGTCAGCCTGTGCAACTCCTTCCCGGTGCTGTTCGACCACGTCGACGAGTCCTCGACCGGCGAGGTCGACGGCGTGGCCAGGGAGGCCTACTGGGAGGTGGTCGACCACTGCTACCTCTGCGACATGTGCTACCTGTCGAAGTGCCCGTACGTGCCGCCGCACCCGTGGAACCTGGACTTCCCGCACCTCATGCTGCGCGCCAAGGCGGTGAAGCACCGGAAGGGCGGGACGAGGATCCGCGACCGGATCCTGACCTCGACCGATGCCGTCGGCGCCCTCGCCGGCATCCCGGTGGTGGCCGAGCTGGTGAACGCCACCAACCGCAGCAAGCTCGGCCGCAAGCTGCTCGACAAGACCCTGGGCGTGCACCCCGATGCGCCCGTGCCCGACTACTACTCGCGGTCCTTCCACAAGCGCGAGGCGGCCCGCTCGAAACCGGCGCTCGAGGCCGTGGCGACGGACGACACGCGCGGCAAGGTGGTCGTGTTCGCGACCTGCTACGGCAATCGCAACTTGCCGCAGATGGACGAGGACCTCGTGGCGGTGCTGAACCACAACGGGATCCCGGTCACCACGCTCGCCTCGGAGAAGTGCTGCGGCATGCCGAAGCTGGAGCTCGGCGATCTCGACGCGGTCGACAGGCTCAAGCAGCACAACATCCCGGCGCTCGCCCGGATGGTCGACGAGGGCTGGGACATCGTCGTGCCTGTGCCCTCCTGCGCGCTGATGTTCAAGCAGGAACTGCCACTCATGTATCCGGACGACGAGCAGGTGCGAAAGGTCCAGCAACGCACCTACGACCCGTTCGAGTACCTGATGCTGCGACACAAGGGCGGCAAGCTCCGCACCGATTTCCCCCACACGCTCGGGCGCGTGTCCTACCACGTGCCCTGCCACCTGCGGGTGCAGCGCATCGGGCTCAAGACCCGCGACGCGCTGAAGCTGGTGCCGGGCACCACGGTGGAGGTGATCGAGCGCTGCTCGGGACACAACGGCACCTATGCGGTCAAGAGCGAGTTCCACGAGACCTCGGCGAAGATCGGCCGGCCGGTGGTGCAGCGCGTGCAGGCGGCGAAACCCGACCACTACGCGAGCGATTGCCCGATGGCCGGCGACCAGATCGCGCACGGCCTGGCGGACAAGGGGCGTGGTCCGGAGCATCCGCTGAGCCTCCTGCGCTACGCATACGGAATCTGAGGAGGCCACCATGGGAAGCAACGAGATCGTGTTCCGCGGACCGCTGAAGGCGCAGGACCTGTTCAGCCTCGAGCAGTACGCACGCCAGCGCATCGACTTCCGCAATCGCGTGCTGGAGCACAAGAAGCACCGCACCATCGCCGTCGGGCCGAACACCACCTGGGTCTTCGAGGACCGGTTGACGATCCAGTACCAGGTGCAGGAGATGCTGCGGGTGGAGCGCATCTTCGAGCCGGACGGCATCCAGGACGAGCTCGACGCCTACAACCCGCTGATCCCCGACGGCAGCAACTGGAAGGCGACCTTCCTGATCGAGTACCCGGATGCCGACGAGCGCAAGCTGGCGCTCGAGCGGTTGAAGGGCGTCGAGCGGCGGTGCTACGTGCAGGTCGCCGGCTTCGAGCGGGTGCTTGCGATCGCGGACGAGGATCTCGAGCGGGAGAACGAGCAGAAGACGTCGTCGGTGCACTGGCTGAGGTTCGAGTTGTCGCCGGCCATGCGCTCGGCGGTGAAGTCGGGCACGCCGGTCACGATCGGCATCGAGCATCCGGCGTACACGCACTCGGTCAACCTCTCGCCGCAATCGGCCCGGGCGCTCGCCTCCGACCTCGACTGACCGGCGGGGACTGTCCCCTCCGGTGCTCTGCCTGTGGTGAGGCATGCCGCGTCGAGG
>CAZXAS010000205.1:1277-4949 GCA_964638185.1 uncultured Steroidobacteraceae bacterium | reverse complement strand
AGCGCGTCGAGGCTGTTGCGCTGGCCGGGATGCAGGCGCCGCGCCAGCAGCAGGGTATCGAGCACGCCGCAGAGCTCGGTGAGCATCTTCACCGGGCGGTCGAGCCGCCTGAGTTCCGCCTCCAGGAAGCCGATGTCGAAGGCCGCGTTGTGGATCACGAGCTCCGCACCCTCGACGAAGCCGAGGAACTCGTCTGCGACGTCGGCGAAGCGCGGCTGGGTCGCCAGGAACTCGTTGGTGATGCCGTGCACCGCAAGGGCGCCCGGGTCGACTTCGCGGTCCGGCTGCAGGTAGCGGTGGAAGCTGCGCCCCGACGGGCGGCGGTCCTTGAGCTCGATGCAGCCGATCTCGATGACACGGTGGCCCTGGGTAACCTCGAGGCCGGTGGTTTCCGTGTCGAGGACGATTTGGCGCATGGGGCGGGATTGTAGCGGAAGTGAACTGTGAGCCGTGAGCGGGAGGAAAGTGAGCCGTAAGAAGTGATCCGTGAGCCGTGAGCCGTGAACCGTGAGCCGTGAGCCGTAAGAAGCCAGCCGTGAGCTGCAAGAAGTGAGCCGCGGGGTACGGTGGGCCGTAGGCCGGTCGGTCAACCGGCCTCGTTTATCGGCTATCCGCTCCCCTCTTACGGCTCACGGCTCACGGCTCACGGCTCACTGCTCGCCACCTCATCGATTCCCCGATTCGCCAGCGCGTCCGCCCGCTCGTTCTCCGGATGCCCCGAGTGGCCGCGGACCCAGTGCCACTCGACCTGGTGACGGTGGCGCAGTTCGTCGAGCTGCTGCCACAGGTCCTGGTTCTTGACCGACTTGCGGTCGGCGGTCTTCCAGCCGCGCGCCACCCAGTTCGGCAGCCACTCGGTGATGCCGAGGCGGACGTACTGGGAGTCGGTGTAGAGCGCCACCCGGCAGGGCTTCTTGAGGGCCTCGAGCGCACGGATGGCGGCGGTCAGTTCCATGCGGTTGTTGGTGGTCGGGTTCTCGCCGCCGAATAATTCTCGTTCGCGGTCGCCGGCGCGCAGGAGCACGCCCCAGCCGCCGGGACCGGGGTTGCCGCGGCAAGCCCCGTCCGTGTAGATCTCCACCTCGCTCACGTGCCGACCCGGGCCGAGGGCTCGGCGAGGCCGCCGGCGATCACCCTTGGGCGCGACGCATAGCGCAGGCGCAGCGGCGTCATGCGGAACACGCGCTTCTTGGCCAGCAACACGTAGGCGCCCGAAAGTCGCGGCCAGACGCGCCGTCCACCGCGCTCCATCCATTGGCCGGCGCGCCCATGCTGGGCACGCGCGAAGGGCAGCGTGTAGAGAAAGCGCCGTGCGGGGTCGACGTCGAAGCCGAGCAGCTTCAGCCAGTCGGACACGCGCCGCTCGGACAGCACCCGCACCATGCCGGGCGGGAAGCCGCCGCGCGCGAGGCGGTGGCGCAGCGCCCAGGGCCCGAACGGATCGAAGCCGACGATGGTGAGCGTGCCTTCGCCGGTGAGCACGCGCTCGGCCTCGCGCAGCACCTCGTGCGGGTTGTCCTCGAACTCGAGGGTATGCGGCAGGATCAGCGAGTCGATGCTGTCGGACTGCACCGGCAGGCTCGATGCCAGCGTGCGCACGCCCGCGCCGACGTCGCCACGGGTCGACAGCAGCGCACGGCGCTGGGTACGCGCCTGGTCGAGGAAGAGTCCCGCCGGTCCCCAGGCGCCGATCTGCAGGCACTGCAGGCCGAAGACGCACTCGATGGCATCACCCACCGCGGCGCGTTCCTGTTCGAGCAGTGCCGCGCCCAGCGGACTGTCCAGCCAGTGGGTGAGCCCCGGGTAGTCGATGTGCATGGCGGCGAGGATACCGTGTCACGTCGCAGAACTGCACACGCCCGGGGTGGCGTTACGGGATTTGTGACGGTTTAATACCCGCGGGCCGCCCCCGGTCCGCGCGGACAGGCTATCCTCACCACGCCATGCTTGACGTCATCCCGGTTCGGGCATTCGCGGACAATTACCTGTGGCTGGTCCACGGGCTCGCCGACCGGCGGCGGGTGGCGGTGGTCGACCCGGGCGATGCCCGGGCGGTGCAGCACGCCCTCGACTCCGCCGGGCTCGAACTCGACACCATCCTGGTCACGCATCATCACCCGGACCACGTCGGCGGCGTCGCGGAACTCGTCGCGCACACCGGCGCGACCGTCTACGGCCCGGCGCGCGAGGCGGTCCCCACCGAGTACATCGCCTGCGGCGACGGCGACCGTGTGAACCTGGCCGGTCTCGGCCTCGCGTTCGAGGTGATCGACGTGCCCGGCCACACCTCGGGCCACATCGCCTACTACGGCCACGGTGCGGTCTTCTGCGGGGACACGCTGTTCAGTGCCGGCTGTGGCCGGCTATTCGAGGGCACGGCGGCCGAGATGCTCGCCTCGCTCGATGCGCTCTCCGCCCTGCCGGACGACACGCGCGTCTATTGCGCGCACGAGTACACGCTGGCCAACCTGCGGTTTGCGATGCACGTGGAGCCGGAGAACGCCGACCTCAAGGCCTGGGAGCTGACGGCCCGGGCGCTGCGCGACCGCGACGAACCCACCGTGCCCACCACCATCGGGCGCGAGAAGCGCGTCAACCCGTTCCTTCGCGCGCGCGTGGCGACGGTGCAGCATGCCGCGGAGCGCCATGCCGGGGCGCGCCTCGCGACCCCGGTCGAGGTCTTCGCCGAGATCCGCCGCTGGAAGGACGGTTTCCGGTGAGGCCGCGCAGGGCAGGTCCGGCGCTGGCCGCGGTCGTTGCGATGACGACCTTCGCCGCCGGCTGCAGCCAGGCCCCGACCCAGCCGGTGTCGTCCCTGCCGGACGCCGTGATCCAGAACGACCCGGCCGCGCGCGCCGCCGAGCGCGCCAGCCTGCCGCCGCCGATGCCGCTGCCGGAGATCGAGGCGCCGCTGCACGACGAACTGCCGCCAGTGCCGGTGGTGTACCCGGACGTCATGGAGCGGATTCGCCTGGGCCTCGCGCTTCCGGACGTCGAGCACCCGTGGGTGGACGTGCAGCTCGGCTGGTACGTCCGCAACAACGACTACATGAACCGCGTGTTCGAGCGCGCGCAGCGCTACCTGCACCACATCACCGACGAGGTGGAGCGGCGCGGCATGCCGATGGAGCTCGCGCTGCTGCCGGTGGTCGAGAGCGCCTTCAACCCGTTCGCCTACTCGCGCTCGCACGCCGCGGGGCTGTGGCAGTTCATCCCGGACACCGGCAAGCGCTTTCACCTGCGCCAGGACTGGTGGCAGGACCAGCGGCGCGACGTACTGCTGTCGACCAGTGCGGCGCTCGACTACCTGACGCTGTTGCACGACATGTTCGACGGCGACTGGATGCTGGCGGTCGCCGCCTACAACTACGGCAACGGCAACGTGCGCCGCGCCATCGCGCGCGCCCGCTCCCTCGGCCGCAAGACCGACTTCTTCTCGCTGTCGCTGCCGCGCGAGACCCGCGACTACGTGCCCAAGCTGCTGGCGCTGGCGCGGATGGTGCGCGACCCGGAGGCCTATGGCGTGCGCCTGCCGGTGATCCCCGACGCGCCGTATTTCCGCGTGGTGCAGACCGGCGGCCCGGTGGACCTCCGGCTCGCGGCGGAACTCGCCGGCATCGACGTCGAGGAACTGCACGCGCTGAACCCCGGCTGGAGCCAGTGGGTCACGGC
>CAZXAS010000205.1:0-1177 GCA_964638185.1 uncultured Steroidobacteraceae bacterium | reverse complement strand
AAGAGCGGCGAGAGCCTGTGGAGCATCTCGCGCAAGTACAACATGAGCGTCAACGAGCTCGCGCGCGCCAACGGCATCAACAAGAATGCCATCCTGCGGCCGGGCCAGCGGCTCAACGTGCGTCCGCCCGGCGGCGGCGTGGTGCGCGTGGCCAGTACCTCGACCCCGCAGGCCGACGGAACAACGACGCGTGAGATGCGCTACAAGGTGCGCCGCGGCGATACGCTGTCGTCCATCGCGCGGCGCTTCGACGTGAGCGTGCGGCAGCTGCAGGACTGGAACGGCATGGGTGGCAGCACGGCGCTGCGCGCCGGGCAAAACCTGACCATCCATGTCAATGGCGCGCGCGACTACGGCGGCTGATCGCACTCTCGGGGGGAGACATCGTGGGATTCCTGGCTGGCAAGAAGGCGCTGATCGTCGGGCTCGCCACCGACCGCTCGATCGCCTGGGGCATCGCCCAGGCCATGCGACGCGAGGGTGCGGAGCTGGCGTTCACCTACCAGAACGAGCGCATCCAGAGCCGCGTGACCGATCTCGCCGCGGAGGCGGGCTCGAAGCTCGTCATGCCTATGGACGTGAGCTTCGACGAGCAGATCGCGGCCGCGTTCGACGGATTGAAGTCCGCCTGGGGCGGCGTCGACATCATCGTGCACTCGGTCGCCTTCGCCCCGCGCGAGGCCCTGACCGGCAGCTTCGTGGAAGCGACGACCCGCGACAACTTCCGCCAGGCGCACGAGATCTCGAGCTACAGCCTGACCGCCCTCGCCGCAGCGGGTGCGCCGCTCATGGCCGGTCGCGCCGGGTCACTGCTGACGCTGTCGTACCTCGGCGCAGTGCGCTCGGTACCGGCCTACAACGTGATGGGCCTCGCCAAGGCGAGCCTCGAGTCGAACGTGCGCTTCCTCGCCGCCGACCTCGGCCCGAAGGGCATCCGTGCCAACGCGATCTCCGCCGGGCCGATCAAGACCCTGGCGGCCGCCGGCATCCCGGGCTTTCGCAAGATGCTGCACCACGTGGAGAAGGCAGCGCCGCTCCGGCGCAGCGTCACGACTGAGGAGGTCGGCAATGCCGCGGCGTTCCTGTGCTCGGACCTCGCGGCCGGGATTACCGGAGAGGTGTTGTACGTGGATGCGGGGTATAGCCACGTGGGGATGAGTTTTGAGGAATAGGCACG
>CAZXAS010000204.1:3579-4975 GCA_964638185.1 uncultured Steroidobacteraceae bacterium | reverse complement strand
TTCTGACGGCTCACAGCTCACGGCTCACGGCTCACATCTCTCGATCCACCCCCGGCCGCTCCCCCAACTCCAGCCTCCATCCCATGCCCTCCCACCCCCACACCGGCGACCTGTTCGAGTCGTCCGCGGCCGCGGCGTCGCCGGCGCCTGTCCGGCGTGGTCTCGGCGCGCTGCCCGCCGCGCCGCTGGTGCCGGCACGGGCGGCACGGGAACTGTGGCTCGGTCTCGCCCTGCCGCGGCTGCCGCTCGTGGCCCTGCGCCAGGCTGAGCCGGCCCGGGTGCCGGGCGCGAAGGACCTGGCCTGTGTCATCGAGGGCAGCGGATCCGCGCAGGTGGTGGTCGTGGGCAGCGCACAGGCGGCGAAGCTCGGCGTCGTGCCCGGACTCGGGCTCAATGCGGCGCTCGCGCTGGTGCCGGGGCTCGAGTTGCTCGAGCGGCGCCCGCTTGCCGAACGGGCCCTGCTCGAACGCCTGGCACGCTGGGGCCTGCAGTTCACGCCACTGGTGAGTCTCGAACCGCCGGACGGCCTGCTTGCCGAGGTGCGCGGCAGCCTGGGGCTCTTCGGCGGCGTCGAGGCGCTGCGTCGCCGCGCGCTCGACGAGCTGCGGGGCCTCGGGATCGAGGCGGTGGCGGCCGTCGCACCGACACCGCGCGCAGCCACCTGGTTCGCACGCGCCACCGCCGGGCTTTGCATCGACACACCCGACCGGTTGCCGGCACTCGCCGGACGGCTTCCGCTCGGCTGCCTGCGTTGGCCGGACAAGGTCATCGAGGGCCTGGTGGCGCTCGGTGTGCACAGCGTCGCCGACCTCCTGCGTCTGCCGCGCGACGGATTTGCACGTCGTTTCGGCACCGCACTCCTCGACGAACTCGACGAGGCCTTCGGCCGCCGGCCGGCGCCACGCCGTCGCGTCGTCGTGCCGGAGCGTTTCGACGAGCGACTCGAACTGCCCGTCGAGAGCGAGTCGACCCGCCTCATCGAGCTCGCGCTCGAGCGGCTGCTGGCGCCGCTCGAGGCATTCCTGCGCGCACGCTCCGCCGGGGTGCGTGGCGTGATGGTGGAACTCTCCCATCGCGGACGCCCGGCGACCCGCTTCCGCCTCGGCCTGGCGCGACCGGGCGGCGATGCCCGCCACCTGCTGTCGCTGCTCTGCGAGCGCCTCGCGCGCCTGCCGCTGCCGGCGCCGGCGACGGCGGTACGGCTGCGCTCCGGCGTGGCCGTGCCGCTCGACCTGCGCGACGGGGCGCTGCTCGAGCGGGCAGGGCGTGACACCGACCCCGAGGCCGCGGCACGCCTGCTGGAGCGGCTGCGCGCGCGCTTCGGCTCCGAGGCGGTGTTCAGCGTCTGCCTCGTGCCGGAGCACCGCCCCGAGGCGGCCTGGCGTGTGGCGGAGCC
>CAZXAS010000204.1:0-3479 GCA_964638185.1 uncultured Steroidobacteraceae bacterium | reverse complement strand
CCGTAGCGAGCGAGTTTCTTCCGAGCGAGCGCAGCGGGACCCGGTCGCGAACCACACGGACACGCCGGGGACACCGATCGCCGGTGGATGCCGAACCTCCCATTGCACCACGCCCGCTGTGGATGCTGGCCGAGCCCGAGCGCCTCGACGAGCGCGACGGCGTACCGCGCCACGACGGGCCGCTCGAGCTGTTGAGCGGCCCCGAGCGCATCGAGACCGGCTGGTGGGACGGCCGCGACGCGCGGCGCGACTATTTCGTCGCCGGCACCCGCGCGGGCGTACGGCTGTGGGTCTACCGCGAGCGCGGTCCCGATGGCGGCTGGTGGCTGCACGGGGTGTTCGGCTGATGCCCTACGCGGAGTTGCACTGCCTCAGCAACTTCAGCTTCCTGCGCGGCGCCTCCCACCCGGAGGAACTCGTCGCGCGCGCGCACGAACTCGGCTACGCGGCGCTCGCCCTCACCGATGAATGCTCCATGGCGGGCGCGGTGCGCGCCCACGTCGCCGCGCGCGAGCATGGCTTCAGGCTGGTCCTCGGCAGCGAGATCGCGCTCGACGACGGGCCGCGGGTCGTCTGCCTCGCAGCCACGCGCGCCGGCTACGGCGCGCTGTGCCAGCTGATCACGCGCGGCCGCCGCCAGGCGCCGAAGGGCGG
Organism: uncultured Steroidobacteraceae bacterium; assembly: GCA_964638185.1. GTDB lineage: Bacteria > Pseudomonadota > Gammaproteobacteria > Steroidobacterales > Steroidobacteraceae > SG8-30. The sequence goes on along the minus strand of CAZXAS010000204.1, from coordinate 2,825 downwards.
CTACGCGCTTGGGCGTGCAGACCTCGAGGCCGGCCTGCCGGACTGCCAGGTGCTGTGGCTGCCGGGGCGCCGGCCGGACCCCGCGGCGGGTGCCTGGCTGCGGGAACTGTTCGATGGCCGGTTGTGGCTCGCGGTGGAACTCGCGAGCGACGGCACCGATCGCGAGCGACTCGCCGCACTCACCGCCCTGGCCGACGGGCTCCGCCTGCCGGCCGTCGCCTGCGGCGACGTGCACATGCATGCACGCCGTCGCCGTGCGCTGCAGGACACCCTGACTGCCATCCGCCTCGGCGTGCCGCTGGCCAGCGCCGGTTACGCGCTGAAGCCCAACGGCGAGCGCCACCTGCGTGCCATCACGACGATCCGGCGCCTCTTCCCGCGCGAGTACCTCGATGCCACCGTCGAGATCGCCGCGCGCTGCAGCTTCTCCCTCGACGAGTTGCGCTACGAGTACCCGGGCGAGATCGTCCCGCCGGGCATGACGCCGGCCGCGCACCTGCGCCAGCTGACCGGGCAGGGCATCGCGCGCCGCTGGCCGTCCGGTGCGCCCGCGGCGGTACGCGAGCTCATCGAGCGTGAACTCGCCCTGATCGCGGAGCTCGGCTACGAACCCTACTTCCTCACCGTCCACGACCTGGTGGCCTTCGCGCGCAGTCGGGGCATCCTCTGCCAGGGACGCGGCTCGGCGGCGAACTCGGCGGTGTGCTACGCGCTCGGCGTCACCGAGGTCGACCCGTCGCGCATGTCGCTGCTGTTCGAGCGCTTCATCTCGCGCGAGCGCAACGAGCCGCCCGACATCGACGTCGACTTCGAGCACGAGCGGCGCGAGGAGGTGATCCAGTACCTGTACGCGAAGTACGGCCGCGAGCGGGCCGCGCTGACCGCGGTGGTGATCAGCTACCGGCCGCGCAGCGCCATCCGTGACGTCGGCAAGGCGCTCGGCCTCGACCCGCTGCAGGTCGACCGTCTCGCACGCGCCATGCAATGGTGGGACGGGCGCGAGGTGGACGAGGAGCGGGTGCGCGAGGCCGGTTTCGATCCCGCGAACCCGCTGATGGTGCGGCTCCTGGCGCTGACGCGCGACCTCATCGGGTTTCCACGGCACCTGTCGCAGCACCCGGGTGGCTTCGTGATCTCGCGCGGGCCGCTGCCGGAGCTGGTGCCGGTCGAGAACGCGGCCATGCCGGAGCGCACGGTCATCCAGTGGGACAAGGACGACCTCGACGAGCTCGGCCTGCTCAAGGTGGACGTGCTCGGGCTCGGCATGCTGGCGGCGATCCGCCGTGCCCTGGCCCTGGTGAGTGGATTCCGCGGCGTGCCCCTCGCCCTGGCGGACATCCCGCCCGAGGACCCCGCGGTCTACGACATGATCTGCCGCGCCGACACGGTCGGGGTGTTCCAGATCGAGTCGCGGGCGCAGATGGCCATGCTGCCGCGCTTGAGGCCGCGCAACTACTACGACCTCGTCATCGAGGTGGCAATCGTCCGTCCGGGCCCGATCCAGGGCCAGATGGTCCACCCCTACCTGCGCCGCCGGGCGGGCACGGAGCCGGTCGAGTACCCCGGCCCGGACGTGCAGCGGGTGCTGGAGCGCACTCTCGGCGTGCCGATCTTCCAGGAGCAGGTGATGCAGCTCGCGGTTGCGGCGGCCGGGTTCACGCCGGGCGAGGCCGACCGCCTCAGGCGCGCGATGGCGGCGTGGCGTCGCAAGGGCTCGCTCGGTCCCTTCGAGCAGCGGCTCGTCGACGGCATGCGCGAGCGCGGCTACGACGAGGGCTTCGCGCGCCAGGTCTTCCAGCAGATCCTGGGCTTCGGCGAGTACGGCTTCCCCGAGTCGCATGCCGCAAGCTTCGCCCTGCTGGTCTACGTTTCAGCCTGGCTCAAGCGGCACGAGCCCGCGGCGTTCTGCTGCGCGCTGCTCAACAGCCAGCCAATGGGTTTCTACGCGCCGGCGCAGCTCGTCCGCGACGCCCGGGCACATGCCGTGGAGGTGCGCCCGGTCGATGTCGCCGCGAGCGGCGTCGAGTCGACGCTCGAGCGTGGGCGGGGCGGCGAGCCGGCGCTGCGACTCGGCCTCGACCGGGTACGCGGGCTGTCCGCGGCGGGCGCGGAGCGTCTCGTCGCGGCGCGTCCGCCGCAGGGATTCGAGTCGGTGCAGGCCCTGGCGGAGCTGGCCGCCCTCGATCGTGCCGACCTCGATGCGCTCGCGGCCGCCGGCGCCCTGGGCGGCCTGGCCGGGCATCGCCACCGTGCCGCGTGGCAGGTCAGCGGCGTGGAGCGGCCGTTGCCGCTGTTGCCGTCGATCCGCATCCCCGAGGGGGTGCCGATGTTGCGCGCACCGGGCGAGGACGAGGACATCGTCGCCGATTACCGCGCGATGGGGCTCACGCTCGGCCGCCATCCGCTGGCGTTGCTGAGGCCGAGGCTCGAGTCAGCCGGCTGGCGCACCGCCATCGACCTGTGGAACTGCGAATCCGGCGAGCGGGTCCGCACCGGCGGCATCGTGGTCACCCGGCAGCGGCCTGGCAGCGCCGCCGGCGTCACGTTCGTGACGGTCGAGGACGAGACCGGTCACGTCAACCTGATCGTCTGGAAGGCGGTGGCGGAGCGGCAGCGGCGGGTGCTGCTCGGGGCGCGGCTCCTCGGCGTGGCCGGCACGGTGCAGCGCGAGGGCGACGTGCTGCACGTGATCGCGCGGCGGCTGGAGGACCGCTCGGTGCTGCTGGGGGAGCTCAGGGCGGGGGCGAGGAACTTCAGGTAGCGGATGGCGGATAGTGAATAGCGGATAGACCTGTCCGGATTTTTGTGTGTGAGGCATATGATGA
>CAZXAS010000203.1:0-5022 GCA_964638185.1 uncultured Steroidobacteraceae bacterium | reverse complement strand
CCGCCGGGCACGTTCCTCGGCCACCCGGTCGCCCTGTGGAACCTGTTCGCGACGGAGTTCTGGGAACGCTTCATGTACTACGGCATGCGCGCCATCCTGGCGGTGCACGTCGCGGCGGCATTCTTTGCGCAACTGGGCGACCAGGCGGCGGCCGAGGCCAGCAAGACCTACGGCGGCTACACGGCCATGGTCTACATGACCGGCATCCTCGGCGGCTACGTCGCCGACCGCATGCTCGGCTACCAGCGCTCGATCATGCTCGGCGGCGTGCTGATGGCGATCGGCATGTTCCTCTTGATGTCGCCCGACCTGACCAGCTTCCTCATCGGCCTCGCGGTGGTGGTCGTCGGCAACGGCCTGTTCAAGCCGAACATCTCGACCATGGTCGGCAAGTTGTACGCGCCGGGCGACGCGCGGCGCGACTCGGCGTTCACGATCTTCTACATGGGCATCAACGCCGGCGCGCTGGTCGCACCGATCGTCTGCGGCAGCCTCATCGGCGCCGTGTACGGCTACCGCTGGGGCTTCCTCACGGCCGGCGTGGGCATGATCCTCGGCCTGGTCGTGTTCCAGATCGTCAAGCACTGGCTCGGCGAGGTCGGCACGGCGCCGGCCGGTCGCGACGGCAGGAAGACCCTGCTGCAGGTGCTGGTCGGCTGCGCCGTACTGGTGGTGCCGGTGTACTTCCTGCTGTCGGAGAGCGACCTGCTCGGCGGCCTGCTGATCGTGATGATGCTCGGCCTGTGCGCGTACTTCGTGTGGAGCGGCATCCACAGCGGGCAGAAGGAGCAGCTGCACCGCTACATCGCGATGATGATCCTGTTCGTCGCGAACATCCTGTTCTGGGCCCTGTTCGAGCAGGCGGGCTCTTCGCTCAACTTCATGGCACGCGACTTCGTCGACATGCCGACGCTGTTCGGCACCGAAATCCACTTCACCGTCTTCCAGTCGGTGAACCCGGTGTTCATCATCCTGCTGGCGCCGCTGTTCGCCGCCATGTGGCCGGCGCTCGACCGCGCCCGCATCAACCCGTCCATCCCGCGCAAGTTCGGCTACGGCCTGATCGGCGCGGCCCTCGGCTTCTACGTGCTGGTGTTCGCCATCGAGCACACGGTCGGCGCCAACGGCAAGATCAGCTGGATCTGGCTGACACTGACCTACCTGATCCACACCATGGGCGAGCTGTGCCTGTCGCCGATCGGGCTCGCAATGGTCACCAAGCTGGCACGGCCCGAGGAGACCGGGCTCGCCATGGGTGGCTGGTTCCTGTCGATCGCGATGGCGAACTTCGTCGCCGGGCGCATCGCGGCGATCGCGACCGCCGGCGGCCACGGCGAGGCGGCGGGATCGCTGGCCCAGTATGCCGACGTCTTCGGCCAGCTGTTCTGGATCGGCATCGCGATCGCGGCCGTCTACTTCCTGGCTGCCCCGCTGATCAACCGCCTGATGCACGGCGTCAAGTAGGTCGCGCCCGATGCCGACCGACAACAGCCCGGCGCAGCTGACGGTCCGCGCCGTCGTCCTGTCGATCGTCCTGACCGTCATCCTGGCCGCTGCCAACGCCTACCTCGGGCTGGTCGCGGGCCTCACGGTGGCCACGGCGATCCCGGCGGCGGTGGTGTCGATGGGCGTGCTGCGGATGTTCGGCCGCGTCAGCATCCTCGAGAACAACATCGTCGCCACCGGCGCTTCGGCCGGCTCGTCCATCGCCGCCGGCACGATCTTCACCATCCCGGCGCTGGTGCTGCTCGGCCACTGGACGAGCTTCCAGTACGGCTGGGTGCTCGCGATCGCCGGCCTCGGCGGCCTGCTCGGCGTGCTGTTCTCGGTGCCGTTGCGGCGCACGCTGATCGTCGAGCAGAACCTCAAGTTCCCGGAGGGCGTGGCGACCGCAGAGGTCCTCAAGGTCAGCGCCGACCCGGCGAGCGGCATCCGCTCGCTCGGCATCGCGGCCCTGGCAGGTGCCGGGCTCAAGTTCGCACTGTCGGGCCTGAAGCTCGCGCCGGAATCGTTCGTCGCGGCGCGCTACCTCGGCGAGCGCGGCATCGGCTTCTTCGGCTTCAACCTGGCCGAGGCGCCGGCCCTGCTGGCGGTGGGCTACATCGTCGGACTCAACATCGGCGCGCTGATGGTGTCGGGCGGCCTGCTGTCGTGGTGGCTGTTCATCCCGGTGTACAACAGCTTCTTCCAGGGCCTCGACCCGGCCCTCGCCACGGCGCTCGCCGGGCAGTCCGCCACCGATGCCGCCTACATGATCTGGAGCAAGCAGATCCGCTACATCGGCGTCGGCGCCATGCTGATCGGCGGCCTGTGGTCGCTGTGGACGCTCCGGGCATCGCTGTTCTCCGGCGTCAGGAGCGGGCTCGGCATGGCGGCCGGCGCCGCGAACGTGCCGCACACCGAGCGCGACCTGCCGATGAGCGCGATCCTCACCGGCATCGTGCTGTTCGTGCTGCCGTTGTTCGCGCTCTACAACGTCGTGGTCGACGACATCGGCATCGCGCTCACGATGGCGGTGATCATGGTCATCGCCGGTTTCGTGTTCTCGTCGGTCAGCGGCTACATGGCGGGCCTCGTCGGCTCGTCCAACAACCCGGTGTCGGGCATCACCATCTCGACCATCCTGTTCGCCTCGCTGGTGCTGCTCGCGCTGATGGGCCGCGGCACCACCATCGGCCCGGTGGCGGCGATCATGATCGGCGCGGTGATCTGCAACTCGGCGGCCATCGCCGGCGACAACCTGCAGGATCTCAAGGCGGGCCAGCTGGTCGGCGCGACACCGTGGCGGCAGCAGGTGATGCTCGCGATCGGCGTGGTGTCGAGCGCCGCGGTCATGGCGCCGGTGCTCAACCTGCTGCTCGAGGCCTATGGAATCGGCACGCCTGCGCGCGAGGGCGTCACTGCACTGCCGGCGCCGCAGGCGACGCTGATGGCCTCGGTCGCCCAGGGCATCTTCGTCGGCGGGCTGCCGTGGAACATGGTGGGCGTGGGCGTGCTGGTCGGCGCGGTGGTGATCATGCTCGACGAGTACCTGAGGCGCAGCGGGGCGAGCTGGCGCGCGCCGATCCTCGCGGTCGCCGTCGGCATCTACCTGCCGCTCGAGCTGTCTACGCCGATCTTCGCCGGCGGCCTCATCGCGCACGCGGTCGAACGCTGGCACCGGCGCGCCGGTGACGACTTCGACCCGGACAACCTCAACCAGAACGGCCTGCTGTTTGCGGCGGGCCTCATCGCGGGTGCCGCGATCCTCGGCGTGCTGCTCGCCATCCCGATCGTGATGAGCGGCGACGCCGAGGTGCTCGCCGTGGCCGAGCACCTGCGGCCGGGACAGTGGGCGGGCCTCGCGGCCACGGCCGCACTCGGTATCTGGATGTACCGCGTCGGCACCGTCGGCTCGCAGAAACCCTGACCGATCCGCGCCTGTCATGACCCGCGGCATCCGGTCGTGAGCGGCGCAGGCGAGGCGCGCGGGCGCGTGCTGCTCGCGCTCGGCGCGGTCTACCTCATCTGGGGATCGAGTTACCTCGCCACCAAGGTGATGGTGACCAACGAGCCGCCGCTGTTCGCGGCCGGCATCCGCTTCACGCTCGCCGGCCTGCTTCTGGCGGCCGTCGCCTGGTGGCGGAGCGGGCCGCCCAGGCTCGGCCGCCGCGAGCTCGGGCACGTGGCGGTGGTCGCGGCCGGCGCCATCGTGGCGAGCAACGGCTGCAACGTGCTCGGCATGCAGCACGTGCCGTCGAACGTGTCCGCCCTCCTGAACGCGACGCCCGCATTGTGGATCGCCTGGCTCGGCACCTTCGGCAGGCGCGCCACGCCGCTGACCCTGGCGGCACGTCTCGGGCTCGTGATCGGCCTCGCCGGCGTCGCGCTGGTACTGGCGCCCGGCGACGACGCCGCGGGGCTGGGAACGCTCGGCTGGTCACTGGTCATCCTCGTCGGCTGCATCGGCTGGTCGCTGGCGACGGCCTGGTTCCGCCATGCCGAGATCGTGAATACGCCCACCATGTTCCTCGGGCTGCAGATGCTCGCGGGCGGCGCGGCGCTCCTCGGCTGGGCTGGGCTCGCCGGCGAGCCGTTCCAGATGAACTGGACGCCGGCGGGCACCGCCGCCTTCCTGTGGCTGACGTTGATGAGCTCGTGCATCGCCTACACCGCCTACGCCTACCTCGCGACGCACACCTCGCCGGTCGTGATCGGCACCTATGCCTACGTCAACCCGCTCATCGCCGCGATGCTGGGCTGGCTGGTGCTGGACGAGGCGCTGGGACCGCTGCAGGTGCTCGGCATGGTGGTGATCCTCGCCGGCGTGGCGCTCGCGACTGGCTACGTGGGCGCCGGCTGGCGGCTCGCGACGCGCCGGCGCCGTTGAATTGCAGTTGCCCCGGCCGGGCCCCGGGCGCTAGGGTCGAGTCAACTGCCATCTCGCGAGGGGTCGCCGCCATGACAGAGCGTTTGCCACGGGCGCTGGCCGCCATGCTGGGCGCCACCCTGCTTGCCGCTGCCGCCGCCGACGAGCCGCGGCCGGTGATGTTCCGGAACGCCACCGTCGTCACCATGACCGAGGCCGGCGTGCTCGAGGCGCGGGACGTGCTGGTCTCCGGGGGACGCATCGCGCGCGTCGTGCCTTCCGGCACCGTCGCAGCGCCGGAGGGCACGACGATCGTCGATGCCAGCGGGCGCTTCCTCATGCCGGGACTGGCCGAGATGCACGCTCACGTCCCGGGACCGTCACAGGCGCAGTACGCCGAGGACGTTCTGCTCCTGTACGTCGCGCACGGCATCACCACCATGCGCGGCATGCTCGGTCATCCCTGGCATCTCGAGCTCAGGCGGCGGATCGCGGAGCGCGAAGTCATCGGCCCGCGGCTCTTTACGGCGGGGCCGTCCCTGAACGGCAACAGCGTGCCGGACGTGGACACGGCGGTGCGCGAGGTCCGCGCCCAGCACGCTGCCGGCTACGATTTCCTCAAGCTGCATCCCGGCCTTTCGCGCCCGGTATTCGACGCCATCGCCACGACCGCG
>CAZXAS010000202.1:0-5031 GCA_964638185.1 uncultured Steroidobacteraceae bacterium | reverse complement strand
CCAGTCGCGGCGCGCCCGCAGGCGCTCCCGCGTGGTGTCGGGATCGAGGCCGTGCGCCGCGCCGATGCGCACCAGCGTATCGACGTCGCCGATGTCCTCGCCCTCGGTGAAGTAGGCGCGAAACAGCGCTTCCTGGACCTCGTCCTGGCGCCCGAGCTCGGCCGCGGCCCGGCTCAGCGCATGCGCCGCACGCGTGTTGGGACTGAGCAGGATGCGGTCGAAGCGGTAGTCGATGCCCAGCGCCGCGCCGAGCGCGACCAGTCGCTCCTGGCCCTGGCGCAGTGCCTCGCGCCCGCCGAGCTTGGCCGCGAGATAGTCCTCCCGCGGCACTCCCGCCTCGGGCATCGCCGGGTTCAGTTCGAAGGGCAGCCAGCGGACCTCGACCGCGAGTCCGGGCCGGCGACCGAGCGCCGCTTCGAAGCGCCGCTTGCCGAGGTAGCACCAGGGACAGATCGTGTCGGAGATGATCTCGACCAGCATGCTCGGATGGTACACAGCGGCCCGGCTCACGGCTCACGGCTCACGGCTCACGGCTCACGGAACCAAGATACACGAATCACGATTCGCCTATCCTGCCCCCTCCTTCCCCCCGCCGGCTCAAAGGCTTACCGCTCACCGGGACCGGCCGTATTATGGCGAATCTGCGTCATCCTGCTGGACCAGGCTGCCGAACGATGTCGCTTGCCTTCAAACCGCCGGTCCGCGCCCGGGCAATCGCGATCGCTGCCGCGGCGACCGTCGTGGTGGTCGGCGTGACCGCGGGCGGCATCTTCGTCGACCACCTGATGACCCAGCGCGCGAACAGTGCGGCGCTTGCGGAGGCGTCGGCCCTGGTGGGGGGCGAAGGCGAGCTGGCGCGTGGCTTCGAGTCGCTCGCCCGGCAGCTCGACGCCTCCCGCAACGACGCGCTGAAGCGGCGGTTGGCGATTCTCGCGATCGGCGCCGTCATGCTGCTCGGGGTGTCGCTCGCGCTCGCGGTCGCCGTAGCGCGGCGGGTGGAGGACTACCTCGAGGGTGTCCGTCGTACCGCCTTCAGGCTCGCCGGGGGCGACTGGTCACAACCGCTCGTCGCCGACGGCGGCGACCAGGACGTCGCGCGCGCGCTGGAGACCGTCCGCGAGCGGGCGGCCGAGCGTGAAGCCGCCGCGCGCTGGCTCGATGGCGTGCTCGACGGCATGTCCGACGCCGTGTTCGTGACCTCGCCCGCCGGCGCCATCCGGCGGGTGAACAACGCGGCGTCGCGGCTGACCGGCTGGTCGGCGCAGGAGCTCCTCGGTCGCTCCATCAGCTCGATCATTGCCGACCAGGACCGGCCGGCCTTCGACGTCGAGCTGGCCGCGGACCAGACGCGCGAACTGACCTTCGCCACCCGTTCCGGCCAGGTGATTCCTGTCTCCTTGTCCGGTTCGCGCATGGCGCCGGAGGACGAGACGTCGACGGGCTCGATCTTCGTGGCCCGCGACATCACCGACCGCAAGCGCGCGGAACGGCGGATCCGCTATCTGGCGCGGTACGACACCCTGACCAAGGTGCCGAACCGCATGCAGTTCCAGCACAGCCTGCAGCAGGCGATCGCGCGGGCGCGCCGCAACGGCCGCACCCTGGCGCTGCTGTACCTCGACCTCGACCAGTTCAAGGAGGTCAACGACACCTTCGGCCACGCCGCCGGCGACCGGACACTCGAGATCCTGAGCGAGCGCCTGATCGGCAGGCTGCCCAAGGAAACGATGCTCGGTCGTCTTGCCGGTGACGAGTTCGGCCTGTTCGTCGAGAACCTCGACGGCGACCAGGACAACCGTCCCGCTGCCGCGGCCCTCGCGCGCGAGCTGCTCGAGCAGCTGGCGCGGCCGTTTCACCTCGGGACGCAGGAGGTGGTCATCACCTCGAGTGTCGGCATCGCGTTCTGCCCGCAGGACGCCGACAACGTGGTCGACCTCATCCGCGACGCCGACGCGGCGATGTATCACTCCAAGCAGAACGGCGGCAACAGCTATTCCTTCTATGCGCCGGAGATGAGCGCGGTCGCCGTCGAGCGGCTGATGCTCAAGAGCAAGCTCCGCCGCGCCGTCGAGCGCGACGAGCTGGTCATGCTCTACCAGCCGAAGGTGGACCTGCGTGACGGACGCGTGGTGGGCGCGGAGGCGCTGCTGCGCTGGCGCCTTCCGGGCCATGGCGACATCCCCCCGTCGCAGTTCATCCCGCTGGCTGAGGAAACGACGCTCATCAACGAGATCGGCGAGTGGGTGTTGAAGCGCGTCTGCCGAGACTACCGGCGCTGGCAGGACCACGTGCCGCAGCCGGGCCGGGTGTCCATCAACCTGTCGCTGAAGCAGCTGAAGCAGGCCGAGTTCATTCCGCGTTGCCGGTCGGTGTTCGACGATTTCGGCGTCTCGCCGACCAACTTCGAGCTCGAGATCACCGAGACGACGCTGATGACCGATGCGCGCCGCATGCTGAGCCTCCTCGACCAGTTGCGCGCGATGGGCGTGCATCTCGCCATCGATGATTTCGGCACCGGGTATTCGTCGCTCGCGGCCCTGCAGCAGTTCCCGGTCGGCACGCTCAAGATCGACCAGTCGTTCGTGCGTCACGCAGCTACCACGCGCGAGGACGCAACCCTCGTGCGCACCATCATCGAGATGGGCAGGAGCCTCGGCCTCGAGGTCGTCGCGGAGGGTGTCGAGACCCCGTCGCAACTGCGTTTCCTGCGCGAGCGCAACTGCCACATCGGGCAGGGCAAGCTGTTCGGCGAGGCCATGGAGGCCGACTCGCTGCTCGAGCTGTTGCTGGCGCAGGCCGCCGGCGAGCAGCGCTTCGCCGAATTCTTCGGCTGACGGCACACCCGCCCGCCGGGCGTCCACTTTCGCCGCGCATGAAAAAGGCGGGCTGCCTGGGGCAGCCCGCCCAACGGGGGTCACTCGTCAGATGGCTTCTGACGGTGAGCAAGGTAGTGGTCTGGTGGGATTCTGTCAAGCTTGTGTATAGGATTGTCCTGTACGAATCATGTACACTTGTCCTCAGACCCCCACCCCGAGGCCGACATGTATTCGATCAAGGCCGTGTCCCAGGCCACCGGGCTCAGCATCGAGACGCTGCGCGCCTGGGAGCGCCGGTACCGCATCGTCGAACCAGCGCGCGACCCGAACGGGCGGCGCGCCTACCGGCCGGATGACGTGATCCGGCTGCGCAAGCTGCGCGAAGCCACCGAGCGCGGCCACCCGATCAGCCGGCTCGCCCGCCTCAAGGACCCCGAGCTGGAGGGCATCCTGGGCGCGGCACCGGCCACAGGCTCGACGGCGACGGCGGCGGCCGGCAGGAGCTTCGGCGCGCAGATCATCGCCGCCGCCGCCGACTACCGGCCGGCGGACTGCGACCAGCTGCTCGCCATGGCATTCGCGCTCCTGCCACTCAGGCGAGTGGTGTCCGAGGTTCTGACACCGATGCTGGTGGAGGTCGGCGAGCGTTGGCATCGCGGCGACTTTTCCGTCGCCCAGGAACGCCTGGTCAGCGCCGCGGTGAGGCGCCAGCTGTCGAGTGTGCTCGATACCTACGGGCGCGTGGCCGACGGACCGATCATGGTGCTGGCCACGCCCGCGGGGGAGCGCCACGAGCTCGGCATCCTGATGTCAGCGCTGCTCGCGGCCGCGCGCAACCTGCGGTGCCATTACCTCGGTCCGGACCTGCCGGTGGACGAGCTCGCGACCTACGCCACCCGCGTCGGGGCCGGCGTCGTCGCCGTGTCGGTGCTGAACCGGGAAGACCTCGACGGCATGCTCGCGCAGGTCCACCGGCTCGCCCAGTTCCTGCCGGAGCACACCGAGTTGTGGGCCGGCGGCGCCGCCCTGCGGCAGGCCGGGCCGGCCCGGCTGCCGGCGCGCCTCAAGTACCTCGACGACCTCACCGCGTTCGACGACGATCTCGCGCTGCTCACCGCCCGCGCGAAGGCCTGACGCCGCAGTTCGCGCCTGCGGGTATGCTCGGGCCATGCGCGCGATGGTCCTCGAGCATCCCCGTACGCCGCTCGTCGCGGCCGAGCGCGCCCCGCCGGTCGCAGGACCGGGACAGGTCTGTCTGCAGGTCAAGGCCTGCGCGGTGTGCCGCACCGACCTGCACGTCGTCGACGACGAGTTGCCCGGCATCCGGCATCCACGGGTGCCGGGGCACGAGGTCGTCGGCATCGTGATCGCGGCGGGTGCCGGCGTGTCCCTGCCCATCGGCAGCCGCGTCGGCGTGCCCTGGCTGGGCTCGACCTGCGGCGAGTGCGACTTCTGCCGCGCCGGGGCGGAGAACCTCTGCGAGCAGGCACGCTTCACCGGCTGCGACGTCGATGGCGGCTACGCGGAACAACTGGTCGCCGACGCACGCTTCTGCCTGCCGTTGCCGGCATCGATCGACGACGTGCATGCCGCGCCACTGCTGTGTGCCGGGCTCATCGGCTACCGGGCGCTGCGCATGTGCGGCGATGCGCGTCGCATCGGCCTGTACGGGTTCGGTGCGGCGGCGCACATCCTGGCGCAGGTGGCGCGCCAGCAGGGACGCGAATGCCTCGCGTTCGTGCGCCCGGGCGACACCGCGGCGGCCGCCTTCGCAAGGAGCCTCGGCTGCAGCTGGGCCGGCGGCAGCGACGAACGACCGGCCCGTCCGCTCGATGCCGCGATCATCTTCGCACCGGTCGGCGCGCTGCTGCCGGCCGCACTCGCCGCCGTGCGCAAGGGCGGGACGGTGGTCTGCGGTGGCATCCACATGAGCGACATACCGTCGTTCCCGTACTCGCTGTTGTGGGGCGAGCGGATGGTACGCTCGGTGGCGAACCTGACGCGCGCAGACGGCCTCGAGTTCATGGACCTCGCGGGACGCATGCGGATCGAGACGCAGGTCGAGACCTTCGCCCTCGAGGACGCCAACCTCGCGCTCGAACGCCTGCGCCACGGCCAGCTCACCGGCGCAGCCGTCCTCGTGCCGTGACCACGACTTCGCGTTGCGGCTGATTCGGGGGTCAGGACGGTTGGCGACCGTCCGTGCGTCGGTGCG
>CAZXAS010000201.1:0-5056 GCA_964638185.1 uncultured Steroidobacteraceae bacterium | reverse complement strand
GACGAACACGGCTGGCCGGTCGAGCCGGGCCAGGGCCATCATGCAGCCGGGCATGTTCTTGTCGCAGCCGCCGATGGCGACCACGGCGTCGAAACCCTGCGCCCCGACCACGGTCTCGATGGAATCCGCGATCACCTCGCGCGACACCAGCGAATAGCGCATGCCCGGCGTGCCCATGGAAATGCCGTCCGAGACGGTGATGGTGCCGAAGATGGTGCTCTTGCCGCCGGCGGCATCGGCGCCCGCCGCGGCGCGCGCGGCCAGCCGGTCGATGTGCATGTTGCACGGCGTCAGGTTGCTCCAGGTGCTGGCGACCCCGACCGCGGGCTTGGCGAAATCCGCATCTCCGTAGCCGACGGCGCGGAGCATCGCGCGGCTCGCCGTCTGCTTCACGCCGTCCACGACCAGGCTCGAGTAGGGCCTCGGGTCAGTCTTGCCGCGCTTGCCTGCCATCGTCCACCTCTGGGTTACCGGTCCGCCATTCTCGCCCCGCGCCGCCGCGGCGTCACGTATGTGTATCCGGCAGCTTGCGTTCGCGCAGCGAGATGATGACCACGCCTGCCAGGGTCATGAGCCCGCCGAGGGTCATGCGCCAGTCCAGTTCCTCGCCTAGCAGCGTCACGGCGAAGAACACGCTGAACACCGGGGCGAGTACCGTCACCGGCGCCACGCTCGTGACCGGATAGCGTTGCACGAGTGAAAAGAAGATGGTGTGCCCGACGAGGCTCGCCGCCAGGGCCGAGTAGAGGATGGCGCCGGCGCCGGTGAGGTCCAGGGCCTTCAGGCTGGCGAGCTGCCCGTCCTCCAGCACCCAGGTCAGCACCAGCAGCACCGGCAGGCTCGACCAGGCGAACCAGGCCTGCAGTTCCAGCGGACCGATGCCCTGGACGCGCTTGATGGCGACGAGCCCGAAGGCGCCGACCAGCGCGCCGAGCACGACCAGCCAGAGTGCGTCGAGCGTCTCGAACACCACCGGGTTGAAGCCGATGACCATGACGCCGCTGAAGGACAGCAATATGCCGCTCCAGCGCTTCCAGCGGACCCGCTCGCCGAGCAGCAGGATCGACAGCAGGGTCGTGAACGGCACGCCGAGCTGGCCGGCGATCGCCACCGACGACATGCTGTCCGATCGCGATATGCCGATGAACATGAGCGCGAACTGCAGCCCGCCGCTCGCTATGGACGCCACGATCAGCCAGCCCATCGCGCCGCGCCGGACCCGCAGGAACGGTGCGACCGCGACGGCCAGCACGACGAACCGCAGCAGCGTGAAGAAGACGGGTGGCAGGCGGTCGACGCCCGCCTTGATCGCGATCAGGTTGAAACCCCAGATCGCGCAGATCGCGACCAGCAGTCCGAGGTGGCGCCGTGATATCGCGCTCAAGCCGGGCCGCCGGGATATCGGCTCTCCAGCAGCCCGTACAGTGCACGCACCGCGTGCGCGCAACCCCCGACCGGTCGGCCCGGCCGCTCACGGGGATTCCAGCCGTACAGGTCGACATGCAGCCAGCGCGTGGTCTGCGACACGAACCGGCGCAGGAACAGCGCCCCCATGATCGCGCCCGCGAAGGCGTGCGACGCGACGTTGCTGACGTCGGCGACCTTGCTGGCCAGGTCCTCGTCGTAGCCGTCCCACATCGGCAGCCGCCACAGCGGGTCGAAGGACGCGTGGCCGGCGGCCAGCAGCGCCGTCGCGAGCTCCTCGTCGTCGCTGAACATCGCAGGCAGGTCCGGACCCAGTGCAACACGCGCCGCCCCGGTAAGCGTCGCGAGGTCGATGAGCAGGTCCGGTCCGTCCTCGTCGGCGAGCGCGAGCGCGTCGGCCAGCACCAGCCTGCCCTCCGCGTCCGTGTTGTTGACCTCGACGGTGAGCCCCTTGCGGGTCACCAGCACGTCGCCGGGCCGGTAGGCCACGGCGTCGATGCTGTTCTCGACCGCGGGGACCAGGACCCGCAGCCGCACCGGCAGTCCGGCGTCCATCACCATGTGCGCGAGCCCGAGCGCGCAGGCGCCACCGCCCATGTCCTTCTTCATGAGCGCCATGCCCTGGGCATTCTTGATGTCGAGCCCGCCGGTGTCGAAGCACACTCCCTTGCCGACGATCGTGACGGATGGATGGCCCGCGTGACCCCAGTTCATCTCGATCAGTCGCGGGGCCTGCGGCCCTGCCCTGCCCACGGCATGAATGGCGTTGAGCCCGGCATCGACCAGCGCGTCGCCGACGACCTGCTCGAAGTGTGCGCCGTAGCGGCTCGCCATGCGCGCCGCGGCGGTGGCCAGCTGCTCCGGCCCCATATCGCCCGCGGGCGTGTTGATCAGGTCGCGTGCCAGTGCATCGGCCTCGGTGGCCCGGCGCACGTACCCGAGGTCGGCGCCCTCGGGCGCCGCCAGAGTGAGCGATCGCGTCGACTGTCGCGGCGTGGCGCGGTAACGGTCGAATCGGTAGCAGCCGAGCGCCCAGCCGAGCAATGCGCGGGTGGAGGCCGCCGCCGGCAGCGACGTCTCGAGGTGCCAGTGCCCGGCGGGAAGCTTGTCGGGCAGGCCCGCGACCGACCAGGGCGAGATCGAGGCCAGGTCGGCCACGGCACCGAGTCCCAGCGCGGCGCCGGCAATGTTGCCGGCCGCATCCGGCCACAGGACCACGCGGTGCGGCTCGGCCGTGAAGCCGGCCGCCCGGATCCAGTTCGCGGCAGTGGCAGGCAGCGTCGCGCGCCAGGCGTCGAGGCCTGCGGCGGGCACCAGCCACACCGGCTTCGAGCCCGGCTCCCGTCCAGCACCAATGCAATCGATCATGCCCTGCTCCCAGCTTGCTGCGTGCCTGAAGAATGCAGCACGTCCGGCACGCCGTCGGCGTGGCGGTTGACACACCCGACGGCGCTGTGCTGATATCGCCGTATCTTGCACCGCACCAAACGATGATGCACGCAACGTTCCATTTCGATCGTCGTTCCGCAGTCGCCCCGGGCGGCTGCAGCTGCGTGCAGCCGGCCGGCCTTGCCCTGCTCGACCTCCTGCTTCCCTTGCAGAGGTGCGGGTCGCTGGGCTGAGTCCGACAGGAAGACGCCAACCAGAAACCCCGCACCGGACCCGCTCCGAGGCGGGGTTTCTTGTATCCGGGTGTCGCCCGCGTGGCGACGCCCATGCTCGATGACGCGACATACGGGAGCCGACATGAAGATCTATTCGCGGAAGGACGTTGACCACAAGGCGCTTCGGGGCGCGCGCATCTGCATCCTGGGCTACGGCAGCCAGGGGCGTGCCCACGCGCTCAACCTGAAGGACAGCGGCCATGACGTGGTGGTCGGCGTGCGCAAGGGCGACAGCTGGAAGAAGGCGAAGCGCGACGGGCTGCCCGTGTTCGAGCCCGCGAAGGCCTGCCAGGGCGCCGACCTCGTCGCCATGCTCGCCCCGGATACCGCCCAGGCGGATCTCTACAAGGAGGTGCTGCCCGCGCTCAAGCCTGGCGCGACCCTGCTGTTCGCGCACGGCTTCAACATCCGCTTCGGCCAGATCAAGCCGCGCAAGGACCTCGACGTGGTGCTGATCGCGCCCAAGGGTCCGGGCGACCTGGTGCGCCGCCAGTACCAGCAGGGCCGCGGCGTGCCGTGCCTGATCGCGGTGGAGCAGGACCAGAGCGGCAAGGCGCGCGCCAAGGCACTGGCCTACGCCGACGGCATCGGCGGCACGCGCGGCGGTGTGCTGGAGACGACATTCGCCGAGGAGACCGAGACCGACCTGTTCGGCGAACAGGCCGTGCTGTGCGGCGGCGCGACCGAGCTCGTGCTGAAGGGCTTCGAGACGCTGGTCGAGGCCGGCTACCAGCCGGAAGTCGCCTACTACGAGTGCCTGCACGAGCTCAAGCTCATCGTCGACCTGCTGCACGAGGGTGGCATCGAGAAGATGCACCGCTACATTTCGCACACGGCCAAGTACGGCGACCTGACCCGCGGCCCGCGCGTGGTGGACCGGCACACCAAGAAGGAGATGAAGAAGATCCTCTCCGAGATCCAGACCGGCAAGTTCGCGCGGCAGTGGATCCGCGAGAACAAGACCGGCCGCAAGCAGTACAACAAGCTCATGAAGGCTGACCTCGCCCATCCGATCGAGAAGGTCGGCAGGAAGTTGCGAGCCCGCATGCCCTGGCTGGAGGAATGACCATGCAAGCACGGGACCCGAACCGGGTGGTGATCTTCGATACGACGCTGCGGGATGGCGAGCAGTCGCCAGGCTGCAGCATGACGCCGGAAGAGAAGCTGCGCGTGGCGCGCGCACTCGCCGACCTCGGCGTCGACGTCATCGAGGCGGGCTTCCCCGCCGCGTCCCGTGGCGACTGGGAGTCGGTCAATGCGATCGCCCGGTCGATTCGCGGGCCGGTGATCTGCGGGCTCGCGCGCTGCAATCGCGACGACATCGAGAAGGCCTGGACCGCGGTCAAGGACGCCGCGCATCCGCGAATCCACGTGTTCCTGGCGACGAGCGCCATCCATCGCGAGCACAAGCTCAACATGGCCAAGGACGAGATCATCCGCACCGCGGTCGACGGCGTGAAGCTCGCCCGCTCGCTGTGTGACGACGTCGAGTTCTCGCCGGAGGACGCCTCACGCACCGAGCTCGAGTTCCTGACCGACGTCGTCCAGGCCGCGGTCGATGCCGGCGCCACCACCATCAACGTACCGGACACGGTCGGCTACACCACGCCGCAGGAGTTCCTCGAGACCTTCGCCCACCTTCGTGCCCACGTGCGTGGCGCCGACGCCGTGACGTTCTCGGTGCACTGCCACAATGACCTCGGCATGGCGGTGGCGAACAGCCTGAGTGCCGTGCGCGGGGGTGCCCGGCAGGTCGAGTGCACGATCAACGGCATCGGCGAGCGTGCCGGCAATGCCTCGCTCGAGGAACTGGTCATGGCCATCCGGACGCGCGAGCAGGTGTTCGGCGTGCACACCGGCATCGATACCCAGAAGCTGTATCCCACCTGCCGGCTGGTGTCGTCCATCACCGGCATGCCGATTCCGCGCAACAAGGCGGTCATCGGCGAGAACGCCTTTGCCCACGA
>CAZXAS010000200.1:0-5077 GCA_964638185.1 uncultured Steroidobacteraceae bacterium | reverse complement strand
TTCCTCAAGCCGCTGTTCATCTCCGGACGCGCCGAGGTGCCGACCCTCGCGGTCTTCATCGGAGTGATCGGCGGGCTGTCTGCCTTCGGCCTGGTCGGCATGTTCTTGGGCCCGATCATCATCGCGCTGGTCCTCACGCTGGCGAAATTCGCGGCCGAGGTGCAGTCGGCAGAGGCAAAGCCCGGCTGAAGCGCGTGCCGGGGTAGAATGCGCGCCCCATGACCGAAACCCACCCCCTGCTCGAGCGCCTCAACGAGGCGCAGCGCGCCGCGGTGAGCGCGCCGCTCGCCGCCACCCTGGTGCTCGCCGGCGCCGGCAGCGGCAAGACGCGCGTGCTGACGCACCGCGCGGCCTGGCTGATCGACGAATGCGGCGTGGCGCCGCAGGGCCTGCTCGCCGTGACCTTCACCAACAAGGCCGCGACCGAGATGCGCGGGCGCATCGAGCGGCTGCTCGACATGCCCGGCAATGCGCTGTGGGTCGGCACCTTCCACGGCATCGCCCATCGCCTGCTGCGCCGCCACTGGCGCGAGGCCGGCCTGCCGCAGGGCTTCCACATCCTCGACGACGACGACCAGCACCGCCTGGTGCGCAAGCTGCTCAAGGAACAGAACCTCGACGAACAGCGCTGGGTGCCGCGCGAGATCCAGAACTTCATCAACCGCGAGAAGGACGAGGGGCGGCGGCCGAAGCACCTCGAGGATCGCGGCGACCCGACGCGCAAGGAACTGATCCGCCTGTACGACCTGTACCAGCGCCGCGCCGACCAGGCGGGCGTGGTGGATTTCGCCGAGTTGCTGCTCAGGAGCTTCGAGGTCATCCGCGACCAGCCGCAGCTCGCGGCGTACTACCGCCACCGTTTCCGCCACGTGCTGGTCGACGAGTTCCAGGACACCAACGGCATCCAGTACGACTGGGTGCGGCAGTTCTGCGCGGACGGCGGGCTGCCGTTCGTGGTCGGCGATGACGACCAGTCGATCTACCGCTGGCGGGGCGCCCGCGTCGAGAACATGCAGCGCTTCCGCCGCGACTTCGGCGCCACGGTCTTCCGCCTGGAGCAGAACTACCGCTCGACCGGCGTGATCCTCGGCGCCGCGAACCACGTGATCCGGCTGAACCAGGATCGCCTCGGCAAGGAGTTGTGGACCGACGCGCCGGGGGGCGAGCCGATCCGCCTGTATGCCGCCTTCAACGAGCGTGACGAGGCGGAGTTCGTCGTGCACCGCATCCGCGAGCATGCGTCGGCCGGGCTGCCGCTCGCGAGCGCCGCGGTGCTGTACAGGTCCAATGCGCAGTCGCGCTCGTTCGAGGAAGCGCTGATCGGCGCGCGCATTCCCTACCGCGTTTACGGCGGCCTGCGCTTCTTCGAGCGCGCGGAGATCAAGGATGCGCTGGCCTACCTGCGCCTGACGCAGAACCGCAGTGACGACGTGTCGTTCGAGCGGGTGGTGAACCTGCCCACGCGCGGCATCGGCCAGTCCACCCTCGACCGTCTGCGCGAGACCGCGCGGGCGCAGGGACTTCCGCTGTGGGAGGCGGCGCGCGCGCTGCTGCCCACCTTGCCGGCCCGCGCCGGAAGCGCGCTCGGTGGCTTCCTCGAGCTGATCGAGCGGCTGGCCGGCGGCATCGCCGGCATGGACGAGCTGCACGAGCAGGTGCGCCACGTGATCGAGCAGTCCGGGCTCCGCGAGCACCACGCCCGCGAAAAGGACAACCGGGGCGAGGCGCGGGTCGAGAACCTCGACGAACTGGTGAACGCCGCCGAGGGCTTCCTGCCGGACACCGACGACGAGCTGCCGCTGCTGTCCTCGTTCCTGGCGCACGCCACGCTGGAATCGGGCGAGACACAGGCCGCCGACGGACGCGATTGCGTGCAGCTCATGACGCTGCACAGCGCCAAGGGCCTGGAGTTTCCCACGGTGTTCATGGTGGGACTCGAGGAGGGACTGTTCCCGTCGGAGCGCTCGGCGCTCGACCTCGAGAAGCTGCCCGAGGAACGCCGCCTGTGCTACGTGGGCATCACGCGCGCGATGCAGCGGCTGTACCTGAGCCACGCCGAGAGCCGGCGCATCTACGGCCGCACCGAGTACCGCGCGCCATCGCGGTTCCTGGGCGAGATCCCGGCGGAACTGGTCGAGGAAGTACGGCCGCGCATCTCGGTGTCGCGGCCCCTGTATGACGGCGGCGCGCGCCCGGGCCCGGCGCCGGAGCGTCGTTATCCCGCGCGCAGCGCCGCGCCGGCGGTCGCTCCACGCCGCCCCGCGCCGGGCGAGGAAACACCACTCAAGCTCGGCGCGCGCGTGCGTCACCCGAAGTTCGGCGAAGGCGTGGTGCTGCGCTTCGAGGGCAACGGCGCGAACCAGCAGGTGCAGGTGAACTTCGAGTCCGCCGGGCAGAAGTGGCTGATGTATGCGTATGCGAAGCTGGAGCCGGCCGGTAGGAACTAGCGGATGGCGGATAGTGAGTAGCGGATAGACAGAAGGCTCGAGGACAGGTGGAGCCGCTTCTTACTATCCGCCAGTCACTATCCGCTATCCGCTATTGCCCGCTCGTGCTCTGCTAGAATCGGGGGCCGCAAACGGTCCTCACCGCCACGACAACAGGGCCACCGTTGAAGATCATCATCCTCGGCGCAGGACAGGTCGGCCGGACCGCTGCCCACCATCTCTCCCGCGAGCAGGCCAACGACGTCACGGTGGTCGACACCGACGACGAGATCCTGCGTGACCTGCAGGACCGGCTCGACATCCGTACCGTCGCCGGCAACGCCGCGCAACCGGCCATCCTCGAGGCAGCCGGCGGCGAGGATGCGGACATGATCGTCGCGCTCACCAACAGCGACGAAGTGAACATGATCGCCTGCCAGGTGGCGTACTCGCTGTTCCGCACGCCGACCAAGATCGCGCGCATCCGCTCCCCGGACTACTCGCTGCGGCACCGCCTGTTCGAGGAAGGCGGCCTGCACGTCGACGTGATGATCAGCCCCGAGCAGCTCGTGACCGACCACGTCGGACGGCTGATCCAGTACCCGGGCGCGCTGCAGGTGCTCGACTTCGCGGATGGCCGCGTGCGTCTCGTCGGCGTGCGTGCGGTGCGCGGCGGCCAGCTGGTCGGGCACCAGCTGCGCGAGCTCAAGGACCACATCCCCAAGCGCGACGCCCGCGTCGCCGCGCTGTACCGCAAGGGCAGGAGCCTGGCCCCCGAGGGCGACACGGTCATCGAGGACGGCGACGAGGTGTTCTTCATCGCCGCAGTCGACGACATCGGCGTCATGATGAAGGAGCTGCGCACGGCGGAGGAGCCGGTCAAGCGCGTGGTGATCGCCGGCGCGGGCAACATCGGCTACCGGCTGGCGAAGAACCTCGAGGAGCACAACCAGGTCAAGCTGATCGAACGCGATCCGCGCCGCGCGCGCCACGCGGCCGAGACCCTGCGCCGCACGCTGGTGCTCAACGGCGACGCGGCGGACGAGGAGCTGCTGCTCGAGGAGAACATCGACGACGCCGACGTGTTCGTGTCGCTGACCAATGCCGAGGAGGCGAACATCCTCTCGGCCATGCTCGCCAAGCGGCTCGGTGCGCATCGCGCCATGGCCCTGATCAACAAGCCGTCCTACAGCGAGCTCATCGAGGGCGGCACCATCGACGTGGCCGTCTCGCCACAGAACATCACCATCGGTGCGCTGCTCGCCTACGTCCGTCGTGGCGACGTGGTCCGCGTGCACGCGCTCCGGCGGGGCGCCGCCGAGGCCATGGAGGCCATCGTGCATGGTGATTCCCGCAGCTCGGCGGTCGTCGGCCAGCCGGTCGAGCGGATCAGGCTGCCACCCGGCACGACCATCGGCGCGATCGTCCGCGGCGACGAGGTCATCATGGCCCACCACGACACGGTGATCGAGGCCGACGACCACGTGATCCTGTTCCTGTCCGACCGGCGCCACGTCGAGGCCGTCGGCAAGCTGTTCCAGGCCGACGTGCGCAACGCATGAGACGTCCCACGGGCGCGCCATGAACCTCCCGATGGTGCAGCGGATCCTCGGCCTGATGCTGGTGATGTTCAGCCTCACGATGCTGCCGCCGATCGGCGTGTCGCTGTATTACGGCGATGGCCACTGGTACCCGTTCGCCGCCGCGTTCGTCGTGGTGGCCGCCGCCGGCGCGCTCCTCTACCTCCCGGTGCGCAAGGTGCAGCGCGACCTTCGGCTGCGCGACGGGTTCCTGGTGGTCGCGCTGTTCTGGTTCAGCCTCGGCCTCGCCGGCGCCACGCCGCTCCTGATCAGCGACGTGCCGAGCATGTCGTTCACCGACGCGGTGTTCGAGGCGATCTCGGGTTTCAGCACCACCGGCGCCACCGTCATCACCGGCCTCGATTCGCTGCCGCGCTCGATCCTCTACTACCGCCAGCAGATCCAGTTCTTCGGCGGCATGAGCATCATCGTGCTGGCGGTCGCGCTGATGCCGGTGCTCGGCATCGGCGGCATGTCTTTGTATCGCGCCGAGACGCCCGGGCCGGTCAAGGACCAGAAGCTCACCCCCCGCATCACCCAGACCGCGCGCGCGCTGTGGAGCGTGTACGTGCTGCTGACGGTCGCCTGCGCCGCCTGCTACTACCTCGCCGGCATGCAGCCCTTCGATGCCATCGGGCACGCGTTCAGCACCATCTCGACCGGCGGCCTGTCGCCCTACGACGCCAGCATGGCGCAGTTCGACAGCGCCGGCATCGACGCCGTCGCCACCGTGTTCATGTTCCTCGGCGGCGCGAGCTTCGCCCTGCACTTCACGGCGTTCCGGAGTCGCGACATCCGCGCGTACTGGCGCGAGCCGGAGTTCATGTCCTACTTCTGGCTGCTCGCGGTGATCATCGCCGGCACGACCGTCTACCTGTGGCTCGCGAACATCTATGGCAGCCCGTTGCAGGCGCTGCGCTACGCGAGCTTCCAGGTGGTCTCGATGCACACCGGCACCGGCTACACGACGGCCTCGTTCGCCGGCTGGCCCGGCGCGTTGCCGGCCATGCTGCTCCTGATCTCGTTCATCAGCGGCTGCGCCGGCGGCACCACCGGCGGCATGAAGGTCAT
>CAZXAS010000199.1:0-5096 GCA_964638185.1 uncultured Steroidobacteraceae bacterium | reverse complement strand
TGTCGCTGCGCGACATCATCACCGCGCTGCGCCAGACCTACTGCGGCAGCATCGGTGCGGAGTTCATGTACATCTCCGACCCTGCGCAGAAGCGCTGGATCCAGCAGCGGCTCGAGGCGATCCGCTCCACGCCGACCTTCACCGACGAGGAGAAAAAGCACATCCTCGAGCGCCTCACCGCCGCCGAGGGGCTGGAGCGCTACCTGCACACCAAGTACGTCGGCCAGAAGCGCTTCTCGCTGGAGGGCGGCGATGCGCTGATCCCGCTGCTCGACGACCTGGTACAGCAGTGTGGGTTGCGCGATGTCGAGGAAATGGTCATCGGCATGGCCCATCGCGGCCGGCTCAACGTGCTGGTGAACGTGCTGGGCAAGTCGCCGTCGGAGCTGTTCTCTGAATTCGAGGGCGCCTACGACATCTCGAAGCTCAAGGGCTCGGGAGACGTCAAGTACCACAAGGGCTTCTCGGCCGACCTCAAGACGCCGAAGGCCAACCTGCACGTCGCGCTCGCCTTCAATCCCTCGCACCTCGAGGTCGTGAACCCGGTGGTCGAGGGCTCCGTGCGCGCCCGCCAGGAACGGCGGCGCGACACGGTCGGCAAGTCGGTGTTGCCGGTGCTGATCCACGGCGACGCGGCCTTTGCCGGCCAGGGCGTCGTCATGGAAACGCTGCAACTGTCGCAGGCGCGCGGCTTCACGACCGGCGGCACGGTCCACGTCATCGTCAACAACCAGGTCGGGTTCACCACCAGCGATCCGCGCGATGCGCGCTCGACGCTCTATTGCAGCGACGTCGCCAAGATGATCGAGGCGCCGATCCTGCACGTGAATGCCGACGACCCCGAGGCGGTGGTGTTCGTCACCCGCCTGGCGCTCGACTACCGCATGCGCTTCCACAAGGACGTGGTCATCGACCTCGTCTGCTATCGCCGTCACGGCCACAACGAGGCCGACGAGCCGGCGGCAACGCAACCGATGATGTACCAGGTGATCCGCAAGCACCCCACGGCGCGGCAGGTCTACGCCGAGCAGCTGGTGCGGGAGGGCGTGCTGTCCCAGGACGACGTTGCGGCCCTGGTGACGCAGTACCGCGACGGCCTGGACGCCGGCAAGCCGCAGGCCCGCGCGTTCGTCGGCACCAGCGGCAACAAGTTCACCGTCGACTGGAGCCGCCACATCAATGCGGAGTGGTCGGAAAGCGTCAGGACCGCCGCTCCGCTGCCGGTCCTGCGCGACCTCGGCAAGCAGCTGACGGCGGTCCCGGATCGCTTCACGCTGCACCCGCGGGTGGCGCGTATCGTCGACGACCGCGCCCGCATGTATGCGGGCGACCTGCCGCTCGACTGGGGCGCGGCCGAGATGCTCGCCTACGCGATGCTGCTCAAGGACGGCTATGGCGTGCGGTTGACCGGACAGGACAGCGGCCGCGGCACCTTCTTCCACCGTCATGCCGTGCTGCACGACCAGGAAACCGGCCGGCGGCACATCGCGCTCGCCGGGCTGTTCGAGGGCCAGCCGCGCTTCCACGTGATCGACTCCGTCCTGTCTGAGGAGGCGGTCATGGGGTTCGAGTACGGCTTCTCTACCACCGATCCGGACACGCTCGTCATCTGGGAGGGCCAGTTCGGCGATTTCGCCAACGGCGCACAGGTGATCATCGACCAGTTCATCACCTCGGGTGAGTCGAAGTGGAGCCGCGTCTCGGGCATGACCCTGCTGCTTCCGCATGGCTACGAGGGCCAGGGTCCGGAGCACAGCTCCGCGCGTCTCGAGCGTTTCCTGCAGATGTCGGCGGAAATGAACAACCAGGTCTGCGTCCCGTCGACGCCGGCGCAGATGTTCCACATGCTGCGCCGGCAGATGCTGCGCGGGCTGCGCAAGCCGCTCATCGTCATGACGCCGAAGAGCCTGCTGCGCCACAAGCTCGCGACGTCGGCGCTCGAGGAGCTGGCCGCCGGCCAGTTCCACGCGCTGATCGACGAGGTGGATCCACTCGAGCCGGCGAAAGTGCGGCGGGTGGTGCTGTGCAGCGGCAAGGTCTACTTCGACCTGCTCGAGCAGCGCCGCTCGGACGGGACCGATGACATCGCCATCGTCCGCATCGAGCAACTCTATCCGTTCCCTTCGGATGAGTACGAGGCGGTGCTCGACCGCTACAGCAACGCCCGCGAAGTCGTCTGGTGCCAGGAAGAGCCGCAGAACCAGGGCGCCTGGTACCAGATCCGCCACCGGCTGCAGGAGAAGCTCGGGCCCATGCATGCGCTGCTCTATGCCGGCCGGCCCGGCGCGGCAGCGCCGGCGGCCGGTATCTTCCAGCTGCACGTCGAGCAGCAACGCGACCTGGTGCAGGCGGCACTGCGCTCGACGGCGACCGAGATCACCCATCGCGATACGGCGCGCCTGACCGCGCCGGCCATCAGGAAGAGATCATGACCACAGAAGTGCGCGTCCCGCAGCTGCCGGAGTCGGTGTCCGACGCCACGCTCGTCGCCTGGCACAAGAAGCCCGGTGACAGCGTCGCCCGCGACGAGAACCTGGCGGACCTGGAGACCGACAAGGTCGTCCTCGAGGTGCCTGCGCCGGTCGCGGGCGTGATCCAGGAGCTGAAGGCCGAGCCGGGCAGCACGGTGACCAGCGGGGAACTCCTCGCCGTCATCGCGGCGGGCGAGGGTGCGGGCACCGCGGCGCCGGCGAAGGCGGAGCAGCCTGCAGCCGCGGAGACGGAATCCGACAAGGCCGCCAAGCTGTCCCCGGCGGCGCGCCGGCTGGTGGAGGAGAACCGCATCGATCCTGCCAGCATCGCGGGCTCCGGGCGCGACGGGCGCATCACCAAGGGCGACGTGGTCCAGCACCTGTCCGGCGATGCGGAGGCGACCGCCAAGGGCGCCGACACGCCGGTGCAGAAGCCGGCGCAGAAGCCGGCCGCCACGACAGGCTCGGCGCGCGGTCGCGCGGTGCAGCGGGTACCCATGACCCGCCTGCGCACCCGGATCGCCGAGCGCCTCGTCGAGGCGCAGGCCACGCAGGCACTCCTGACCACGTTCAACGAGGTCGACATGCATGCGCTCAACGAACTGCGCGCACGCTACAAGGAAGCCTTCGAGAAGCGCCATGGTGTGCGGCTCGGGTTCATGTCGTTCTTCGTCAGGGCCTGCGTCGAGGCGCTGAAGCGATTCCCGGTGGTGAACGCCTCGGTCGAGGGCGCCGACATCGTCTACCACGAGTACTTCGACGTGGGCGTGGCCGTGTCGACCGATCGCGGCCTGATCGTCCCGGTGCTGCGCGATGCGGACGCCATGGGCTTCGGCGACATCGAAAAGGCGGTCACGGGCTTCGCGCAGCGCGCGCGCGACGGCTCGATCACGCTCGAGGAACTGACCGGCGGGACCTTCTCGATCACCAACGGCGGTGTCTTCGGGTCGCTGCTCTCGACGCCGATCGTCAATTCGCCGCAGAGCGCGATCCTGGGCATGCACAAGATCCAGCAGCGGCCGGTGGTCGTCGACGGCCAGGTCGTGGTGCGACCAATGATGTACCTGGCCCTGACCTACGACCATCGCATCATCGATGGTCGCGAGGCGGTGCAGTTCCTGGTGGCGGTGAAGGATGCGCTCGAGGATCCGGCGCGGCTGCTGCTGCAGGTTTGAGGACAGACCGGGGTGAACCAGATGACCGACCAGTACGATGTCGTCGTGATCGGCGGCGGCCCCGCCGGCTATCCGGCGGCGATCCGCGCGGCGCAGAACAAGCTGTCCGTCGCGTGCATCGACGAATGGAAGAACCATGACGGCAGTACGGCCTTCGGCGGTACGTGCCTCAATGCGGGATGCATTCCCTCCAAGGCGCTGCTCGAGTCATCGGAGCTGCTGCACCGCGCGCAGCACGAGTTCAAGGCGCACGGCATCAAGCTCGGCGCGGTGAAGCTCGACCTGGAGGCGATGCAGAAGCGCAAGGCGACGATCGTCAAGCAGAGCACCCAGGGCATCCTGGCGCTGTTTCGTTCGGCGGGGGTCACCGCGCTGCAGGGACACGGCAGGCTGCTGCCGGGGCTCAAGGTGGAGTTCACCGCCCACGACGGCAAGAAGCAGGTGCTGCAGGCGAAGCACGTCGTGCTCGCCTCCGGGTCGCAGCCGATGCCGCTCAAGTCGGCACCGTTCGACGGCAACCGGATCGTCGACTCGTGGGGCGCGCTCGAGTTCGATGCCGTACCCGAGCGCCTGTGCGTCATCGGTGCCGGTGTGATCGGCCTCGAGCTCGGCAGCGTCTGGCGCCGCCTCGGCGCCGAGGTGGTGGTGCTCGAGGCGCTCGAGCAGTTCCTGCCGATGGCGGATGGGCAGGTCGCGAAGGAATCGCTCCGGCATTTCAGGAAGCTCGGTCTCGACATCCGGCTCGGCGCGAAGGTGACCGGCGCACAGGCCGGCAAGGACCAGGTCGTGGTGGCCTTCACCGATGCCAAGGGCGAACAGGCGATCAAGGTCGACAAGGTGGTGGTGGCGATCGGCCGCCGGCCCTATACCCAGGACCTGCTCGCCGACGGTACGGGCGTCGAGGTCGACGAGCGTGGATTCATCAAGGTCGACGACCACTGCCGTACCGCTGCCGACAAGGTCTGGGCGGTCGGTGACTGCGTGCGCGGCCCGATGCTCGCGCACAAGGGCAAGGAGGAGGGCGTCGCCGTGGCCGACGCCATTGCCGGCAGGTATGCCGAGGTCAACTACAAGGTGATTCCGTCGGTCATCTATACGGCCCCGGAGATCGCCTGGGTCGGCCAGACCGAGGAACAGGCGAAGGCGGCCGGGCGGGCCTGCAAGGTGGGCACGTTCCCGTTCACGGCGAGCGGGCGGGCGCGCGCGATGGAGTCGGCCGCCGGCTTCTGCAAGATCGTCGCCGCCGAGGACAACGACGAGATCCTGGGCGTGCACGTGATCGGGCCGATGGCGGGCGAGCTCATCGCGGAGGCGGTGCTGGCGATGGAGTACTCGGCGAGTTGCGAGGACCTGCAGCGCACGATCCACGCGCACCCGACCCTGTCCGAGGCGATGCACGAAGCCGCACTCGCGGCCGACAAGCGCGCGATCGACTGCCTGAACAAGTAGC
>CAZXAS010000198.1:0-5119 GCA_964638185.1 uncultured Steroidobacteraceae bacterium | reverse complement strand
CAACGCGCTCGCCGGCGGCTGCACCTGCCGCGCGGTGCGCTACCGCATGACGTCACCTCCGCTGTTCGTGCACTGCTGCCACTGCCGCTGGTGCCAGCGCGAGACCGGCAGCGCCTTCGCCTTGAATGCGATGATCGAGACCGACCGTGTCGAGCTCCTTGCAGGCGCGCCGGTTGCGGTCGACACGCCGTCGAACAGCGGCAAGGGGCAGCAGATCCTGCGCTGCCCGTCCTGCCAGGTCGCCGTGTGGAGCCACTACGCCGGCATGGGAACAGCCATCGCCTTCGTCCGCGTCGGCACGCTGGACGAGCCGGACCGCCTGCCACCCGACATCCACATCTTCACGTCGTCGAAGCAGCCGTGGGTGGTGCTGCCGCCGGGCACGCCGGCGGTGCCCGAGTACTACGACCGCAAGCTGTACTGGCCGGCCGCGAGCCTCGAGCGGCGCAAGGCCCTCGTCAGTCGCCTGCCAGCCTGAACACGCGCAGCGCGTTCTCCCCGAGGAACAGCGTGCGCGCCCGCTCGTCGAGGCCAAGGGTGTCGATGCCCTCGAGCGCCTTCGCCGGCGTGATCATCGGGTAGTTGGTGCCGAACAGTACCTTGGTCCGGCCGTGGCCGCGCATGAACTCGACGAGTGCCGGCGGGTAGCGGGCCGCCGTGTACGCCGAGGTGTCGATGAACACGTGCTCGTGCTTGGTCGCGACGGCGACCGCCTCGTCGGTCCAGGGATAGCCGATGTGCCCGGCGACGATGACGAGTTCCCGGAAGTCGAGCGCCACGCGGTCGAGGTGAAGCGGACGACCCGGTTCGGAGGGCATCAGTGGCCCGGTGTGGCCGATCTGCGTGCAGAACGGCACGCCCAGGTCGCAGCATGCCGTGTAGACCGGATAGAAGCGCCGGTCGGTCGGCGCGGCCTCCCACAGCCAGGGCAGTACGCGGATGGCGCGGAAACCGAGTTGCTCGATGCAGCGGCGCGCCTCGCGCACTGCCGCCATCGGCCTCGAGATGTCGACCGACCCGACGCCGACCAGCCTGCCGGAAGATTCCGCGACGAAGCCGGCGACCTCGTCGTTCGAGATCATCACCTTGCCCGGCGCGACCCAGGCGCTGACGAGCGCACGGTCCACGCCGCCCTCGTCCATGGCCGCGAGGGTCGTGGCCACCGGCAACTCCGTCGTCGGTGGCGCGGCCCGGGTCCAGCGCCTGAGCGACTCGAACATCGGGTCCGCGAGGTGTCGGAGAGTCGGGTGCTGGGCCCAGGCGTCGATGATCATTCGGAAGCTCCGTCGCTGAGGATCGAGCATAGCGATGCTGGTCGCGGTGGGCATTGACAGGGTGTGCTGGGCGACCCCAAACGGTCACTCCCGGGCCCCAAGAATAGCCGTAACCCATTGCCATGCATGGATTTTCTGATAAACTGTACATTTATACAGCTCACATGGAGGCGCCCATGGACGGATCTCTCCCGCCCCCGGAATCGGCCCTGCCCATCCGCGAACTCGAAGCGCGGATCACGCGCCTGGCCGGGCACCTGAACGCCGCGCACCACCAGTGGCTCAGGCTCATTGCCGAGTTCGACCGCCGCGAAGGCTGGGTCGACTGGGCGACCCGCTCCTGCGCGCACTGGCTCAACTGGAAGTGCGGCATCGACCTCGGCGCGGCACGCGAGAAGGTCCGCGTGGCGCACGCGCTCGAGACCCTGCCGAGCATCAGCGCGGCCATGGCGCGCGGCGAGCTGAGCTACTCCAAGGTGCGCGCCCTCACACGCGTCGCCGACGCTGGCACCGAGGAAGCGTTGCTGTCGATCGCACGGCATGGCACCGCGCATCATGTCGAGAAACTGGTGCGCGGCTTCCGGCGCGCGAAGGAAGCCGCCGAACTGACGCGCGCGGCCAGCCAGCAGGCGACACGCTCGCTCCACTGGCACACAGACAACGACGGTTCGCTCGTCATCAAGGTGCGGCTGCCCGCCGAAACTGGCGCCGTCGTCATCAAGGCGATCGAGGGCGCGCGCCAAGCGTTGCCGCGCCCGGACGTTTCCGCGGAAACGTTTTCCTCCAACCCACATCGCTTCGCGGCCGAACGCGCCGATGCCCTCGGCGTGGTCGCCGAGTCGTTCCTGGCACATGGCGCCGCGGCACTCCCCGGTGGCGATCGCCAGCAGGTCGTGGTCCACGTCGACCTCGACACCCTGCGCGACGAGGCCGCCGGCCGCTCCGAACTCGAGGACGGACCGACACTGTCCGCGGCGACGCTCCGCCGTCTCGCGTGCGACGCCAGCGTCATCTCCATCATCGAGGGCGCCGAGGGCGAACCCCTGAGCGTCGGGCGCAAGACCCGCAGCATCCCGCCGGCGCTGCGCCGCGCGCTGAACGCGCGCGACCGGGGCTGCAGGTTCCCTGGCTGCACCCATACACGCTACGTCGATGGGCACCACATCCATCACTGGGCGAATGGCGGCGAAACGAAGCTTGGAAATCTCGTGCTGCTGTGCCGCTTCCACCACCGCCTCGTCCACGAAGGCCGCGCGCAAGTGCAGGTGCTCGACGACGGCGGGTTTCGCTTCCTGCGCTCCGACGGCGTGGTGATCGACGGGGCTCAGCGGCCCGGGGCGGAGCCCGTGTCGTGGTGCAACCTGGTGGATGCGAATGAACTGGCCGGTCTTGGCATCGACGAGGAGACTGCCGTCACGTCCTGGCGCGGGGAATCGATGGACTACGGCTATGCCGTGCAGGCACTGCTGCAAAGGGTGGACCGGAGCGGTGGCGTTTCCGCGGAAACGCGGGTCCGGCGGTGAGCCCGGTATCCATGCGGGACTGAGGCGTCCAGGCGACGCCGGCCACCGTGACGTCCCGGCCTGGGCCGGGTACCCTCGCCCGATGAACCTGTCGCCCGCGGCACCGGCTGCCAACGATCACTACAGTCAGGTGCAGGAATGAAGACCGGCCATGTCGCGGCAGCGCTTTTCGTGCTGGTGGGCCTGATCAACCTCTACCCCGTCGTGGGTGTCATGGGCCCTGCGATGCTCGAGTCGCTCTACGGCCTGCCGATCCAGGGTGCCGACCTGGTGCTGCTGATGCGCCATCGCGCCGTGCTGTTCGGCCTGCTCGGTGCATTGCTGATCGCGGCGGCATTCCGGCCCGCCCTGCGCCCCCTGGCAGGCGTCTTCGGCCTGGTGAGCATGCTCGCATTCGTGATGCTGGCGTTCCCGCCGGACGGGCATGGACCGGCCGTGCAGCGGGTGTTCTGGGCCGATGTCATGGCGATCGCGTTGTTGATCGTGGCGCTGTGGCTGTCGCGCATGGACCGATCGCGGACGGCGAACCGCGCTGGATGACGTTGGTGTCCCCGACGCCGCACGCACGTCGTGGCGGGCATCGGGTCAACGGGAGGGTCGTGAATGGCAGTTCGTGTCGTCAGGCTGGGCAGTCGGCGCCTGAAGGGCGAAGGCCTCCGCATCGGGACCGTGCGGCGTCCGCCGCGCGGCGTGCCGAAATCGCAGTTCGCGTCGCAGGACTGGTACGACGTGTGGTTCCCGAACCTCGCGCCGAGCGTGCCCACGATGAAGCTCGCGCAGGCCGCGACCACCCCGGCGCAGTGGAACGCATTCGTCCGCAAGTACCGGGCGGAGATGTCCACGCCGGATGCCAGCCGCACGATCGAGCTGCTGGCCGCCTTGTCGCACCACGCCGACTTCTCGGTCGGCTGCTACTGCGCGGACGAGGCGCGGTGCCACCGTTCGGTGCTCGCGCAGCTGCTCGCCGAAAAGGGCGCGCTCAGCGTGCGTCCTTGACCACCTCGCCGCCCTTGATCACGACCGGCACGGCCTCGAGCAGCGTGACGTCGGCGGTCGGGTCGCCGGACACGGCAATCATGTCCGCGAATCGGCCGGCTTCGATGACACCCACGTCGTCGCGCCCGAGTGCCTCCGCGGCATTGCGTGTCGCGGACTGGATCGCCTCGACGGGCGTCATGCCGTACTCGACCATGTAACGGAACTGCTTGCCGTTGCCGCCATGCGGGTGCACGCCCGCGTCGGTGCCAAAGACCATCTTCACGCCCGCGGCGTGCGCCTTGCGGAAGCCCTCGCGCTGGATCTCGGCGATCTCCCGGTCCTTGCGCAGGCTCTCCTCGAGCGTCCCGTTCGCGGTGCCGACGGCCTGGGTGTACTCGGTGTTGTAGATGTCCATGGACAGCCACGCGCCACGTTCCCTGGCAAGCCGGATGCCCTCGTCGTCGATCAGGCTGGCGTGCTCGATGGTGTCGACGCCTGCGCGGATCGCGTCCTTGATGCCGGAGGTGCCGTGCGCGTGCGCGGCGACCTTGAGGCCCTGCATGTGCGCCTCTTCGACCACCGCCTTCATTTCCGCCAGCGACAGCTGCTGCTGGCCGGGCTCCGTATTGCGCGAGAACACGCCGCCGGTGGCGCAGATCTTGATCACCTGTGCCCCGTACTTGCGCAGTTCGCGGACGCGCTTCCTCGCCTCGTCGGGGCTGTCGCTGTTGAACGGGCTCTTCTGGTCCATCGACGGCGGGAACAGGGTCGAGTCGCAGTGCCCGCCGGTCGAGCCGAACGAGTACGTCGCGGTCACGATGCGTGGTCCGGGGACCTTGCCCTCGTCGATGGCCTCGCGCAGGCCGACGTCGTTCCATGCGTCGGCGCCGACATTGCGCACCGTGGTGAATCCCGCCTGCAGCGTCGCGTACGCATGGGGCACCATCAATACCGAGCGGAAGCGATCGCCGAAGCGAAGCCTGGCGTAGCCGCGGTAGGTGGGATCCGAGTCGAGATGCACGTGCATGTCGATGAGGCCGGGCAACAACGTCATGCCGGCGAGGTCGATGCGCTTCGCATCGGCCGGCACCGCGGGCAGCTGGCCGCGGGTGCCCACCGCGACGATGCGCTCGCCGCGCACCAGGATGGCGGGGTCGTTCATCATGCGCCCGCTCGTCACGTCGAGCAGGCGCGCGGCGGTGATGAGCACCGCAGGTTCGGCAGGTCCGTCCGCCGCCACCGCGACAGTGTTCGTCGTGCAGGTCGCGATGGCGGCGGCGAGCAAGGTCATGATCCGCATGGGGTCCTCCGTCGTGGAGGCCGCAGATTAGACGGCTCAGCCGG
>CAZXAS010000197.1:0-5264 GCA_964638185.1 uncultured Steroidobacteraceae bacterium | reverse complement strand
GGCGACGATCAGGACGTCGGCCGGGCGCCGCGCGAACAGCCCCACCGTGACGACACCCGGCAGCTGGTTGATCTCCGTCTCGAGCGCGGAGGGGTCGAGGATCTCGAGATTGTGTACGTCGAGGATGACGTTGCCGTTGTCGGTGACCATGCCCTCGCGCCAGACCGGCTGGCCGCCGAGCTTGACGAGCTGGCGTGCCACCAGCGAGCGGGCCATCGGGATGACCTCGACCGGCAACGGGAAGCGCCCGAGCACGTCCACCAGCTTCGAGTCGTCGACGATGCAGACGAAGCGGCGGCTGGCGGCGGCGACGACCTTCTCCCGGGTGAGCGCCCCGCCGCCGCCCTTGATGAGCTGCAGGTGCGCGGTCGCCTCGTCCGCGCCGTCGACGTACAGCGCCAGGTCGCCGGTCGAGTTGAGGTCCAGCACCTCGATCCCGATCCGGGCCAGCCGGGCGGTACTCGCCTCCGACGACGATACGGCCCCGGCGATCCGGTCGCGCCACGCGGCGAGCGCATCGATGAAGTGATTCACGGTCGACCCGGTGCCGACGCCGACCACCATGCCGTCCTCGAGGTAGTCGATGGCGGCGATCGCCGCGCGCCGCTTGAGTTCATCCGCCTTCATGACTCGCCTGCCGGTTTTCGTGGATCCCGGAAACGACAATGCCCGCTTGCGCGGGCATTGTCAGAAGCTTCAGGAACGGGCGGTTGGTGAACTTGCGAACAGTCAACCGCCGTTCCGACTGCCAAAGGCCTACTTCTTCTTCGCTGCCTTCTTCTTGGCAGCCTTCTTCTTCGTCGCCTTCTTCTTAGCAGCCTTCTTCTTGGTCGCCATGTTGGATCTCCATGTCGGGTTAATCCGGGGAGCGAGTATATACATGGTTGACGGGAATGCAAGCAAGGGGTATGCGCGCGCGAGCACGTTCTTCGCGTGCGATGCGTGCCGCAACATCGCGTCGCATCCGTCGCCGATGCCGCCGGGCTTCGTCGACGCGATCGTCGCGACGACGGGCGCACGAATCGACGATCTTCTGCGATGCCGTATTTTCCCGAGTGAAATGCATGTCCCGTTCAGCGTGCATCGGCCAGCGAGACGATGAAGTCCCACTCCTGGCTGGTCACCGGCGTGATCGACAGTCGATTGCCGCGTCGCAGCGCCACCATGTCCTTCAGCCTGCCCGATGAATGCTGCTTCAGGGTCGAGAGCGTGACCGGTTGCGCAAACCTGCGCACGAGCTGGACGTCGACCATCAGCCAACGCGGGTTCGACGGGTCGCTGTCGGGATCGTGGTAGCGACTGCGCGGATCGAACGCGGTCGGGTCGGGCGCGGCGTCCTTCACCACCTTCACGATGCCGACCACTCCCGGCACTTCGCAACTCGAGTGATAGAAGAAGCCCAGGTCGCCCCGGCGCATCTGGTCGCGCATCATGTTGCGCACCTGGTAATTGCGGACGCCGTCCCAGTGGGTCGTTCGCCGCGGCGCGCGCGCCAGTGCGTCGATGCCGAAGGTCTCGGGTTCCGACTTGAACAGCCAGTAGCTCATCCGTCCGTCTCCGTATTCGAGCAATCCTGGCCGGGCGGCACGCCGTAGCAGCCGCGCTCCGTCACCACGCCGGCGAGCCGGACGTCCCAGTCGGCCTGCGCCAGCCGCTCGACGCGCTGGAATTCGTAGGCGAGGCCGACGAGCAGCGGTCTTCGCCAGCTGCGGCGCCGGTTCAGGTAGGCGAAGTGACGGTCGTAGAACCCGGCACCCATCCCGAGCCGCGCGCCGGTCGCATCGAAGGCGACGCAGGGTACGAGGACGACGTCCAGCCAGCGTCCGTGCACGCTGACACCCTCGCC
Organism: uncultured Steroidobacteraceae bacterium; assembly: GCA_964638185.1. Taxonomy (GTDB): domain Bacteria; phylum Pseudomonadota; class Gammaproteobacteria; order Steroidobacterales; family Steroidobacteraceae; genus SG8-30. The sequence continues at coordinate 3,418 of CAZXAS010000197.1, read as the reverse complement.
CGGCTCGGGTATTCCCCAGCGATTGCGCATGAGCGGGGCCGACGACAGCGGCACGAAGCGCATGCTGCGCCGCGCGAAGCTGGTGACGACGGGTGCGAAGACGCGGCAACCCTGCCGGCGGGCGAGGGCGATCACCGGTTCGGTGTCGACCTCTCCGCCGATGGGCAGGTAGACGCCGACACGGCGCCCGGGCCTGAACAGGCGGAGTCCCGCGACGCCGGTGGCGATGGCATGTGCGGCGGCCTGCCGCGCCTCGGGCATGACGTTGCGCCGCCGCATCCGGAGCTCACGGCGCAAGACCTCGCGGTCGGGGTCGCGGCCCGGCTTCATGCCGGGCCGCCGTCGGAAGGGGGAGGCGCCACCCGCCTGTGCCGTTTTGGACCGTTGCTCTCGACACGGAGCAACAGGTGGGGCAGGCCACGGCAGTTAAGGCTTCCCGCTTCTCGGCGGATCTGCACACTGCTGCCGCTGGGCCAGGCCCCTGGGTGTTTTACGTTAGGGTCGAGAGGTACCCAGGTCCGTATCGAACACCGCAGGCGGCGCCAAATCTTCGCGCGCCCCGGGCCGGGACGCGCCGCGTGTCTCACAATTCCAACTGCTGACCCTGCGCCAGCGCGGACTCCACTCGCTCGCGCAGCGTCCGCAGGCGATCGGTGACGTCCGTCTCGAGCGAGTCGTCCCGGACGCGGGTCTGCAGCAGCTCGTTCGTGATGTTGAGCGCGGCCATCACCGCGATGCGGTCGAGCCCCACGACCTTGCCGCTGTCGCGGATCTCGCGCATCTTGCTGTTCAGCAGGTCCGCCGAGTCCTGCAGCGCGCGGCGCTGCTCGGCCGGACACGCCACATGGTACTCCTTCTCCAGGATGCGGATGCTGACGCGGCTCACGTCGGCGGTCATGCGCCGTTCTCCATCGACTTGAGCCGGCCAATCATCGCCTCGACGCGGGCGCGCACCTGCTCGTTCTTGGCGAGCAACGCGGCACGCTCGGAGGTGAGCGTGTCCTGGCGATGGCGCAGCGCACGATTCTCGTCCTTGAGCTGCCCGAGTATCGCGACGAGCTCGTCGACGCGGCGCTCCAGCCGCTTGAGCTCCTGCTCGACCACTGCTTTCGGGGCCTTGTCCATGAGGCCATTATGGGACCGCGCGAAACGCGGGGTCAACGCAGCGCCGCTGACGGGGCCCGGGCCTCGGGTTACGATAGGCGCGCCCTCCCCGGATGCCCCGGAAACATGTCAACCATCGGCTACTCGGAACTGGCGCAGAGCCTCAAGGAGGCCGCTTCCGACATGGAAGCGGCGGAAGCCCACGGCTGCCTGAGCGGCGCCCTCTGCGGCCAGTCGCCCTACCCGCCGGCGGAGTGGGCGTCCGAGGTCCTGCCTGACGCGGAACCGGGCGGCCTCGACCCGGGCCTGCTCGACCTGCTGGCGACGGTGCATCGCGAGACCCTCGAGTCCCTGCAGGGGGACGAGATGACCTTTGCGCCGCTCCTGCCCGACGACGCCGGATCCCTGGCTGCGCGTGTCGAGGCGCTCGCCGCGTGGTGCGGCGGCTTCCTCTACGGCCTCGGCCGGGCCGGCAGCATGGCCCAGCTGGCCGGCGACGTCGACGAGGCGGTGCGCGACCTGAGCGAGATCGCCCGGGCAGGCGTCGACGAGGACGAGCCCGACGAGGAAGCCGAAGCCGAGTACACGGAACTCGTGGAGTTCGTGCGTGCGTCGGTGCAGCTCGTCTTCGAGGAACTGGCCACGGTGCGCGCGCAGGCGGCCAGCGCCAGTGGCCGCAAACACTGAACGTCCGCAACAAGGGCCGCAAGCCATGAAGAAGACCGAGTTCGACCGGCGCCGGCGCCAGCTGATGCGCATGATGGGCAAGGGGGCGATCGCCATCCTGCCCGCTGCGCCGGTCAAGCATCGCAACGGCGACGTCGAGTACCACTACCGCCAGGACAGCGACTTCCAGTACCTGACCGGGTTCCCGGAACCGGAGGCCGTCGCCGTGCTGGTGCCGGGACGTCCGCAGGGCGAGTACGTGCTGTTCGTGCGTGACCGCGACCCGGCGCGCGAGACCTGGGACGGCGCCCGGGCCGGTCCGGACGGCGCGGTGCAGCAGTACGGCGCCGACGACGCATTCCCGATCAGCGACATCGACGACATCCTGCCCGGCCTGCTGGAGCGGTGTGCACGCGTCTTCTACACCATGGGCGTGAACCTCGAGTTCGACCAGCAGGTCATCGGCTGGGTGAACACGCTGCGCGCGCAGGCCAAGCACGGGCTGCACACGCCGCAGGAGTTCGTCGCGCTCGACCACCTGCTGCACGACATGCGCCTGTACAAGAATCGCGCCGAACTCGACGTCATGCGGCGGTCCGGCGCGATCGCGGCCACTGCCCACCGCCGGGCCATGCGCCTGGCCGCGCCGGGACGGATGGAATACGAGGTGATGGCGGAGATCCTCCACGAGTTCCACCGCAACAAGGCCGACATCTCCTACCATCCCATCGTCGGCAGCGGGCCGAATGCCTGCGTGCTGCACTATCACGCCAACGACCGGCAGATGAAGGACGGCGACCTGCTGCTCATCGACGCCGGCTGCGAGTTCGACTTCTATGCGTCGGACATCACGCGGACCTTCCCGGTCAACGGACGCTTCTCGCCCGAGCAGCGCGCGGTCTACGAGGTGGTGCTGGAGGCACAGCACGCGGCCATCGCCAAGGCGCGACCGGGCAACCACTGGAACGAGCCGCATGAGGCGGCGGTCAAGGCCATCACCCAGGGACTGGTGAAGCTCGGGCTCCTGAAGGGCCGGGTGCCCTCCCTGATCAAGGACGAGGCTTACCGCAAGTTCTTCATGCACCGCACGGGCCACTGGCTCGGCATGGACGTCCACGACGTCGGCGAGTACAAGGTCGGGCAGGAATGGCGGCTGCTCGAGCCGGGCATGGTGATGACGGTCGAGCCGGGCATCTACATCGCGCCGGGCACCAAGGGCGTGCCCAGGCAGTGGCAGGGGATCGGCATACGCATTGAGGACGACGTCGCGGTGACCGCTGGCGAGCCCGAGGTGCTCACGGACGGCGCGCCCACCGACCCCGACGAGATCGAGCGCTTCATGCAGGCCGCCTGACCCGCTACTCGTTGAGGCCGATTCGGGGGCGAACGGGTCCGGGTCGTGGCCGATTCGGGGGCGATGACGGTTGGGGCGGGGCGCGCGGCCTACTCCTGTATGGTCCTCTGTGAATTCGGAAGAGTCGGAAAACGAATTCACAGAGGACCATACAGTCGTCTCCGCACGCCCGGCACCGACATCACCGAGTCGGTCCTGCCCGCGGGTGGGTCATCGCCGCTGGGCAACACGTTGCCGTCGCACGGCTCCCCGCCGGCAGGCCTCACAGCCCAGGCCGGAGACGACTGTAGTCGT
>CAZXAS010000196.1:2533-5312 GCA_964638185.1 uncultured Steroidobacteraceae bacterium | reverse complement strand
CCAGCAGGACCGACACGAAGGCGATGCGCCAGATCAGGAAGCGCCCCAGCAGCGGCTCGGTGGGGTCGCGCGGCGGGCGCGACATGATGTCCAGCTCGGCGGTCTCGAAAGCCAGCGCGAGCGCAAGAGTCACAGCCGTGATCATGTTGACCCAGAGGATCTGCACCGGTGTGATGGGCAGTGTGAGCCCGAGTGCAATCGCCACCAGAAGGAGCCCGGCCTCGCCGCCGTTGGTCGGCAGGATGAACACGATCGCCTTGCGGACATTGTCGTAGACCGTGCGACCTTCCTCGACCGCAGCGGTGATCGAGGCGAAATTGTCGTCCGCAAGGACCATCTCGGCGGCCTCCTTCGCCGCCTCGGTGCCGGCCTGGCCCATCGCCACCCCGACGTCGGCGCGCTTCAATGCCGGAGCATCGTTCACGCCGTCGCCGGTCATGGCGACGACGTCACCGCGGGCCTGCAGCGCCTGCACCAGCCTGAGCTTGTGCTCGGGACTCGCCCTGGCAAAGATGCTGGCGCGATCCACGGCCCGGCCGAGCTCGTCCCCGTCGAGCGCCTCGATGTCGCGGCCCGTCAGCACCTCCAGTTGCTCGGATAGCCCGAGCTGTGCGCCGATGGCCCGGGCCGTGCCGGCATGATCGCCAGTGATCATCTTGACGCGGATGCCGGCCGAACGGCAGCGGCCGACGGCCTCGATCGCTTCCGGTCGCGCCGGGTCGGCCATGCCGACGACGGCAAGCAGATGAAATCCCCCGGCCTCCACGTCGGAGAAGGTCAGCTGGCCACAGCCATGCGCCACCTGCTTCGATGCCAGGGCCATGAGCCGCATGCCCTGGCCGGCGACATGCTCCATCCGCTCGTACCAGAGCGCGACGTCGGTACACTGCGTCCCAGTCGCGCAGCGTTCCACGGCGCAAAGCTCGAGTACGCGCTCGGGCGCGCCCTTGAGCAGCACGAAGGCGTCGCCCGTATGGTCGTGGTGCAGGGTTGCCATGAAGCGATGCTCGGACTCGAAGGGAATCGCATCCATCCGCGGGCGCGACTCCCGCTCGAGGTCGGCATCGAGGCCGCTCTTCAAGGCCAGCGTGATCAGGGCGCCTTCGGTCGGGTCCCCGCTCAGGATCCACTGGCCGTCGTCATCGAGCCGGATCGTCGCGTCGTTGCACAGCAGTGCCGCCCTCGCGATCTCGTTGAGCCCGGCGTGCGCCGCCGGATCGATCTCGATGCCCTGGTGGCTGAACCCGCCGGCGGGTGAATAGCCGACGCCGCTTACGTCGAATACACCCTCGGCGGTCAGCACGCGCTGCACCGTCATCTCGTTGCGCGTCAACGTTCCCGTCTTGTCGGAACAGATTGTGGTAACGGACCCGAGGGTCTCGACCGCGGGAAGGCGGCGAATGATCGCGTTTCTCTGGGCCATGCGCTGCACGCCGAGCGCAAGCGTGATGGTCAGGATGGCCGGCAGGCCCTCAGGGATCGCCGCGACGCTCAGGCCGACGGCCGCCAGGAACATCTCCGATGGCGTGTAGTCGCGCAGCAACGTGCCGAAGGCGAAAGCGACACCTGCGATGCCCAGGATCGCCCAGGTCAGCCAGCGACCGAATACATCCATCTGTCGCGTCAACGGGGTCTCGAGCGTAGTGACGTCGGCGAGCATCGCACTGATGCGGCCGATCTCGGTCGCCGGGCCGGTTGCCGTCACGACACCCACGCCCTGCCCGTAGGTGACCAGCGTGCCGGCGTGCGCGATGCTGGCACGGTCACCGAGCGGCGCGTCCCCGGCGACTGGCTGCGTACCCTTCTCCACCGGCACCGACTCGCCGGTGAGTGCCGCCTCCTCGATCCGCAGGCTGCGCACCTCCAGCAATCGCAGGTCTGCCGGGACCCGGTCGCCCGAGGCGAGGAACACGATATCCCCTGGCACCAGCTGGTCGGCATTGACCTCGCGACGGTGCCCGGCGCGAAGGACCTGCGCGCGCGGCGAAAGCATCTTGCGAATGGCGTCCAGCGCCGCCTCGGCCTTGCCCTCCTGGATGTAGCCGATCACGGCGTTGACCAGGACGACACCGAGGATGACCGCACTGTCGACGAAGTGCCCCAGCAGCAAGGTGACGAGCGCGGCACCGAGCAGCACGTAGATCAGTACGTTGTGGAACTGCAGCAGGAAACGCTGCAGCACGCTCTGGCGCTCGGGAGCCGGCAGGCTGTTCGGGCCGAACTGCTCGCGCCGGCGGCGGACCTCGTCCTCGCCGAGGCCCTGCTCCCGGCGCACCGCCATGGCCGCGAGCGCTGCACCGGCCGGACGTGCGTGCCAGGGCTGATTCACCACCGCTGACCGGAGTGGTTCGTGCGCGCTCATGCGACCGTCCTCCATGCCGTGGGCCACTGATCAGGGGCAGGCGACCGGCCGACGGGGCCGGTCGCGCGCCTCGGTCAACATCTCATGCACGTCCGGGATTTTGTATCCGGGCGTACCACGTCCCGCGGCACCGCTGTGAGACAATTGCGACGTGAAGGCAACGACCAGATCGCGGCGGCTTCCGCGCACCTGCGTCATCGGCGCAGGATCGAGCGGCCTGCCGGTGCTCAAGGCGCTCAAGGATCGCGGCATCCCGGTCGTGTGCTACGAGCGCACGCCCAATATCGGCGGTCTCTGGTGCATCGACAACAAGCGCTTCGGCGCCAGCGCGGCCTACGACTCGCTGCACATCAACACCGACACACGACTGATGGAGTACCAGGACTTCCCCATGCCGGCGGACCTGCCGGCCTATCC
>CAZXAS010000196.1:0-2433 GCA_964638185.1 uncultured Steroidobacteraceae bacterium | reverse complement strand
ACAGATCCACGCCCACGCCTACCGCAATCCCTCCGATCCGGTCGAGATGCACGGCAGGCGCGTGGTGGTCGTCGGCCTCGGCAACAGCGCGGTCGACATCGCCGTCGAACTCGGCAGCCGTGCCGTCGCAGGGCGGGTGTTCCTGGTGGCGCGGCGCGGGGCCTGGATCCTGCCGAAATGGGTCGCCGGCACGCCGATCACGCGGCTGCCCGAGCCACAACGCATGTTCCACTGGATGCCGTGGCAGGTCACCTCGATGATCATGAAGTGCATCATCAGGCTGCAGACCGGGCTGCCGAGCGACTACGGCCTGCCGATGCCGGACCACCGCCCGCTGCAGTCGCACCCGACCGTGAGCCAGGACCTGCTGTCGCGCATCGGGCACGGCGACATCACGGTCAAGCCGGCGATCGCGGAGCTTCGCGGCGACCGGGTTGTGTTCACCGACGGCTCGGAGGAGCCGGCGGACGTCATCGTCTGGTGCACCGGCTACAAGGTGTCGTTCCCGTTCCTCGCCGACGACGTGCTGCCGGTGCGGGAGAATCGCGTGCCGCTTTGGAACCGCACCGTGCTGCCGGGCGTCGACAACCTGTTCTTCGTGGGCCTGTACCAGCCACTCGGCTCCATCATGCAGCCCGCCGAACTGCAGGGCCGGGTGATCGGCGAATATCTCCTGGGAAACATCGGTCTGCCCGATGTGGACCGGATGCGCCGTGAGATCGCGGCCGACGAGCGTGCCATGGCGCGACGCTACCTGCGCTCGCGCCGCCACACGATGCAGGTCGACTTCGGTCCGTTCATGCACCGCCTGCGGCGGATGCTGGTCGAGGGCCGTCGCCTCGCCCGGCGGCGGGCCGCGGCGCTGGATGGCGCTCCCGTGACGGAACCCCGGTCATCGACAGAGGCTTGAGTCGGGACCTTGTGGGGATGTAAATTTGATTGTTGCCAACAAGTTAAGGACCCCGGCGCGCCCCATGAGCCAGGCCCTGCCCCCCCGCCGTACCCAGGCCGAACGCTCGGCGCTCTCGGACATGCGCATGACCGAGGCCGCGATCGCGCTCATCGCCGAACGGGGTGTCGGCGGCACGACGCTCGCCGCCATCGGCGAGCGCGCCGGCTACAGCCGCGGCCTCGCCACCCAGCGCTTCGGTTCCAAGGCGGGCCTGTTGCGCCACGTGCTGAAGCACGTCTCGCGGGAATGGTTGCGACGCCTGGAGCAATCGGTCGGCGGCCAGGTCGGCCAGGCGGCGCTCGACGCCACCATCACGACCCAGCTCGAGTTCATCCACGAGGCCCCCAACGACGTCCGGGCCATGTACCTGCTGTGGTTCCAGAGCATCGACCCGGCCGCGGAGTACCGGCCCAACGTCGCCGAGGTCCACCGCCAGCAGCGCGAGACCGTCACGACCTGGCTCGAACAGGGCCGCGCACGGGGCCGGGTGCCCGCCAGCGTCGACGCACGACACGTCGCGGACTACTTCTGCGCCGCGGTCTCCGGGATCGTCTTCCACTGGCTGGTCAACCCGCAGTTTCCTGTCGATGCCGCCTTCGCCGAGATGCGCACGGCGCTCGCGGTCCGGCTCTCGCCTTCAGATCACTGACTGGTTCGAATCGAGGTTCACACCATGACCGACGCATTCATCTTCGACCACGTTCGCTCCCCGCGCGGCAAGGGCCGCCCCGACGGAGCCCTGCACGAGATCACGCCGATCTCGCTCGCGAGCCAGGTGCTTGCGGCGCTGCGCGACCGCACCGGCATGGACACCGCGCTCGTCGACGACGTGATCCTCGGCTGCGTGACACCGATCGGCGAACAGGGCGCGGACATCGCCCGCGTCGCCGCGCTGCACGCCGGCTATGACGAGTCGGTGCCGGGCAAGCAGATCAATCGCTTCTGTGCCTCCGGCCTCGAGGCGGTCAACACCGCCGCGGCGGCGGTGATGTCCGGGCAGGCGGGCCTCGTGGTCGGTGGCGGCATCGAGTCCATGTCGCGCCTGCCGATGGGCTCCGACGGCGGCGCCTGGCCGATCGACCCTGCCGTCGCCTTCCCGCACCACTTCGTGCCGCAGGGCATCAGTGCCGACCTCATCGCGACACTCGACGGCTATTCGCGCGAGCAGGTCGACGCCTACGCGGTGGAGAGCCAGCGCCGCGCGGCCGCGGCCTGGCAGGAAGGCCGCTTCTCACGCTCCATCGTGCCGATCCGCGACGTCATCGGCCAGGTGGTGCTTGATCGTGACGAGCACATGCGGCCGGGCACCACCATGAATGATCTCGCCGCGCTCAAGCCCGCCTTCGTCGTCCCCGGCGAGCAGGGCGGGTTCGACGCCGTCGCGCTGCAGAAGTACCCGCAGGTCGAGGCCATCCGCCATGTCCATACCGGCGGCAACTCGAGCGGGATCGTCGACGGCGCCGCCGCGGTGCTGGTCGGCA
>CAZXAS010000195.1:3671-5312 GCA_964638185.1 uncultured Steroidobacteraceae bacterium | reverse complement strand
AGACCGCGAGGGTCGGCACCTCGGCGCGTCCGGAGATGAACAGCGGCTTGAGGAAGTTGTCCACCGACCCCACGGCGAGCGTACCCCACAAGGCCAGGCCGCCGGCCGCGAAGTATTCCCCCATCGCGACGAGCGCGAGCGCGCCGGGCACCCATACGAGCGCGGTGCCGCCGAAGGGCACCACCGACAGCACTGCGCCGATGACGCCGAACACGACCGGCGCCGGCAGCCCGGCGAAGGCGAAGCCGACGCCCAGGAGGAGTCCCTGCACCGCGGCCGTCACCACCGTGCCCAGGACCACCGCGCGCGTCACCAGCTGCAGCCGCAGGAACAGGGCCTGCTTGCGCTCTGGGCTCAGTGGCACCAGCCCGGCGGCACTGCGGGTCATCGCGACCCCGTCGCGCAGCAGGAAGAACAGCAGGAACAGCATCACGGTGAAGGACAGGACAGTGCCGACCGCGCCGAGGAAGGCGGTGCCGCCCAGCGCGGCGACGTTCTCGAGCAGCCCGCGTGCACCGCCGAGCGCCCAGTCCTGGACCTGGGCGGCGCTGATCGACACGTGCTGCTGCACCCAGCCGAGCACGTTCTGCAGCGTGGGGGAATCGACCAGGCTCGAAAGGTCCTGGCCACGCAGGCGCGTCACGAGCTCGGTCACCTTCACGGCGAGTTCGCGCGCCTGGGCGGCGAAGGCGATCGCCAGAGCGCTGAACGGACCGATGAACAACAGCACGACCAGGATCGTCAACAGCAGGGCGGCCAGGTTCTGGCGCCCGCGCAGCAGGCCGGTCAGGCGTGCCTGCAGCGGCTGCATCAGGAGCGCCAGGATCGCGGACCAGGCCAGGGGCTGAAGGAACGGCTCGACGATGCGGAACATCGCGAGGCCGAGCAGCACCGCCGCCGCCAGCGTGAACACCCGGCGGTAGAACGGATCGGCGGGGCCTGGGAGCCAGGACGACGGGTCGGGAGTTGCGGGCATTCGAGACGATACTCGTTGGAAACGGGGAGCTTACACCGCCAGCATCGCGTTGGCCCCGGCGCCGGGACCCGGGGCGTGGTGTTAGGCTTGGCAGTCCCGTCCGCCCGCCACCGACCCGGAATTTCCGATGCGCAAGGCCCTGCCCATCCTGCTGGTGATTGCCGTTGCGGCGCTGGTCGCCTGGTGGCTGTGGCCCGGCGGGTCGCCCGGCGGGCCGGGACAGCAGGGGCAGGCGCCAGTGGCCGTCGAGACCGCGACGGCGGAGGAGCGCGACGTCACGCCGACCCTGAGGACGGTCGGCACGCTGCGCGCCAACGAGGACGTGGTGCTGCGCCCGGAGATCAGCGGGCGGGTGCAGGCGCTGCGGTTCACCGAGGGCCAGCGCGTGGCGCGTGGTGCGGCGCTCGTTGAGCTCGATGCCTCGGTGTTTCGTGCCGAGGTCGACAAGGCGCGGGTCAACGTCGAGCTGGCGCAGCGCAACTTCGACCGGACCCGCGACCTCGTGGACCGCAAGGTCGCGAGCGTCCGCGACCTCGACGAGGCGGCAGCGACCCTGCAGTCGGCCGAGGCCGAACTCGGGCTGGCGCGCGCGCGCCTCGACAAGGCGACACTGGTGGCGCCGTTCGACGGTGTCATCGGGCTGCGCGCCGTGAGCCCGGGCGACT
>CAZXAS010000195.1:0-3571 GCA_964638185.1 uncultured Steroidobacteraceae bacterium | reverse complement strand
CTGGTGGCGCCGTTCGACGGTGTCATCGGGCTGCGCGCCGTGAGCCCGGGCGACTTCGTTGCCGCCGGCCAGGACCTCGTGCGACTGGTCGACCTCGACATCATCAAGGTCGACTTCCGCCTGCCCGAGACGCTGCTGCCGCTCGTTGAAGGCGCTCATGAAGTCACGGTCATGCCGGACGCCCTGCCCGGCGAGCGCTTTGCGGCAGAGGTCTACGCGATCGAACCGGCGGTGACCGAGTCCGGCCGCAGCCTGACGCTGCGCGCACGGCTGACCAACCCGGGTGCACGCCTGAAGCCCGGCATGTTCGCCCGCATCGAACTCGTCTCCGGCCAGACCGTACGCGGCGTGGTGGTGCCCGAGGCCGCCATCGTGCCGGGTTCCGACAGCCCCGCGGTGTTTCGCCTGAATGAAGGGCGGGCCGAGCGCCGGCCGGTGTCGATCGGCCAGCGCGGCCCGGGCTGGGTGCACATCGCCGACGGTCTCGCGGCCGGCGCGACCGTCGTCGTCGCCGGCCAGGAGAAACTGCGCGACGGCGCGGCCGTCACGGTCGAACCGGCGGGCTGAGGTCGGCCGTGATCCTCTCCGAACTGTCGATCCGCCGACCGGTGCTCGCCACCGTGATGTCGCTGGTGCTGGTGCTGGTCGGGATCGTGTCCTTCGACAGGTTGAGCGTGCGGGAATACCCCGCGATCGACGTGCCGGTGGTGACCGTGGAGACGCGCTACCTCGGCGCCAGCGCCGACATCATGGAGTCGCAGGTCACCCGCCCGCTCGAGGACTCGCTGTCCGGCATCGAGGGCATCGACGTCATGACCTCGGTCAGCCGCCCGGAGACCTCGCAGGTCACGGTCCGCTTCCGCCCGGACCGCGAGCCCGACGGCGCCGCCGCGGACGTCCGCGACCGCGTGTCGCGCGCGCGAGGCCTGTTGCCGCGCGACGTCGAGGAGCCGATCGTCTCCAAGGCCGAGGCCGACGCGCAGCCGATCATCTGGCTGTCCGTCATCGGCGAGAAGCGCGATCCGCTGGAGCTCGCCGAACTCGCCGACAGCGTCGTGCGCGACCGCATCGCCACGCTGCCGGGCGTGTCGAACGTGGTCGTGTTCGGTGCGCGCCGTTTCGCCATGCGCATCTGGCTCGACGTCGACGCGATGACGTCGCGCCGGATCACGGTGCAGGACGTCGAGGACGCGGTACGCGAGCAGAACGTCGAGATCCCGGCAGGACGGATCGAGAGCCAGGATCGCGAGTTCACCGTCGTGTCGCAGACGGACCTGGAGACGCCCGAGCAGTTCCGGGCCATCGTGCTGCGCGAGGAGGACAACGGCCTGGTACGCCTCGGCGACGTCGCGCGCGTGGAGCTCGGCCCGGTCTCCGAGCGCCAGATCACCCGCTTCAGCGGCCGCGACTCGGTCGGGCTCGGGCTGGTGCGACAGTCGACCGCCAATCCGCTCACCATCGCGCGCGACCTGCGCACATTGCTGCCCTCCATCCAGTCGGAGCTGCCGCCGGACGTCGAGGTCCGCGTCGGCTTCGACTCGACGCTGTTCATCGACGCGTCGATCCGCTCGGTCTACGAGACCATCCTCGAGGCCATTGCGCTCGTGGTGCTGGTGATCTTCCTGTTCCTGCGCAGCTGGCGCGCGTCGCTGGTTCCGATCGTGACCATCCCGGTGTCCCTGATCGGCGCCTTCATCCTGATGTACGCGGCGGGGTTCACCATCAACACCCTGACGCTGCTCGCGCTGGTGCTCGCCATCGGGCTCGTGGTCGACGACGCCATCGTCATGCTCGAGAACATCTATCGGCACGTCGAGGCCGGCATGCCGCCCATGCGCGCCGCACTCGAAGGCAGCCGCGAGATCGGCTTCGCGGTCATCGCCATGACCATCACCCTGGCGGCGGTGTTCGCGCCGATCGCCTTTACCGAGGGGCGCACCGGCAAGCTGTTCGTGGAGTTCGCGCTGGCGCTCGCCGGGGCGGTGCTGGTATCCGGCTTCGTGGCGCTGACCCTGTCGCCGATGATGTGCTCGCGGCTCCTGCGCCGTCAGACGAAGCAGGGTACCTTCTACCGCCGGGGCGAGCAGCTCCTGCACGCACTGGTGGAGAGTTACCGCGCCGCCCTGACCCGCGCGCTGGGTGCGCGGCAGGCGATCCTGGCGGCGGGCCTCGCGACCCTCGGCATCGGCGTCCTGCTCCTGATTACGCTGCCGTCGGAGCTCGCGCCGCTGGAGGACCGCGGGGTGATCCTCGGCGTGTTCCGCACGCCGCAGGGTTCCACCATCGAGTATGCAGACGCCAAGCTGCGCGAGGTCGAGCGCATCTGGGCGGCGGTCCCGGAGGCCGACCGGTACTTTGCCGCCGGCGGATTCCCCGTGGTCACCAACGGCTTCTCACCGATGATGCTTAAGCCCTGGGACGAGCGGGATCGCAGCTCGTTCGAGATCGCCGCCGAGGCCGGCCCGCGGCTTCGGTCCATACCAGGCGCCGATGTGTTCGCGCTGCTGCCGCCTTCGCTCGGCCAGGGCTTCGTCTCGCGCCCGGTCGACCTGGTACTGCAGTCCTCCGGCAGCTACGAGGAACTGGCGGCCGTCGCCGGACGCATCGTGGCCCGCCTCGGCGAGGACCCGGCGGTGCTCTACGCCGAGACCGACCTCAGGCTCGCGAAGCCGGAGCTGGCGCTCGCGGTGAATCGCGACAAGGTCGCTGCCGTCGGCTCCGACGTCACCACGGTCGGGCGGACGCTCGAGACCGCGATCGGCGGCCGGCAGGTCACGCGCTTCACCCGCGGCAGCGAGCAGTACGACGTCATCCTGCAGGTGGAGCGCGACGAGCGCTCCTCGCCGAGCGACCTCGGCCGCGCCACGGTGCGCGGTGCCGGCGGCGAGATGGTCTCGCTCGCCAACCTGGTCGAGGTCACCGAGACCGTGTCGCCGCCGGAGCTCAACCACTTCAACAAGCTGCGCGCAGCGAGCGTCACCGCGATCCTGGTGCCCGGCACCAGCGTCGGCGAGGCGATCGCCCGGGCCGAGCGCATCGTCGCGGAGGAGGCGCCCGCCGGCATCCGCCTCGACTACGCGGGCATCTCGCGCGAGTTCCGCGAGTCCGGCCGCGCCCTGCTGGTGACCTTCGTCCTGGCGCTGGCATTCATCTACCTGGTGCTGGCGGCACAGTTCGAGAGCTGGGTGGATCCGTTCATCATCCTGCTGTCGGTGCCGCTCGCGCTCACCGGTGGCCTGCTGGCGCAGAAGCTCAGCGGCGGCTCGCTCAACATCTACAGCCAGATAGGGCTCATCACCCTCATCGGGCTCGTCAGCAAGCACGGCATCCTGATCGTCGACTTCGCCAACCGCCTGCAGGCCGAGGGCCGCGAGCGCGTCGAGGCGGTGGTGGAGGCGGCGGCGCTCCGCCTGCGCCCGATCCTGATGACGACCGCGGCGATGGTCATCGGCGCGGTGCCGCTGGCACTGGCGAGCGGTGCCGGGGCGCAGTCGCGCCAGCAGATCGGCTGGGTGATCGTCGGCGGCATGACGCTCGGCACGCTGCTGACGCTGTTCGTGGTGCCGACCGT
>CAZXAS010000194.1:0-5324 GCA_964638185.1 uncultured Steroidobacteraceae bacterium | reverse complement strand
CGAGGCTCGATGCCGGGGAACTGTCCGGGGCGGCGCTGGCGCTGCTGGCCGATGGCCCGCGTCGCGCGGATCTCGCCCGCCGGGCGGCGGCGCTCGCGGTGACGAACGGCGCGCCGCGCGCGGTGGCAGGACTGGCGCGCCTGCTCGACCGGGATCAGTCGTCCACGCCGAGCGAGAAGCCGGCTTCCAGCTCGCGCCGTGAATAGGTCCGAAACGCGATCATGGTCTCCGAGCCGGCAATGCCGGCCAGCTTGCGGATGCGGTCGGTCACCACCGTCGCCAGCGTATCGTTGTCGCGGGTCCGCACGATCGCGACCAGGTCCCACTGCCCCGCGACCGAGAACACCTCGCTGACACCGTCCGTCTCGGCCAGCGCCTCGGCCAGTGCGGTGACCTGGTCAGTCTCGGCCTTGATCATCACGAGCGCGGCAACCATCGCGTATCTCCCGGAAACGAGCGAATTCGACGTCGGGTCTGTCGAGGCAATCTTACCCGACGCGGTCAGACGGCGGTGCGTACCGAGATCAGCTCCGGGAAGAAGGTCTTCTTCAGTACGTGCTCGAGATACGGCACGCCGGCCGAGCCACCCGTGCCCTGCTTGAAGCCGATGATGCGCTCCACCGTCTTCAGGTGGCCGAAGCGCCACTGCTGCACGCGGTACTCCAGGTCGACCAGCTTCTCCGCCAGCTCGTACAGGTCCCAGTGCTCGTCCGCGCCGCGATAGACCTCGAGCCACGCCGCCTCGACGCCGGGGTGCGCCTGGTACGGCTGGCTGAAGTCGCGCTCGAGCCGGTCGGCCGGGACGGCGAAACCGCGCCGCGCCAGGAGCCTCAGCGACTCGTCGTACAGGCCCGGCTCCGCCAGCGCGCGCTGCAACAGCGGATAGGCGTACGGATCGGCGGCGTGGACCTCGATCATGCGCGCGTCCTTGGCACCGAGCATGAACTCCAGGTGGCGGTACTGCCAGGACTGGAAGCCGGAGCTGTGGCCGAGCGCATCGCGAAACCGCGTGTAGTCGGCCGGCGTCATGGTGCCCAGCACCTCCCAGGACTGGATCATCTGCGCCTGCGTACGCGCGACCCGGGCCAGCATCTTGAAGGCAGGCTCCAGGTCGTCCGCGCGGAGCTGTTCGCGGGTGGCCGCGAGCTCATGCAGGCAGAGCTTGAGCCACAACTCGCTGGCCTGGTGGATGACGATGAACAGCATCTCGTCGTGCTGTCCTGACAGCGGACGCTGCGCCCCGAGCACCTTGTCGAGCTGCAGGTACTCGCCGTAGCTCATGTCGCGCCCGAAATCCCAGTGGACGTTCTCCATCAGGGCGTCGAGCCGGCGGTCATCGCGCCCGCTCATGGCCGGGCCCCTGCCTCGGCGTCCGCCTGCGCCTCGGGACGCGCGGCGGCGAAGGCCTGCAGGGTCTCGAGGTGCGCGCAGATGCCGGTGAGCGTCGGGTATGGCGACAGGTCGCAGCCGAAGCGCCGTGCGTTGTAGACCTGCGGCACCAGCATCACGTCGGCGAGCGTCACTGCGACACCGTAAGCGTGGCGGCCGTCGCCGGAGCTGCGACTGGCCATCGCCTCGAGGCCGCTCAGGCCTTCCGCGATCCAGTGCGCGTACCAGCGATCGACCGCCTCAGCATCCTGGCCGAGCGGACCCTTGAGGTAGTTCAGAACGCGGAGGTTGTTGAGCGGATGGATGTCGCAGGCGACGGCGAGCGCCATCGAGCGGACCACCGCGCGTTCGCCCGGCTCGCGCGGGAGCAGCGGCGGCTCGGGGTGGATCTCGTCGAGGTACTCGATGATGGCGAGCGACTGACCGATGATGCGGCCGTCGTGCTCGAGCGCCGGCACCAGCCCCTGCGGATTCAGGGCGAGATAGTCCGGCTCGCGATGGGCGCCACCGCCGCGCAGGAGGTGCGTGGCGACCTGCTCGGCCGCGAGGCCCTTCAGGTTGAGCGCGATGCGCACCCGGTATGCCGCGGAGCTGCGCCAGTAGGTGTAGAGCCTCATGGCGCGGTGACTCCATGTTCCAGCACGTCGACCCCCTCCACGCCGCCCCTCACGTGGTCGCCGGCGAGCAGCGGCCCGACGCCGGCCGGCGTCCCGGTGAAGACCAGGTCGCCGGGTGCCAGCGCGAGGTACGTCGACAGCTCCGCCAGCAGCTCCGGCACGCTCCAGGTCATGTCGGCGACGTCCGCCTGCTGTCGCAGCACGCCATTCACCTCCAGCCAGATGCGCGCGCGGGAAACGTGGCCGATGGTCTCGACCGGGTGGATCGGCGTGATCGGCGCCGCGGCGTCGAACCCCTTGGCCATGTCCCACGGGCGACCCTTGTCGCGCGCAGCCGCCTGCAGGTCGCGCCGCGTGAGGTCGTTGCCGACGGCGTAGCCGTAGACGTGGTCGAGTGCCGCGCCAGCCGCGATGTTGCGCCCGCCCCGGCCGATGGCCACGACGAACTCGATCTCATGGTGCAGGTTCGCGGTCCGCGGCGGATACGGCACGTCCTGTCCGGATGCGACGATGGCGTCCGCCGGCTTGCTGAAGAAGAACGGCGGCTCGCGCGCGGGATCCATACCCATCTCGCGTGCGTGCTCCGCATAGTTGCGCGCCACGCAGTAGATGCGCCGCACCGGGAACAGCCGCATGGTGCCGGCAACCGCCACGGTCGCCGCCGGCGCCGGCATCACCACGAAACGGTCCTGCACGAGTGCACCCCGGATTGCCCAGGCTCGATTATAGGCCCGGCCGGCCGTGAGGCCGGGCCCGCGAAGGGCCATAATGCGCCTGGTGGACAGCCCGACAGGGCATGCAACGGAGCAGGCGTCACCATGACCGGCGAAGATACGCACATCTGGTATCGGTCCCACACGCTGGCGGAGATCAATGCCCTGCATGCGCGTACGCTGATCGAGCTCTTGGGCATCGAGTTCACCGAGATCGGTCGTGACCACCTGCGCGCGCGCATGCCTGTCGACGGGCGTAACCTGCAGCCTTTCGGCCTGCTGCACGGCGGCGCCTCGGTGGTGCTCGCGGAGACTCTCGGCAGCGTCGGCGGGACCATGACCATCGACCCGTCACGCCTGCAGGTGGTCGGCCAGGAGGTCAACGCCAACCACATCCGCGGCGTGCGCGACGGCTGGGTCACGGGCACGGCGCGGCCGGTGCACCTCGGTGGGCGCAGCCAGGTGTGGGGCATCGAGATCGTCGACCGTGAAGGGCGTCTCGCCTGCATCGCGCGCCTCACGCTGGCGATCGTCGAGCGCCACGCCGGGCGCGTCGCGACCTGACGGCCCGGCACCGCCTATACTTCGGGTGTCGCTGAAGCCGGAGTACCGCATGCGCAGACTGTCGATGCTCGTCGCCGTACTGCTGGCCGCCTGCGGCCAGACCGGCGCACTGTACCTGCCTGATGCCGGTGTCGAGACCCCGGTCGTGATCCGCCCGGCTGCCGGGGGCGCGCCGGGCGCTGAGCAACAGACCGACGACGAGGCGGACGAGACCGGCGGCGCAGAACCGCGGCCGTGACGCGATGACGCCGCAACGCAGGCTCTGGCTGGTCGACGGCTCGTCCTACCTGTACCGGGCGTTCCATGCGCTGCCGCCGCTCGCGACCTCGCGCGGCGAGCCCACCGGCGCGGTGCTCGGCGTGCTCAACATGCTGAACAAGCTGCTCAAGGAGGAACAGCCCGACCTGGTCGCCATCGTCTTCGACGCCCCCGGCCGGACCTTTCGCGACGACCTGTTCGAGCAGTACAAGGCGCAGCGCCCGCCGATGCCCGACGAGCTGCGCGCCCAGGTCATGCCCCTGCTCGAGGCGGTCGAGGCGCTCGGCCTGCCGTTGCTGCGCATCGAGGGCGTCGAGGCGGACGACGTCATCGGCACGCTGGCGACGCGCGCAAGGCGCGCCGGTCTCGGAACCGTCATTTCCACCGGCGACAAGGACATGGCGCAACTGGTCGGCGACGGTGTGACCCTGGTCAACACGATGACCGGCTCGCGACTCGACCGTGCGGGCGTGAAGGCCAAGTTCGACGTGCTGCCCGAACAGATCGTCGACTACCTGGCGCTGGTCGGCGATACCTCGGACAACATCCCGGGCGTTCCCAAGGTCGGCCCGAAGACCGCGGCGAAATGGCTCAACCAGTACGGCAGCCTGGACGAGATCGTGGCGCACGCGGCGGAGATCACGGGCAAGGTCGGCGAAAGCCTGCGCGACCACCTCGGGAGCCTGGAGCTGTCGCGCTGCCTGGCTACCATCCGCTGCGACCTGGACCTCGGCCTCGGCATCGAGGACCTTACGCGACGTGAGCCGGACGTCGAGCGGCTGCGCGCGCTGTACTCGCGCCTGGAGCTCGGTTCGCTGCTGCGCCAGCTCGCGGCCGCGGACGGCGGCGACGCGCCCCCGGCTGCCGCTGCAGCCACCGATCCCGCCCCGCCGGTCGCCGAACCGGCCATGGCCGGCCGGTACGAGACGATCCTCGATGCTTCAGCGCTCGACGCGTGGCTCGAGCGCCTCGCGGCCGCGGACCTGTTCGCCTTCGATACGGAGACGACCAGCCTCGACTACATGCAGGCACGGATCGTCGGTGTCTCGTTCTGCGTCGAGCCCGGCCACGCCGCCTACGTGCCGCTGGCCCACGACTACCCGGGCGCTCCCGACCAGCTGGCACGCGATACGGTACTCGCCCGGCTCAAGCCGCTCCTGGAGGACTCGGGCCATGCCAAGCTCGGACATCACCTCAAGTACGACGCGCACGTCCTATCGAACCATGGCATCGCGCTCGCCGGCATGCGCTACGACACCATGCTGGAGTCCTACGTGCTGAACTCCACCGGCACCCGCCACGACATGGATTCCTGCGCGCGCCGCTACCTCGGCATCGAGACCATCCACTACGAGGACGTCGCCGGCAAGGGCGCGAAGCAGATCCCCTTCAACCAGGTCCCGCTCGAGACCGCGGCGCCCTATGCGGCGGAGGATGCCGACGTCACGCTGAGGCTGCATCGGGCGCTGTGGCCGCAGCTCGAGGACGAGCCGGCGCTGCGCCGACTCTACGAGGAGGTCGAGCAGCCGCTGGTGCCGGTCCTGCTGCGCATGGAGCATCACGGCGTGCTGGTGGACCGCGAGGCGCTGGCGGTGCAGGGCCGCGAGATCGCGCGGCGCCTCGGCGAACTCGAGCAGGAAGCCCACCGGTTGGCGGGCCAGCCGTTCAATCTCGACTCACCCAAGCAGCTGCAGGAGATCCTGTTCGGCAAGCTCGGCCTGCCCGTTGCGCGCAAGACCCCGACCGGCCAGCCGTCCACGGCGGAGGACGTGCTCGAGGACCT
>CAZXAS010000193.1:0-5327 GCA_964638185.1 uncultured Steroidobacteraceae bacterium | reverse complement strand
CGCCACGTCGGTTTCGAGGACTTCAACGCGGGTGGTCCGCGGGCCGGCGAGTTGCCGGCCGCGGTACGCGTCTACGGACCGGGCGCGACGGTCGCTCAGGACCTCGAGCCCGAGTACATCACCATCGACGGGGATACCGCCTGGGTCACGCTCCAGGAAGCCAACGCGCTGGCGGTCATCGACATCCGCCGGGCGAAGGTCAGGAGCATCGTGTCGCTGGGCTTCAAGGACCACCTAGAGCCTGGCAACGGCCTCGACGCCAGCGACCGCGACAATGCCATCAACATCGCCAACTGGCCGGTCTTCGGCATGTACCAGCCGGACGCGATCGAGGCCTTTACCGTGCGCGGACGGACCTACCTGATCACTGCGAACGAGGGGGATGCCCGCGACTACGACGGCTTTGCCGAGGAGGGGCGCGTCCGCGGGGACCTCACCCTCGACCCCGAAGCGTTCCCGGACCGGGATGCGCTGCGCGACAACACACGCCTCGGGCGCCTCACCGTGACGACGGCGCTCGGTGACGACGACGGCGACGGCGATTTCGAAAGGCTGTTCGTCCTGGGCGGACGCTCGTTCTCGATCTGGGATGCGAAGACCGGTGCCCTGGTGTTCGACAGCGGCGACGAGATCGAGCGCATCACCGCGAACCTGCTGCCCGCGGACTTCAACGCCACCAACGATGCCAACGGCAGCTTCGACAACCGCAGTGACAACAAGGGCCCAGAGCCCGAGGGGGTCACGGTCGGCTGGGTGGATGGCGTGCCCTACGCCTTCCTGGGCCTGGAGCGCATCGGCGGCGTGATGGTGTACGACCTGTCGGACCCGGCGGCACCGGTGTTCGTCGATTACGTCAACAACCGCAACTTCGGCGTCGATGCCTGCGCCGAGTTCGACCCCGCGGACGATGAACTGTGCATCCGCCCGAATCCCGAGGCCGGGGACCTGGGACCCGAGGGCCTGGTGTTCGTGCCGGCCTGGGCGAGCGCCACGCGCAAGCCGCTGCTGATCGTCGGCAACGAGATCAGCGGCACCACCACCGTGTACGAGTTCCGCGCGCCGCAACGCGCGCGCCACAAGGGCCGGTGACCGAACGAGGGGCCAGGCATCGGCCTGGCCCCTCTCCTGCCTAGATCCCGAACACCCGCATCGCGTTCTCGCGCAGGAACAGCCGGCGCGCTTCCGGCTTGAGGTCGAGCGCCGCCACCTCGTCGATGGTGCGCCTGAAGCCGAGCACCGGGAAGTCGGTGCCGAAGATCACCTTGTTGCGGCCGTAGCTGTTGAGGTAGCGCACGAAGCTCTCCGGCCAGTATTTCGGGCTGTGCGCATCCGCGACGATGTACACGTTCTCGTGCTTCCAGGCCATGGCGATCATCTCGTCGTGCCACGGTATGCCGACGTGGATCCCGCACAGCTTCAGTTCCGGGAAATCGCAGGCGACGGCGTCGAGCGTTATCGGCCGGCCGACGCTGCGCAGCCGCTGCTCGGGCGAGTAGATCAGCGACTGGCCGACCTGGGTGAGGCATGGCACGCCGAGTTCCACGCACTTGGCGTAGAACGGGTACCACCTGGCATGATCCGGGGCGAGTTCGAACCAGTGCGGATAGGCATGCGCGCCGATGAAGCCCATGTTCCTCACCGCGTCCTCGAACGCGCGCAGGCCGTCCATGCCCTGCGTCGGGTCGATGCCGGCGAGTCCGTAGAAGCGCCCCGGGAACTGCTCGCAGGCGCGCGCCACCACCTCGTAGGGCATGTGGTACGAGCCCGGCAGGCCGAGGCGTCCGGTGCGTGCCGCGACCAGGAAGCCGCGCTCGATGCCGGCCTCCGCCATCTGTCCGAGCATCACGTCGAGCGGGATGCCCGGCATCGGGTCCTTCGATTTCACCTTGCCGACGAAGAAGCCGTCCTTCCAGTCCGGGCGGTGCGACAGCGCCTCCGCCGTCCAGATGTTCACGACGGCGTCGATCGCCTTGACGTCCACTTCATCGAGCATGTGATTCCCCCAGGCGCTCACTCGGCCGCGACCGCGGCACCCGATCCCAGCAACTCGTCGATCCGCTCCGGCGTATAGCCTGCCTCGCCCAGCAGCTCCCGCGTGTGCTCGCCGAGCCTCGGCGCATGGCGCCGCTTCGCGTCCGCCGGCGTGGCCGAGAAACCCACCGGGAAGGCCGTGTTGCGCAGCCTGCCCTCGGTCGGGTGGTCGATGAACTGCCAGAACCCGGTCGCCTTCAGGTGCGGGTCTTCCGCGAGGTCCTCGAGCGTGCTGACCCGGTTGATCGGCACGCTGGTCTTCGCGAACAGGTCCAGCCATTCCTGGGTCGTGCGCGTCGCCATGATGCTGGCGGTCTCGGCGTAGGTCGCATCGATGTTCCTGGTGCGATCGCCCATGGTGCGAAAGCGCGGGTCGGCGAGCAGGTCCGGGCGGCCGACCACCTCGCAGAAGGTGTCCCAATGGGCATTCATGTAGGGCAGGATCGCGACGTAGCCATCGAGCGTGCGGTAGGGCTTGCGGTGCTCGCTCATCAGCCGCACGTAGCCCGGAGGCCCGGCGGGTGGCTCGAAGGTCATGCCCCACAGGTGCTCGGCCATGATGAACGACACCATGGTCTCGAACATCGGTACCTCGATCTCCTGGCCCTCGCCGCTGCGCTCGCGGTGATAGAGCGCCGCCAGCACGCCGTAGACGACCGTGATCGCGGTGGTCTTGTCGGCGACGACGGTCGGCAGGTAGCGCGGCTCGCCGAGCACCAGCCTGTTCAGCATGGCGATGCCGGAGATGGACTGGATGGAGTCGTCGAGGGCGCCCTTGGCGCCGTAGGGACCCTTCTTGCTGTAGCCGTAGGCGCCGCAATACACCAGCCGCGGAT
Organism: uncultured Steroidobacteraceae bacterium; assembly: GCA_964638185.1. Classification (GTDB taxonomy): domain Bacteria; phylum Pseudomonadota; class Gammaproteobacteria; order Steroidobacterales; family Steroidobacteraceae; genus SG8-30. The sequence continues at coordinate 2,460 of CAZXAS010000193.1, read as the reverse complement.
TGACGGCCCTGAGGGACTCGTAGTCGAGCCCGAGCTTGGCCATGACCTGCGGCCGGTTGTTGTGGATGAAGACATCGGCGCCCTTGACGAGGTCGAGCACCGCCTGCCGGCCGCCGGACTGCTTGACGTCGAGCACCACGCTGCGCTTGTTCCGGTTGCAGGTGAGGTACAGCGCGGCCATGCCGGGATGGCGCGCCGCACCGAGCTGGCGGTTGGAATCCCCGTAGGGCGCCTCGACCTTGACCACGTCCGCACCCATGTCCGCGAGCATCTGGCAGGCCCATGGCCCCAGCACGACGCTGGTGAATTCCACGACGCGGACACCCTCGAGTGGTCCTGGCATTGGGCGTCTCCTGGCAGCAAGCGACCCGCGCCGGGCCGACGCGGCGGACTGTATACAATCGACAGGACCCGGGGCAACGCAGATAGCTCCGGCCCGCCGGCCCGGAAGCGGCACGGGATGAATCCCCACGCCACTCGCGGTACATTGTCCGGACATTATCGACGATCGAGGGGAGACTGCGATGACGGACCCTACCTACATCGACGACTACACGCGCCAGTTCCGCCTCGATCCGGCCACGACCGCGCTGGTCATCGTCGACCTGCAGTACGCGAGCGGCAGCCGCGAGCACGGCCTCGGGCGCCTGCTCGCCGCCCAGGGCCGCCTCGCCGATGCCGAGTATCGCTTCGCGCGCATCGAACGCCTCGTCATTCCCAATTCGCGCCGGCTCGCCGATGCCTTCAGGCGGGCCGGGGCCCGCGTCGTGTACCTCACCTACGGCTCGCGCCTGCCCGACTTCAGCGATGCGCCGATCCACCTCAAGGCGTGGTTGCGCGCCATCGACAACCGCGTGGGGACCCGTGAGCACGAGATCGTCGACGAACTGAAGCCGCTGCCGGGCGAACTGGTGCTCAACAAGACCACGATCGGCGCCTTCGCCTCGACGGGCATCGAGTCGCAGCTGCGTGGCATGGGCATCGAGAACATCGTGGTGACCGGCGTGTCGACCAACAACTGCGTCGGCATGACCGCGATGGAAGCCTGCGACCGCCAGTTCGGCGTGGTCGTCGTGTCCGACGCGACCGGCACCTGCAGCGACGAGATGCAGGACGCGACACTCAGGACCTTCCGGCGCCTGTGGGGCCGCGTCATGACGACCGACGAAGTCATTGCGGAACTCGGCGCCCGGCAGCGCGCAGCTGGCGCGAACTGAGCGCGGGCCATGGATGTTTCCGAAGCCCTGCGCACCCGCTCTTCAAAGAGGGCGTTCCTCGACCGGCAGGTGCCGCGGGCCACGGTCGAGGACATACTGACCCTCGCGGGGCTCGCCCCCAGCGGCAGCAACATCCAGCCCTGGCAGGTATGCGTCACGGCAGGCGGAGCACGTGACGCCCTGTGCGCCGCGGTTACCGAGGCGGCGCGCGGCGATCGCAGCGCGCACCGGCGCGAGTACGACTACTACCCGGACCCGTGGCGCGAGCCTTACCTCGCCCGCCGCCGCGCCTGCGGCTGGGGCCTGTACTCGCTGCTCGGCATCGAGCGCGGCGATCGCGAGGGCGCGAGCAGGCAGGAGCTGCGCAACTTCGACCTGTTCGGTGCACCGGTCGGGTTGTTCTTCTACATCGACCGCGACCTCAAGCACGGCAGCTGGCTGGACCTCGGCATGTTCATCCAGAGCGTCATGCTGGTGGCGCGCGATTTCGGGCTCGATTCCTGCCCGCAGGCCGCCTGGGCCCACTTTCACCGCATCGTCGCCGCCCATCTCCACCCGCCGGAGACGCAGATGCTGGTCTGCGGGATGGCCCTCGGCCATGCCGACCCCGGAGCGCCGGTCAACGGCTACCGCCCGGAACGCCTGCCGCTCGCCGCCTACGCGCGCTTCATCGGATTCGGGGACGAGTCGTGAATGACGGCGGCGGCGCGGCCGTGCGTGGCGCGCTCGCCGGAACGCTGATGGTCGCCGGCGGCGCGATGCTGCTCGCGGTCAAGGGCATCATCACCAAGTTCATCTATGCGCGCGGCATGGACTATGAGGCGCTGGTCGTGGTGCGCGCCGTCATCGCCGTGCCGCTGTTCTGGGCCTGGGCCCTGCATCACGGCGCCGCGGGCGCGATCGCCCGGGCCCCGTGGCGTGCCATCGGCGCGGCGGCCTTCGCCGGGGCGCTCTGCTACAGCCTGGGATCGCTGCTCGACTTCTACGCCCTGACACTGATCGACGCCAGCCTGGAGCGCTCGCTGCTGTTCACCTATCCGGCGATGGTGGTCGTCGCTGCCGCGATCATCGGGCGCAGGCTGCCCACGGCGCGGGTCATCGTCGCGCTGGTGATGACCTGGGCCGGGGTCCTGCTGGCGGTCGGCGTGCTCGAGCGAAGCGTGCTCGCCGCCAACCTCGTCGGCGCCGCGTGCGTGCTGCTGTGCGCCGCGACCTTCGCCGCCTATTTCCTCATGAGCGAACG
>CAZXAS010000192.1:0-5336 GCA_964638185.1 uncultured Steroidobacteraceae bacterium | reverse complement strand
GGCCCTTGAGCGAGGCCTCGAGGTCGTACACGACGCGCGGCGGCGCCACGAAGTAGTCGCCGGTGAACAGCACCTGCCCGATGCGCGTGCCGCCCGCGCCCTCGAGCCTGAGGTAGGTCGTGATCGTTCCGCCGGCGCAGGCATGGGTCCCGACCCGGAAGGCCGGCAGGTCGGGAGGCTCGTCGATCGAGGCGACGAATTCGTCGGTGCCGATCTCCTCGCGGTAGTGCTGCCAGGCAAGTGTTTCCTCGGCAGCGGAAAATTCACCGCGTTGCCACGCGAGGCCGAATCGCTCGCCGAAGCCGGCGAGCAGCGCCTGCTCCACCTCCGGGATCGACGGCGTGGCCGTCCCCAGGAGCTCGCGCAGGGTCACGATGCGCCGCTCAGGGGAGGCCGCACCATGCCGTGCGAGCTTGTCGGCGGGCACCCGAAGCGCGGCGAGCATGCGCGCCGGGTCGAGATCGACGAGGACCGTGCCCTGGTAGATGAGCGTGTCGCCGTCGAAGAAGCCACCGGTGCCGCTGATCTTGCGACCATCCACCTCGATGTCGTTGCGCGGCCGGTAGCGCGCCTCGATGCCGAAGCGCCCGAGCCCGACGGCGACCGCCTCGCAGATCGCCTGCGCGACATCGCCGAGCGTGCCGCTCGCGAGGCTGCGACGGTGGAAGACCAGCGCCCAGCCGAGCTGCCCCTCGTCGAGGTAGATGGCGCCGCCGCCGGTGATGCGTCGCCCCACCCCGACACCGTGGCGCCTGCAGTAGTCGAGGTCGATCTCGCGCCCCAGCACCTGGTGGCGCCCGACCAGTGCGGTCGGCGGGAAATGGATGAAGCGCAGGGAGTCGGGGATGCTGCCGGCCTGGTGGGCCTCGATCATCGCCTGGTCGAGCGCGATGTTGAAACGGCCCTCGCACAGGCCGGCGTCCACCACCCGCAGGCCGGTGGCCATCGTCCTCAGGCCTTGACGACCGGAATGGCGAGCTGGCGCCGGATCTTCCTCAGGTCGCGCCGGTCCGGCTGGAAGGGGAAGCTCGCGATGTTGCTCGGCGGCGAGTCGCCGTAGGGGCGGTCGCAGGCGGAAACGTCGTCACGGAACTTGCCCGGGCAGCCGGAGGTCCGGAAGGCCACGCCCTCGTCGATGATGGCGTCGAGCTCGGCCGCCGCCAGCCCGAAGTCGCTGACGCGGCCTTGCGCGTCGAAGCGCATCTGTTCGATCCGCACGCCGCGGTAGTCGATCAGGTAGCGGGCGAGCTGCACCCGGCGCCATTGGTCGCGCGGCGTGGCCGGCAGGTGGTCCATCAGCGAGCCCTGTTCCGGGAAGAAGCAGAACATGTGGCTGTGCCCGCCCAGGTCCACCAGGCGCTGCACCAGCTCGAGCGCCTCGAACTCGGTCTCGCCCATGCCGATGATGATGTGGGCGCCGAACTTCTGCGGGCCGAACACGTCGCGTGCAGCGAGCAGGATCTCCCAGTAGCGGGACCACTTGTGTGGCGATTGCACGCCCTTGCCGCGCGTACGGTCAAAAAGCGCCGGCGTGGCCGCATCCAGCGCGACGGTGAAGATGTCCGCGCCGAGCTCGCGCAGGCGCACCACGTCGTCGCGGGTCATCGTCGTCGGGTTGGACAGGATCGACACCGGGATCGTCGCCGGGTCGATGCGCGAGGTCCAGTGGCGCAACACGGACACCGTGTCCGCGTCCGAGCACGGGTGCGTGATCATGGAGATGCACATGCGATGGAACGGGCTTGCCGCCGGGTCGCGCGCCACGATGTCGACAACCTGTTCCATCGGCACCGCCGGCCAGTCGACGCGGATGAAATTGCGGTCGGCGTAGTCGCGCTCCGCCTCGCGATGCCGTGCAAGCCCGCAGTAGGCGCAGTTGGCGCGGCAGCCCTCGGGGTAGGTGAGGAGCAGGTTCAGGCAGCGCGTGCAGCCGCAGCGGTGCATGCGTCCCGGCATCAGGCCGAGGGTCATCGCAGCGGCCGTGGACATCTGCACGTACTCCGGCGAGCGCATCTGCGGCGTGAGGACGTTGTTGTTCGGCAGGTAGACCCCGGCAGGCGGCAGCGCGGCATCCTTGACGCGCCGCCCATTGCGGAGCTCGCGCGGGGTGGCGGAGGGGGCGCGCGGCTGCATTGCGGTGTAGGCGTTGAAGCCGGGGCCCTCCGCGCTGTCGGCCGCCACGTGTCCGGGAGTGTTGTTGATACAGCCCATGATCCCGTGCCTCGCTTGGTTGTCCTTGCCGCCCGTCAGGCGGCGCAGCTCGCCCGTCCGGCCGGCACGCGCCCGAGCTTGATGGCGCAGCAGGCATGTTCCTGCTCGTGGGGCCGGCCCACGGCCCGGGCGACCGCCACCGCGCCGTCGGCGGGGAAAGCGATGCCGTCGAGGCCCGCCATCACCGCATAGGCGTCGGTGACGCGCTTGTGCATGCCCGGGGGCCGAGCGCAGCCGAGCAGGACCTGGCGATCCGGAAGCCGCCGACGCGCCTCCACGAAGATCCGCCCCACGTCGGTGGTGTCCGGCACGGCGAACAGGCCGGGCGCGGCGTAGAAGGGCATGACCACGACCAGCACCAGCGCGTTGACCCGATGGCGGGCGACGATGTCGAGGGCATTGGCCTCGCCCAGGATGCGGCCGTAGTGCAGTCCGATCACGATGTGCGGCGTGACTTCCATCGTGGTGCCGCACAGCGCGGCAAGTGTCGCCTCGAAATCGGCAACCGGCCGTTCGAGGTGGTATACGTCGCGGATCGTCTCGTCGGCGCCGATGACGTCCATCATCGCGGTGTCGACGCCCGCGGCCTCCATGGCACGCGCGCCGCGCTCGTCGGTCAGCGCGGTGTGGATGGCGATGCGCATGGTCGGGAAGTCGTGCTTCAGTCGTTCCAGCACCGGATAGAAGCGCTCGTAGCGGATCTCGTTGCGCCGGTTGGAGCCGCCGGACAGCAGGAAGCCGTTGAGCCCCTGGGTGTGCGCCAGGTGGCGGACCTTCATGTCGAGCATCTCGGGCGAGGTCGCCGGGATCATCGGCTCGAGGATCTTTGCCTGGCAGTGGTCGCAGTTGAGCCCGCAGGCGCCGGCCGTGATCGAGAACGACGGGAAGCTGTTCTTCGTGCAGCCCTTGAGTTCGGTGCTGGCGTAGTCCTTGAACGTGGGAGTGGAGAAGCGGATCGGCCGGCCGGCCACCGCTGCCGCGTCACGCTGCATCGCGGCCACCAGGCCGGCATCGAAGCGCGCGTCTTCCAGGTCCTCGATCGACTCGAGCGCGTGGATCCAGTTCAAGATGCCTCCCGGCGCAGGATTCTCATGGGCGCATGGCCGCCGCTGCGATCGTGGCGATGTCCGGTCGGATACTGCCACGCGTCGGCACGTCCGCCAGCGTGGTCAACCACGCCGGTCGCAGCTCCTCGTCGTCGACCAGGTCGCAGCTGAGGCCGGCGAGCAGGGCCTGCGCGCGGTCGGGCAGGGTGGCGGGCAACTCATGGCCGGCCAGGCGCGCCCACAGTCCTGTCCAGCAGCGCGCGAGGGTCCAGGGGTTGTAGCCACCGCCTCCCAGAACCACGGTGACCGGCGCCAGCTGCCGGACGGCATCGACCGCATCCCACAGTGCGACGTTGGACAGCGCGAGGCCGGTCAACGGGTCGCCGTCGAGTGCATCGGTGCCGCAGGTGATCACCACGGCCTCGGGTGAATGAGCCGAACCGAACGGCAGCACCACCTCGTCGAGCAGGAAGCGCAGCTCGGCGTCGTGGAAGCCCGCCGGCACCGGCAGGTTGCGACTGCGGCCACCGCCGCGATCGTCCACCGTCCCGGTGCCCGGCCAGCGACCCTGTTCGTGGATCGACAGGGTCGCGACACGGGGGTCGTCCCGGAAGGCATCCTGCACCGCGTCGCAATGATGTGCGTCGAGGTCGACGTACAGGAGGCGCCCTACGCCGTGGTGCTCGAGTTCGAGCAGCGCGAACACCGGGTCGTTGAAATAGCAGAAGCCGCTGGCACGGTCCGGCCGTCCGTGGTGCGTACCGCCCGCCGGATGGAAGGCGACCTCGCCGGCGAGTGCGAGTCGCGCGGCATGGATCGACCCGCCGACCGCCGTCGCAGCCTTGCGGTAGACGCCCGGGAAGACCGGGTTCTCGAAGTTGCCGATGTGGTGTCGCTCGCGCACCACAGGCGTGACATGCTGCAGTGCATCAGCGCTTTCCAGGGCGGCGATGTACTCGACCGTGTGGAAGCGGGCCAGCGTCGACGGCGGCGCGACCGGGCTGGTCTCGAGGCAGGCGTCGGTCAGCCAGCCGAGTTCCCGGCAGAGCTCCATGACCAGCGAAACCCGCGGAAATGCCAGTGGATGACTGGTCGTGAAGGCTGGCGCCCGTGCCGCGGCACGGCCGACGAAGCGCGCCGGGCGCGCCGCTGCGGGTCGCTTCGACCGGCCGACGAGGCCATTGTCCATCGAGGGCGACGGGTGACCCATGGCGCTAGCTGCTTCCCCGTATTGGCGGCACCGGCCCCAACCTTATTATGCTTTTCTAATTAAGCAAAGCCTGTTATATCAGGCGCGGGCGACCACGGGCACAGGGGGAGGGCGACCATGTCGGACGGCACCAAGAGCATGTCGATCATCGTCACCAAGGGCACGCTCGACTGGGCGTACCCGCCATTCATCCTGTCGACCACCGCCGCAGCGCTCGGCCTCAACGTGACGATGTTCTTCACGTTCTACGGCCTGCCGCTGCTGCTCAAGAAGCTCGACCTGCAGATGTCGCCGCTCGGCAACCCGGCGATGAAGATGCCGATGATGGGCATGCACATGGGCATGCCGAACATCATGTCCATGGTTCCGTTCGTGGATGCCGGCGCCACGGCGATGATGCAGAACATGATGAAGAAGAAGGGCGTGGCCTCGATCGAGGAACTGCGCTCGCTCGCCGTCGAGTCGGAAGTGCGGCTGATCGCCTGCCAGATGACCATGGACCTGTTCGAGTACTCGCTCGACGACATGATCGGCGGCATCGAGCTCGGCGGCGCGGCCACCTACATCGAAGTAGCGACTCAGTCGGACATCAACCTTTTCATCTGAGCGCAACGCGCTCGCAGCAACGAGGCAAGCAGCACATGGCAGACCAGGTCCTCGACGCAAAGGGGCTCAATTGCCCCTTGCCCATCCTCAGGGCGAAGAAGGCGCTGGCGGGCATGCCGGGCGGCAATACGCTGGAGATCCTCGCTACCGACCCCGGCAGCATCAAGGACTTCGAGGCGTTCTGCCGCACCACCGGCAACGAGCTCGTCGAACAGCAGAACGACGGCAAGATCTTCAGGTTCGTGATCAGGAAGGCCGGCTGA
>CAZXAS010000191.1:0-5403 GCA_964638185.1 uncultured Steroidobacteraceae bacterium | reverse complement strand
TCGGGCTCGCCGGGTCGTCCTCGGCCGCCGGGTTCACGATGTCGTTGGCGCCGATGACCATCGACACGTCGGTGTCGGGGAAGTCCTCGTTCAGCTCGTCCATCTCGAACACGATGTCGTAGGGCACCTTGGCCTCGGCCAGCAGCACGTTCATGTGCCCGGGCATGCGTCCGGCGACCGGGTGGATGCCGAAGCGCACGTTCACGCCCTTCTCGCGCAGGAGCTTGGTGATCTCGTACACGGTGTGCTGCGCCTGCGCGACGGCCATGCCGTAGCCCGGCACGATGACCACGTTCTTCGACTCGCGCAGCAGTTCGGCCGTCTCCACCGCGCTAATGGGCGTCACCTCGCCGGCGGGTCCCGCGCCCGCCGCGGCTGGCGCCGCGCCACCACCGGTGCCGAAGCCGCCGGCGATGACGCTGATGAAGTTGCGGTTCATGGCGCGACACATGATGTAGGACAGGATCGCGCCCGAGGAGCCGACCAGCGCCCCGGTGACGATGAGCAGGTCGTTCGACAGCATGAAGCCGGTCGCTGCCGCCGCCCAGCCGGAGTAGCTGTTGAGCATCGACACCACGACCGGCATGTCGGCGCCGCCGATGGCCATGACCATGTGCACGCCGAACAGGAGCGCGATCACCGTCATCACGCCGAGTGGCAACAGGCCAGCGTCGATGTCGTGCGCCTGCAGGAACTCCACGCCGAACCAGATCACCACCAGCAGGCCGGCGAGGTTCAGCCAGTGGCGTGCCGGCAGCAGCAGCGGCTTGCCGCCGATCTTGCCGGACAGCTTGCCGAAGGCGATCACCGAACCGGAGAACGTCACCGCGCCGATCAGGATGCCGATGTAGATCTCGACCTCGTGGATGCTCTTCTCGGCGCCGGTGTAGACGATCGAGGTGTCGACATAGCTCGCGAAGCCGACGAGGCAGGCGGCGAGGCCGACCAGGCTGTGCATGAGCGCGACCAGCTCGGGCATCTGCGTCATGCGCACCTTGCGGGCGGCGTACAGGCCGATGCTGCCGCCGACCGCCAGCGCGCCGACGATCCACGGGATGCCGGCGGCCGTGACCCGCGGCCCGAGCACGGTCGCGAGCACGGCGATCGCCATGCCGAGGATGCCGTAGGAGTTGCCGCGCCGCGAGGTCTCGGGATTCGACAGGCCGCCCAGGCTCAGGATGAACAGGATGGTGGCGGCGATGTAGGCCATCGTCGCGAGGTTCGTGGACATGCCTGCCCCTTACTTCCGGAACATCGCGAGCATGCGACGGGTGACGGCGAAGCCGCCGAACATGTTGATCGCGGTGAGCGTGAGTGCCAGCACGGCGAGGCCGAAGATCAGCCCGTCGGGCCGTTCCCCGGTCGCGTCGCCGAGCGGAGGCGCCACCTGCACCAGGGCGCCGACCGCGATGATGCTGGAGATGGCGTTGGTCACGCTCATGAGCGGCGTGTGCAGCGCGGGCGTGACGTTCCAGACCACCATGTAGCCGACGAAGCAGGCCAGCACGAAGACGGTGAAGTGGGCGAGGAACGACGCCGGCGCGTAGGCGCCGACCAGCCAGAACAGGACCGCGCCGACGCCGAAGATCACCGCGAGGCTCTTCGCCGAGGCCGGCTCGCCCGCGCCATGGCCGTGGCCGGACTTCCTGGCCGGCACGGCGGCGGCCGGCCTGGCCTGCGGCGGCGCGGCCGGTAGTTTCGGTGGCGGCGCCGGCCAGGTGACGACACCTTCACGGATCACCGTCAGGCCGCGGATGGCGTCGTCCTCCATGTTGACGTTGATGACGCCGTCTTTGGTCTTGCACAGCTCCTCGGTCAGGCGCAGCAGGTTGGTGGAGTAGAGGGTCGACGACTGCTTGGCGAGGCGGCTGGCCAGATCGGTGTAGCCGATGATCGTGACGCCGTGCTTCACGACCGCCTGGCCGGGCTCGGTGAGCTCGCAGTTGCCGCCCTGCTCGGCCGCCATGTCGACGATGACGCTGCCCGGCTTCATGCTCCTCACCATCTCGGCGGTGATGAGCTTCGGCGCCGGCTTGCCGGGGATCAGCGCGGTCGTGATGATGATGTCCGCGTCCTTCGCCTCGCGGGCGTACATCTCGCGCTGGGCCTGCTGGAAGCCCTCGCTCATGACCTTGGCGTAGCCGCCGCCGCCGGACCCTTCCTCTTCGTAGTCGACCTTGACGAACTCGCCGCCCAGCGAGACGACCTGGTCGGCGACCTCGGCGCGCGTGTCGTTGGCGCGGACGATGGCGCCGAGATTGGCCGCCGTGCCGATCGCGGCCAGGCCGGCGACGCCGGCGCCGGCGATGAACACCCTGGCCGGCGGGATCTTGCCCGCGGCGGTGACCTGGCCGTTGAAGAAGCGGCCGAAGGCGTTGGCCGCCTCGATCACGGCGCGGTAACCGCTGATGCTGGCCATGGAGGTCAGCGCGTCCATCTTCTGCGCGCGGGACAGCTGGCGCGGCAGGGCGTCGATGGCGAGCACGGTCAGCTTGCGGTCGGCCAGCGCCTGCATGAGCTCCGGGTTCTGCGCCGGCCAGATGAAGCTGACGAGCGTCGTGCCCGGCTTCAGGAGCGTGATCTCCTCCGGGCCGGGGCCCCGCACCTTGAAGACGATGTCCGCGGCGCCGTACAGCTCGGCGGCGGTGGCGGCGATGCCGGCCCCGGCGGCGCGGTAGGCGTCGTCGCCGAAATTGGCCGCTGCCCCGGCGCCGGCCTCGACCGAGACCTGGAAGCCGAGCTTGACCAGCTTTTCGACCACGTCGGGTACGGTGGCGACGCGCTTCTCGCCGGCATAGGTTTCACGCGGCACGCCGATCGTCAGGGGCATCAGGGTCCTCCCGGGAGCCTGGAATCGCAGGCCGCACGTCTTGGGGCGCGCGTCACACCTGCGCAATATTATTGCGTTGCACTAGCGCGTTGAAACATAGCATATCCGTGCCGTATTGTTTGCGCGCGGATACCATCGGTTGCCACCATGTCAGTGCGTCACAACCAGTTGTCCCCGGCCGACCAGGAGTGGCTCGACTCCCTCGAGGTGCGGCCCGTCGGGCGCCAGAGCCTGGCGCAGCAGGTGCTGCGCACGGACGCCTCCGGCATGCCGCTCGAGTGGATCGACTACCGCGAGGCCGTCAGGCTCTACTGTCTCGGCCAGGTCTCCTACGCGTTCGGCAGCACCCTGTACACGCTGCACGGCGGCATCAATGCGCGCACCGGCCGGCAGACCGAGATCGAGGTCAACTCGATGCTCGCCACCATCGGCCAGTCGTCCAACCCGGGCAGCCTGCGCGGCGACTACGTGCCGCCGCTCAACAACGAGACGCTGTTCAAGCGCGACGCCTACCTGTGCATGTACTGTGGCGGCCGCTTCCCGCCGTCGCAGCTGTCGCGCGACCACGTGCGGCCGTTCTACCAGGGCGGGCGCGACGTGTGGAAGAACGTCGTCGCCGCCTGTCGCCGCTGCAACAACGCCAAGGCCTCGCGCACGCCCGAGCAGGCGAAGATGCAGCTCCTGGCCGTGCCGTTCACCCCGACCTACGCGGAGTACATCTACCTGAAGGGGCGGCGCGTGCTGGCCGACCAGATGGAATACCTGCTCGCCCACTTCCCGCGCTCGAGCCCGCTGCACGACCGCATCCAGCGCTGGATGCAGTAAGGGACCGCTGGCCGCCCGGATGCTGCACCTGGTCGATGCCAGCTATTTCATCTTCCGCGCCTATTACTCGGTGACGCCCGGCATGGTCGACGCCGATGGCCGGCAGGTCAACGCCGTATACGGCTTCGCACGCTTCCTGTGCGACATGCTGGAGCAGGCCCGCCCGGAACGGGTCGCGGTCGCCTTCGACGAGAGCCTCGAGAGCTCGTTCAGGAACGACATCTATCCCGCCTACAAGGCCAACCGGGAGCCGGCCCCGCCGGAGCTCAAGGCACAGTTCGGGCTGTGCCGCGAGCTGTGCCGCCACCTCGGCGTCACCGAGTTCGCGAGCGGCGCCTACGAGGCCGACGACATCATCGGCGCCATCGCCACGCGCATGCGCCTCGAGGGACATTCCTGCGTGCTGGTGACACGGGACAAGGACCTGGCGCAGCTGGTGCGCGAGCACGACGAGTTCTGGGACTTCGCGGGTGGCAAGCGCTACGCCTACCACGAGATCGAGGCCCAGTTCGGCGTGCGCCCGGAACGCATGGCCGACTACCTCGCGCTCACTGGCGACAGCGTCGACAACATCCCGGGCGTGCCGGGCGTCGGCCCCAAGACGGCGGCGGCGCTGCTCAAGGTGTACGAGTCGCTCGAGCACCTGTACGACAACCTCGCCGAGGTCGCGCGCCTGCCGTTGCGCGGCGCGACGAAGCTGCCCGCGAGACTCGCACTGCACCGCGAGGCGGCATTCTTCGCCCGCCGCCTGACCACCATCGCCTGCGACATGCCGCTCAGCTTCACCGCCGCCTCGCTCGAGCGACGTGCCCTCGACGTCGGTGCGCTCGATGCTTTCTATGAGCGCGCCGGCTTCGGCCAGATGCTGCGACGCCAGGCGAGGCGCCTCGCCGGCGCAGGCTGATGGACGGCCCGCCGCTCGCCGCGACGCTCGCGGCCGCGCTCGGCGGCCCGGTGGCGCCTGCGCCTGCGGCCGCCGTGCACGGCGGCTGCATCGCCCGGTGCTGGCGCTGGGAAACCTCGCGTGGCCCGGTGTTCGTCAAGGTCGCGCCGGCCGACAGCCTGCCGGTCCTCAAGGCCGAGCGCGATGGCCTTGCGCTGCTCGGCGACGCCGGGGCGCTCCGCGTGCCGGCGGTGCTTGCCGTCGGAGCATCCGGGGACCACGCCTTCCTCGCGTTGCAGTGGATCGACTTCGGGCCGGCGTCGCCAGCGGCGGACGCCTTGCTCGGTGAGCGGCTGGCCATGCAGCATCGGGTGCGCGCCGACCGCTACGGGCTCGGTCGCGACAACGTGATCGGCAGCACGCCGCAACCCAACGGCTGGTTCGACGACTGGACCCGCTTCCTGAGCGAGCGACGCATCGGGTACCAGCTCGATCTCGCGCGCGCCGCCGGGCACGGCGGGCGCCTCGAGGAGCGCGGCCGGCTGTTGCTCTCCGTCATCGACGTGTTCTTCGCCACCTACCGTCCCGCCCCGTCCCTGCTGCACGGCGACCTGTGGAGCGGCAATGCCGCGGTCGACCTGCAGGGCGATCCGGTCGTCTACGACCCGGCGGTGTACTACGGAGATCGCGAGGCCGACATCGCCATGACCAGGCTGTTCGGCGGGTTCGGTCCGCGCTTCTACGCCGCCTACGTTGCCAGCTGGCCGCTCGATGCGGCGGCCGGCACACGACGCGACCTGTACAACCTCTATCACGTGCTCAATCACCTGAACCTGTTCGGCGGCGGCTATCGCGCGCAGGCCGA
>CAZXAS010000190.1:0-5469 GCA_964638185.1 uncultured Steroidobacteraceae bacterium | reverse complement strand
GGAGGACGAGTGGCGGGAGCTGGAGTCGCGACTGCGCACCGGGCATGCACGCGCGATGCGGCTGGCCGAGATGATCGCCCTGTACGAGGAGCAGACCGGTCGGCTGGCCGACGTGTCTTTCGACTCCGCGCTGTCGGCCTACGAAGCGAGCGACGGATCCCTAAGGGAAGTGATCGACAGCCAGCAGCGGGTGCTGGCGGTGCGCGACCGCCTGCTGCGGCTGCGTACCGACTATGCACTGGAGCGTGCCGAACTCGACTATCTCGCCGGAGTCACGCCATGAGCCGGACTGCCCTGGTCACCATCCTGCTGGTCGTGGCGGTCGTCGCCGGTTGCGGCGGTCCGCCTCCGCCCGTTACCAACGAGACGCCACTCGAGCACGCTGCCCGGCACCTCGACGCCAGCTATCGCTGCCCGATGCATCCCGAGATCACGTCGGATGAGCCCGGGACCTGCCCGATCTGCGGCATGGACCTGGTGCCGGTCTACGCCGACGGCAATGTTTCACAGGCGGCCGTCATCGAGCTGTCGCCCGTGATGGTGAACAACCTCGGTGTGCGCACGGCACCGGCACGTCGCGGCCGGCTCGACGCCAGGGTCGAAGCCGTCGGCACGGTGGCGTGGGACGATCGTCGCCTGGTCGAGGTCCGGGTACGTGCCGAGGGCTATGTCGAGCGGCTGACCGTTCGTGCCGAGGGCGAGCGCGTGCGCCGTGGCCAGCCGCTGTTCGCGGTGTTCTCGCCGCGTCTCGTGGCGGCGCAGCGCGAGTACCTGCACGCGGCCAGTCTCGGCGACGCGGCGCTGCTCGCCGCGTCGGCTGCCCGCCTCGAGGCGCTCGGTCTCGGCGCGGCTGCGATCCGCAACCTTGCAGAGGACGGCGAGCCGTCGCCACGGGTCACGTACTCGGCACCGGTGGACGGTGTCGTGCGCGCCCTGGGCGTGCGCGAGGGCGCGCTGGTCGATCCGTCGATGAGTGCGGTGACGCTGGTCCCGGCGGCGCGGCTGTGGGTGGTCGCCGACGTGCCCGAGGCCGACGCCGCGAGGATCGGGGTCGGGGTGCCCGCGACCATCACCTTCACGGCACTTCCGGGCGAGCGTTACACGGCGCGCGCGCTCGAGGTGCTGCCGGCGCTTGCAGCCGCGACCCGCACGCTGCAGGTTCGCTTCGCCATCGACAACCCGGGCGGGATCCTGGCCGCCGGCATGCTCGCGGATGTCGTGATCGAGGCACCCGCCGGTCCCGAGTCCGTGCTGGTGCCTGCCGAGGCGCTGATCCGCACCGGTCGCGCGGAACGCGTGATCGTCGCGCTGGGCGGGGGCCGCTTCCGTGCGCGCGAGGTCGTGGCCGGTCGCGCCGGCGCCACGGAAGTCGAGATCCATGCCGGCATCGAGCCTGGCGAGCAGGTGGTCGTCTCCGGCCAGTTCATGATCGACTCAGAGTCCCAGGTCCGCGACAGCCTGCGGCGCCTTGAAGGGCCCGAAGTCCCCGGCGCTTCGGCACCTGGCCGGCCGGTCGGGGACGCCGGCCAGGGGCAGCACGGGGAGCATGGCTCATGATCGAAGCCATCATCCGCGGCTCGCTCGCGCACCGGGCGCTGGTGCTGCTGCTCGCCGGCATGCTGACCGTAGCCGGCCTGTGGGCCGTGGCGCGAACGCCGATCGACGCGATCCCCGACCTGTCCGACGTGCAGGTGATCGTGCGCACGCCGTTCCCGGGCCAGTCACCGCGCGTGGTCGAGGACCAGGTGACCTATCCGCTGACGACGGCGCTGCTCGCCGTGCCCGGGGCCACGACCGTGCGCGGCTACTCGTTCTTCGGCGACTCGTTCGTCTACGTGCTGTTCGAGGACGGCACCGACCTGTACTGGGCGCGTTCCCGCGTGCTCGAGTACCTGAGCCAGGCGGCGCCACGCCTTCCCGAAGGCGTGCAGCCGGCGCTCGGCCCGGACGCGACCGGCGTCGGCTGGATCTACCAGTACGCGCTGGTGGATCGCAGCGGGCGCCATGACCTGGCGGGACTGCGCAGCCTGCAGGACTGGTTCCTGAAGTACGAACTGCAGGCGGTTCCGGGCGTCGCCGAGGCGGCGAGTGTGGGCGGCATGGTCAGGCAGTACC
The DNA here is from genome assembly GCA_964638185.1 of uncultured Steroidobacteraceae bacterium. Taxonomy (GTDB): domain Bacteria; phylum Pseudomonadota; class Gammaproteobacteria; order Steroidobacterales; family Steroidobacteraceae; genus SG8-30. Next base: position 3,354 of record CAZXAS010000190.1, on the reverse strand, counting down.
AGGTGGTCGTCGACCCGGTGCGCATGCGCGGGCTCGGACTGTCGATCGCCGATGTGCGAACCGCGATCGAGCGGGGCAACGCGGAAGCCGGCGGCTCGGTCATGGAACTGGCCGAGGCGGAGTACATGGTGCGTGCCTCGGGCTACATCCAGGGCATCGAGGACCTCGAGAACCTGCCCCTGCGCACCGACGATCGCGTCCCGGTGCTCCTCCGGGATGTCGCCCTGGTGCGAGTCGGCCCGGAGATGCGCCGTGGCATTGCCGATCTCGATGGCGAGGGCGAGGTGGCGGGCGGCATCATCTTGATGCGCAGCGGGGAGAATGCCCGCGAGACCATACTCCGCGTGCGACAGCGACTCGACGAGCTCGCCGATGGCCTGCCGGAAGGCGTCGAGATCGTCGAGACCTACGACCGCTCGGCGCTGATCCAGCGCGCGGTCGACAACCTGCGTGGCAAGCTGCTCGAGGAACTCGTCGTGGTGGCGCTCGTCTGCGCGCTGTTCCTGTTCCACTTCCGCTCGAGCCTGGTGGTCATCGCCACCCTGCCGCTCGGCATCCTGGCCGCGTTCCTGATCATGTATTTCCAGGGACTCAACGCCAACATCATGTCGCTCGGCGGCATCGCCATTGCCATCGGCGCCATGATCGATGCCGGCATCGTCATGGTCGAGAACGTGCACAAGAAGCTCGAGCACGGCGGCGATGTGCTCGCGGAGCGCTCGAGACTGGTGCTCGAGGCCTGCACGGAGGTTGGCCCGGCGCTGTTCTTCTCGCTGATGATCGTGGCGCTGTCCTTCCTGCCGGTGTTCGCGCTCGATGCCCAGGAGGGCCGACTGTTCCATCCACTGGCGTTCACCAAGACCTGGGCCATGGTCGCCGCCGCGCTGCTGTCGATCACGGTCGTCCCGGTGCTGATCACGCTGCTGGTACGCGGCCGCATCCGTCCGGAGGCCGACAATCCGGTCAATCGCGCGGCCATGGCTGCCTACCGGCCGTTCCTCGACGTGGCATTGCGACACCCGCGCGCCGTCGTGGCGACGGCGGTCGCGCTGGTCGTGGTCACGCTGTGGCCGGCATCACGGCTCGGCAGCGAGTTCATGCCGGAGCTCGACGAGGGCGACCTGATGTACATGCCGACGACGCTGCCGGGTGTATCCGCCGACACCGTCCGTGCACTGCTGCAACAGACCGACCGGCTGATCAAGTCGATACCGGAGGTCGAGACCGTGTTCGGCAAGGCCGGTCGCGCCGAGACAGCGACCGACCCGGCGCCGTTCGAGATGCTCGAGACGACCATCCGCATCAAGCCGCGCGACCAGTGGCGACCCGGCATGACCCCAGCCCGGCTGCGCGAGGAACTCGACCGCGCGGTGCAGGTTCCCGGGCTCGCCAACACCTGGGTCCCGCCCATCAAGACCCGCATCGACATGCTCGCCACCGGGATCAAGACGCCGGTCGGGGTCAAGATCAGCGGCCCCGACCTGTCCACGATCGAGCGCATCGGGCTCGAGGTCGAGCGCACGCTCGCCGCGGTGCCTGGCACCGCCTCGGTCTACGCCGAGCGTGCCGCCACCGGCCGCTATATCGACGTGGACATCCGCCGCCTCGACGCTGCACGCTATGGACTCAACATCGCCGACGTGCAGGAGTTCGTCTCGATGGCGGTGGGCGGCATGACGCTCGCGTACTCGGTCGAGGGCCTGGAGCGCTACCCGATCAACCTGCGCTATCCACAGGACTGGCGCAACTCGCTCGAGCGCCTGGCGGCCCTGCCGCTGGTCGCGCCGACGGGCGCGCAGCTGGTGCTCGCTGACGTCGCGACGGTACGCGTCACCGACGGTCCCGCCATGATCCGCAGCGAGAATGCCAGGCCCTCCGGCTGGGTCTATGCCGACCTTCGCGGCCGCGATCTCGGGTCGTACGTCGACGAGGCGCGCGGGCGGGTCGCGGCCGAGGTGGCCCTGCCGCCCGGCTACAGCCTGCGCTGGTCCGGCCAGTACGAGTACTGGCAACGCGCATCTGAACGCATGCGCGTGGTCGTGCCGTTCACGCTCGCCATCATCGTGCTGCTGCTGTACCTGAACTTCGGCCGCTTCGCCGACGTCGCGATCATTCTCGGCAGCCTGCCGTTCGCGCTGGTCGGCGGTGTATGGCTGCTGTACCTGCTCGACTACGACATGAGCATCGCGGTCGCGGTCGGCTTCATCGCGCTGGCCGGCGTGGCGGCGGAGACCGGTGTCGTGATGCTCCTGTACCTGAACCAGGCCTGGGAAAGGACCGTGGTCGCGGCGGCCGGTTCGGGCGCCAGGCTGGACGAAGCGGCGGTGCGGGCGAGCATCGTCGACGGCGCGCTCTTGCGCCTTCGGCCCAAGCTGATGACCGTACTGACCATCGTCATCGGTCTGCTGCCCATCATGTGGGGCAGCGGTACCGGATCGGAGGTCATGCGCCGGGTCGCTGCGCCGATGGTGGGGGGGATGGCGAGCGCCCTGTTCCTGACGCTCATCGTCATCCCGTCCATCTACCTGCTGTGGAAGCGGCGCGGGCTGTCCACGGCAGCCGGCGGGCCGCGACGAGTCGAAGGAGAGATGGCGTGAAGTACACCTGCCCGATGCATCCCGAGATCCTTGCCGACGGCCCCGGCGACTGCCCGGCCTGCGGCATGGCGCTCGAGCCGGTGGCCGCGAGCACGTCGCACTGGACCTGCCCGATGCACCCGGAGCGACACGAGGCGGGACCGGGCCACTGCGAGGACTGCGGCTGCGCGCTCGAGCCCGTGACCGTCACCGCCGCGCCTGAGGAGAACCCGGAACTCACCGACTTCCGACGCCGCCTGTGGGTGGCGGTACCACTGACCGCGGCCGTGCTGGTGCTCGCGATGGGGCCGATGCTGATGCCGGCGCTGGCGCCGCTGGAGCACGCGGCCTGGGCCCGTCTCGCCCAGGCACTGCTCGCGACACCGGTCGTGCTGTGGTGCGGCTGGCCCTTCCTGCGCCGCGGCGTGGAGTCGCTCACGCGGCGACTCAACATGTTCACGCTGATTGCGCTCGGCGTCACTGCGGCCTACGGATTCAGCGTCGCGGCGGTGCTCGTGCCAGGGCTGTTCCCGGCCTCGGCGCGCGATGCGATGGGACAGGTGCCGCTCTATTTCGAGGCCGCGGCGGTCATCGTGACCCTGGTCCTCGCCGGTCAGCTGCTCGAACTCGGGGCGCGGGCGCGCACCGGCGCTGCGCTGCGTGCGCTCCTGGACCTGGCGCCGCCGGTCGCCGTGCGCGTGCTCGAGGACGGCACCGAGAAAGAGGTGCCGCTCGACCAGGTGGCCAGGCAGGACAAGCTGCGGGTGCGCCCGGGCGC
>CAZXAS010000189.1:0-5529 GCA_964638185.1 uncultured Steroidobacteraceae bacterium | reverse complement strand
AGCGCGCAGGCGAGGGCGGCCGGCAGGCCGGGTGACAGTCGTCGAGGGCGGGAGGAACGATCGGAATGCATGGCGAATGCCGGCCATTCTCGGCGGCAGTCCATCCATGCGCAATGCCCGGGTGCGCAGGCCGAGCTCTGTGGCGTGCGGGTCAGTCGGACGGGCGCGGCCGGTACAAGCCGTCGAAGAGCGTCTGCCATTCGCCGGCGGCCTGCGTGCTCTGCCAGTGCTGGCGTACGGTTCCGTCTGCATTGGGCGTCCACCGGATGCGGTGGCGCGTGGCCACGCCCTGGGAATCGGTCACGCTGCCCTCCAGCACCATGTCGGCGCCGTCGAGGCCGCCTTCCAGCAGCAGCAGCGTGCCGGCGTTGTCGACCCAGGTCTGGTGCCAGATGCCGCGACCCGCGTCGTAGGCGTTCAGGCTCTCGCCGGTGTAGCCGGTCGGCGTCGTGTAGCGTTCATGCAGCACGCAGCCGCCATACTCGACCGTGATGGTGTTGTGGCCGGCGAGCCTGCCATCGGGCGTGACGACTTCCCATGAACCCAGCCAGAAGTCGAACTGCCGGTGGGCGGGCGCCTCGCAGGGCGCAGCGAAGGCCGGTAGGCAGGCGAGCGCTACGAGGAGGGACGCGAGTCTCGAGAACCTCATGCCGGTCTCCTGTTGCCTGCGGTCGGGATGCAGGCCTGGCGTGATTCAGCGAGCCCGCGACGGGCCACCCGAAGGGCGGGCCAGGCGGGGCTGCTCCTCTCATCGTCGTGACCGTAGCCGTTCGCGTCGCCGGTCCGGCTCGTCCCGTCGCAGGATCGAGTCGCCCCACCGCAGGGGACGGTCACGACTTCAGTCGCCACGGCGGGTTGAGGCGATTCTCGCCAGCGTGGTACAGACGGACGTCATGGCCGTCGGGGTCATGCAGTCGCGCCTCGCGCCACAGATAGCTCATGTCGGTCGGGTCCTGGGTGAAGACCAGGCCCTGGGCCTTGAGTTGCGCGACGGTGTCGTCGAGGCGGGCGCACTCGAAGTAGAGCTGGGCCCGCGGTTCCGCAGCCGGTGCCCCGGTCACCTCGATGGAGAGCGTCTCGTCGCCATCGGGGCAGGTCATCCGCGCGTAGCGGGGTGCCGCGAGGACGATCGGCGTCAGTCCCAGCGCCTGGTAGAACGCGAGCGAGCGCTCGAGGTCGCTGACGATGAGAGTCACGTGGTTCAGTCGCATGGGCGTGGGCTCCTGGCGGCCGGCTCGTGCCGGTGGAGTATTATCTGCCCGCCCGGCGCGGCCGGGCTCAACGCCGGAGTCCCATGGCGCTCGACGAGTTCCTCCTGGGCGCGCGCCCCCGCGACGGCCTTGAAGGCGTCCAACGCTTCGCCGCCGAGTTCCTGTTCTTCGGCGCGAAGCAGGCGCGCGCCTGCCTGTTCGCGGGGCTGTTCTTCGCGCTCCTGTTCTCCGTCCCGCGCGAAGGACTTCTCGGCGTTCCGCGCTACGACGTGCTGCTGCTCGCGGCGCTGGCGATACAGGCATGGATGGTGTGGGCGAAGCTGGAGACCGTCGACGAGCTCAAGGCCGTCACCCTGTTCCACCTGATCGGCTTCGCCCTCGAGGTGTTCAAGACCTCGAGCGGGATCAAGTCCTGGTCCTACCCGGACTTCGCCTGGACCAAGGTGCTGGGCGTGCCGCTGTTCTCGGGGTTCATGTACGCGGCCGTGGGCAGCTACATCATCCAGGCGTGGCGCCTGTTCGACCTGCGCATCGTGCACCACCCGCCGTACTGGATGGCCTGGACGATCGCGATACTCATCTACGCGAACTTCTTCACGCATCACTTCATCGGCGACTATCGCTGGTACATCGCGGCTTGCGCGCTCGGCCTGTATGCCCGCGCGACGGTCGTGTACCGGCCGCTCGACCGTGACCGGCGCATGCCGCTGCTGCTCGCCTTCGTGCTGATCGGCTTCTTCATCTGGCTGGCCGAGAACCTGAGCACCTTCATGGGCGTGTGGCAGTATCCGAACCAGCTGGGTGCCTGGTCGGCGGTGCACGTCGGCAAGTGGAGTTCCTGGTCGCTGCTCGTGATCATGACCTTCACGATCGTGGCCAACCTGAAGCACATCAAGGAGCGTATCCATGTTCCAGAGTGACGACCGGCGTCCCATGCGGGCCTCGCCGTGAAGTTCACGCAGCACGAGGGAGAACACGAGGTCACGCTGACGCCGCGCGATCCCGCGACGGCGAGCGTGATCCTGCTCCACGGCCTCGGCGCGGACGGCTGGGACTTCGTGCCGATGGTGGTGGAACTCGGGCTGCCGGACAGCATGGCCGTGCGCTTCGTGTTCCCGCATGCGCCGGTGCGGCCGGTCACGGTGAACAACGGCTTCGAGATGCGCGCCTGGTACGACATCGTATCGTTCACGCCCGCCGGCCGCGCCGATGCGGCGGGCCTCGCGGAGGCATCGCATCGCGTGGGTCGCTACCTCCAGGCGGAATGCGACGCGGGCATCCCGTCGTCGCGCATCGTCCTGGCGGGCTTCTCGCAGGGTGGCGCGGTGGCGCTGCATGCAGGCTTGCGGCATCCCGAGAGGCTCGCCGGAATCCTCGCGATGTCGACCTACCTGGCGCAGCCGTCGACGCTCGCGGCCGAGCGCTCGGCTGCCAATGCCGATGTCCCGATCTTCATGGCACACGGCACGGCCGACCCGATCGTGCACCTGAAGATGGGCCTCGAGTCCCGCGATGCGCTGCGCGCCGCGGGCTATGCCGTGGAGTGGAAGGAGTACCCCATGCAGCACGGCGTCTGCGAGCAGGAGATCGCCGACGTGGGGCGGTGGCTGCGGGAGACGCTGGCCTGAGCCGGCGAAGGCGTCAGTGGATGGCTGGCGCGTCGAGCCGCGGTTCCTGCACGGGCGGCATCGGCGTGATCTCCGGCTTCGGCGCCGGGGCATTGCCCGAGAACATGTCGCGGTGGATCTTCCATTTCCCGTCGACGCGCTTCCAGATCTCGAGGAACTTGCCGCGACCGACGACGGTGCCGGTCGGCAGCGTGTAGGTGAAGCTGCCGAGCTTGTAGGCGATGTCGCCGGCGATCACCGTCTCCTCGGTCGAGACCGTCGCAGTCGCCTTCGCCGTCGAGACCGCCTGCCTCCAGACTTCCCGGACGGCATCCCTGCCGCGGACGGGCTCCGCGTTCGGTGGCAGCAGGATCATGTCGTCGGTCGTCAACGCCGCCATGGCATCGGCGTCACGCGCGTTGAATGCCGCAACCCAGGCCTGCGTGGCCGCGTCCAGGGCGGCGTGGTCCGCGGCGTCGTCGGCACAGGCCGTGAACGAGAGTACGGCCAGCAGAGGCGATGCGATCAGTGCGAAGGCTCGACGCGATGACATGGCGGGCTCGTCGGTGATGGTCGGGATGCCAGTGTAGCTCGCAAGGGGTGGCCTGCAAGCCTGCGCGTGGCTTGCTGTGTCGGCCGCCTGGAGCAGAACAGGCCCGCGCCGGTGAAGGCGCGGGCCTGTGACGGAAGTCAGGCAGGCGGGTCCTGGTCGGCCCGCCGGCCCGGCGCCTGGTCAGGCGCTACCACTTCTTCTTTTTCTTCTTGGACACGGCATTGACCGCGGCCTCGGCATTGATGAAGCCGTAGCCGTCCAGCTGGCTGTAGCCCCGTCCGATCAGGTTCCAGAACTCGCCGCTGAACGATCGGCCATCCTCGAAGGATCCGAAGAACCGCGCGCCACCCGGGACGAACTTGCCCTCCGGAATCAGCACGCCTCCGCCGAGCAGGTCGGCCGAGTTGCCACCGACCGCCGCACTCGGGCCGGCGGAGTCCGCCTCGTCGCGATCGGCGCCAAACGCCAGCAGGTTGCCGCGACCGAACGATCCGGGACGGAACGTCAGGTCGAGCTGCTTCCACTGGCCCGCGACACCCGGCGGGTCCGCGGGCATCGAGAACGCAGCCGTCACGTCCGTGGGGTCGAGGCCGAACGTCTTGCCGATGACGAACGGCTGTCCCGGACCGACGCGTTCGTCGAACACGACGCCCGTCGGCGTCTGGGTGGGGTTACCGCCGGTGCCGTTGAACGAGATGCTGGCGAGGCCCCTGAGGCCCAGGTTCCAGACCGAGAACACGCTCGGATCGAACTGGCTGATCGCGTTCGGATCGGCCGAGGCGCTGACCGCGACGAAGTTCAGCCGCGACCAGGCGAACCCGGACGAGAAGTACGGATCGAGGTCATGCGGGAAGGCGCTGTCCTGCAGGATCTTCCGCATCTTGTTCGGCGACACGGATCCAGGCCCACCGGCTGCGTCGAGCACCAGCGCCGCGACGGCGGCGGCATGCGGTGCGGCCGCACTGGTCCCGAAGAAGTTCGGGAACGTGTCCGGATCGACCGACGAATCGCCACCAAAGAACGTGTTGTTGGCACCGTCCATGGCCGCGAGGTCCGGCTTCTGCCGGATCTGCGGATGCCGGTAACGACGATTGTTGGTGTCGAAGTAGATGGTGGCGGGTCCTGGCGACGTGAACGCCTCCGGGACGAACGGTGCGTAGAACGCATAGGCGGCGACGCCCATCGCGCCTTCGGCCGAGTTGTGCCCGAAGGTCACCGGCCCGAGGTAGCTGAAGTACTCCTGCGGGACACCAGTGCCGAACCACACATAGCGGATCCGGTCGGCGGCATTGCGCCGGTCGCTCGGCGTGTTGGCGCGCGAGATGACCATCTCGAGGTTGAACGTCCCGCCGCCGGTGCCGATGTTCAGCAGCTCGATGGGCCGGTTCGTGAACTGGTTCTGCTCGTTGGCGGCGAACAGGAAGTTGCCGCCGAAGAAGAACAGCAGGTTGTAGTCCGACAGGACCTGCTCGACGACTTCGACCTCCTGAACCCGGTACAGGTAGTCACCGGTAGCGCCCTGAAAGCCCTGCACGAGCACGGTGTAGGTGCCGGCGGCGGGCAACTCGAGGGCCAGCGACTCGGGGTTGGTGCCGGTGTCGACGAATGTCACCTGGTCACCGTTCGGATCGAACAGCGCGAAGGTGAGGTCGGGATTCGGGATGCCGGTGGTCCGGTCGTCCGCGTCGAGGAAGATCTCCACCAGGATGCCGGCCGTGGCGTCGAAGGTGAAGGTGTCGAAGCCGGTGGCGGGTGACACGGTGCTGAAGCCTTCGGCCAGCGTGCGTATCGGCGTCGGCGGCTGCGGGTCGAAAGGCTCGTTCCACTGGAACGAGATCGTGCCGTTGTTGACCTGCACGGTCTGCGCGATGTCGACGTCTTTGGTCTCGTCGAAATCGTGGAAGCCGCCGGCGTAGAGGGCGGGATCCACCCCGGAGAAATCGAGCGGCGTCTTCGAGAGCGTTGCGGGATCGGCGGGCGCGGCGACGATGCGCACGCGCGAATCGTAAGCCTGCGTGGCCGGCCGGTTACCCGCCGACGAGAAATACGACACGCCGGCCGCGGCAACCTCGTCCACCGCCCGCGCGACGATGCCATCCTGGAAGAACGGCTCGGCGAGGTAGATCACGTCGTCGACGATCACGTCCGCCTTGAAGCC
>CAZXAS010000188.1:0-5549 GCA_964638185.1 uncultured Steroidobacteraceae bacterium | reverse complement strand
TGATCCCGCGCATCGAGCCGGTTCGACCGGTGGAACGGGTGGCCTGAGCAAAGCGCCACCCACCAGGTCACGTTGTATACAATGAGGCGCTCCTCCGGCTCGCCACCGACGCAGCCGGAATTTCCCGAGATGGCCTCGAGGCAACCGCTGGATGACCCGTCCGCCCGAGATCCTGCCGCGACTGCTCGAGCGCCTGAGGCAATTCGAACTCGCGGTCACCTGTGCCGCGTTCGCGGTCCTCGCCGCGGTGATCTTTGCCGACGTGGCGGTGCGCGAGGTCACCGGCAGCGGGCTGTCGTGGGCGCGGCAGGTCGGCGTCTATGCCAACGTGTTCGTGACCATCGTCGGCATCGGCCTCGCCTCGTCAGGCGGTGCGCACCTGCGGCCGCGCTTTGCCGACCATTGGCTGCCGCGTACCTGGGATCCCGCCCTCACGCGCCTCGGTGAGTGGCTGACGGCGGCCTTCTGCCTCGCCTTTGCCTGGGTCGCCTTCGGCGTGGTGCAGGAAACCCGCGCGCTCGACGAGCGCTCCGTGGTGCTGCGCCTGGCGGTGTGGCCGTTCCAGGCGGCGCTGCCGTTCGCCTTCGCGATCGCCGCCTTCCGGCATGCGCTGTACGGCATGTGGCCGACGCTACGGCCCGCCGAGCGCGGCGAGGGCGACCCCCATGGCGAGCCGGTGTCGCGCCCGGCACGACCGGGCGGTACGCCGTGACCGTGCTCGCCCTCATCGCGCTGGCGCTGGTGCTGCTGGTGCTCAGGCAGAACCTGATGGTAGTGCTGGGCGCGGTCGCGGCCTACTGCTACTTCATCTGGGGCGACGGGGCGGTCGAGAACATCGTCCTCGATGCCTGGGATGCGCTCAACAAGGACGTGCTGCTGTCGATCCCGCTGTACCTGCTGGCCGGCAACATCATGGCCGAGGGCGCGATCGCCGCGCGCCTGGTCCGGTTCATGCGCGCGGTGGCAGGCCCCGTGCCCGGGGGTCTTGCGATCGCGACGGTGCTGTCCTGCGCGCTGTTCGCCGCCATCGTCGGCTCGAGCAGCGTCACGCTGCTCGCCGTCGGCTCCATCATGTATCCGGCGCTGCTCGCGGCCGGCTACAGCCGCTCGTTCTCGCTCGGCATCGTCTGCGCCGGCGGCACGCTCGGCATCATCATCCCGCCCAGCATTCCGCTCATCCTCTACGGCGTGATGACCTCGACCTCGATCGCGGACCTGTTCCTCGCCGGGATCGGCCCGGGGCTGCTGCTGATCGCGCTGTTCTCGGTCTATTCGATCGTCGTCAACTGGAAGCTCCGGTTGCCCGCGTGGAACCTCGGCGAACTGGCCGCCGCCGTCCGCTCCGGCGCCTGGTCGCTGATGCTGCCGGTGATCATCCTGGGCGGGATCTACAGCGGCTACTTCACCGCCACCGAGTCGGCCGCGGTCGCGCTCGTCTACGCGCTCGTCATCGAGACACTGGTACATCGCGAACTCGACCTGAAGGGCCTGGTTCGCGTCACCGCGGACACCACCCGTCTGCTCGGCTCGCTGTTCCCGGTGCTGATGATGGCGCTGTCGCTCAACGTGTTCCTGACCTACCAGCAGGTGCCGGCGATGATCGTCGACCTGCTGTCGCAGTGGTTCGAGAGCCCGCTCGCATTCATCGCCGGCACCAACCTGCTGCTGCTGCTGGTCGGTGCGCTGATGGACATCGGCTCGGCGATCCTCATCCTGGCGCCGATCCTCCAGCCGGTTGCCCAGGCACAGGGGCTCGACCCGGTCCATTTCGGCATCATGATGACGGTGAACCTCGAGATCGGCTACCTGACGCCGCCCATGGGCCTCAACCTGATCGTCGCCATGAGCGCGTTCCGCGAGGACTTCTGGGTCATCTGTCGCGCCGTGCTGCCGTTCATGTTCATCATGCTGCTGGCGCTCGTGGTGGTGGCGCTGGTGCCCTCACTGTCGTTGTTCCTGCTCAGGTGAAGCCGTCGGCGGCTACGGCCAGCGCAGCCGGTCCGGTACGATTCGCCTCGGCGACTGTTTTCGAGTGAATGCGAGAGGACCGAAGCCCATGCCCGTAATGCAGACCTCCGACCTGACCCCGCGCCAGTACTGGGCGGAGGTCAGGAGCAACCCCAACCGCGCCCGGTTCGGATTCGGCGACAAGGCCGCCCTGATCAACATCGACCTGCAGCGCGCCTATACCGACATCGACGCCTACCCGACGGCCTACCAGACCGACCCGCGCCAGATCGAGCACATCAATGCGCTGTCGGCACTGGCGCGCGCCAGGAACATGCCGGTGATCTGGACCTACGTCGCCTATATGGACAATGCGGACGACGCGGGCGTGTGGGGCACGCGGACCAACACGCCGAACTCGCTGCAGAACATCAAGGTCGGCGACCCCAGGGCCGATCTCGACCCGAGGCTCGACGTCGACCGGAGCCGTGACGCGGTCATCAACAAGCGCATGGCGAGCGTCTTCCACGAGACGCTGATCCCGTCGCTCCTGGTCTGGCACAAGGTGGACACGGTCATCCTCACCGGTGGCAGCACCTCCGGCTGCGTGCGCGCGAGCGCGGTGGCTGCGCTGTCGATGGGCTATCGCACGATCGTTCCGGAGGAGTGCGTAGCCGACAAGCACGAGATCCCGCACTTCGCCAACCTCTGCGACATCATGCTCAAGTACGCCGACGTCGAGCCGGTGGCCTCGGTCGCGGCCTGGCTCGAGGCGCACCCCGGCGCGGCGCCGATCCGCCAGGCGCGCGGCTGCCCGTTCTAGCATCCGGAGGAAGGCAAGCGATGAGGGAAGACCCCGGCCTGTACGATTACTGGCCCTACGAGGGACGACCGAAGATCACCTGGCCCGGCGGCGCGCGAGTCGCGTTCTGGGTGGCGCCGAACATCGAGTTCTACGAACTCGACCCGGCGGTGAACCCGCACCGCAAGCCCTGGCCACGGCCGGTGCCGGATGTCGCCGGCTACTCCACCCGCGACTACGGCAACCGGGTCGGCCACATGCGGCTGATGCGGGTGCTCGACCGCTACGGCGTGCGCGGCTCGATCTCGCTGTCGACGGCGCTGTGCGAGCACCACCCGGAGATCATCGAGCTGTGCAAGGAGCGCAACTGGGAGTTCTTCAGCCACGGGATCTACAACACGCGCTACACCTATGGCATGGACGAGGCGCAGGAGCGCGAGATGATCACCGACGCGGTCGAGACCATCCGCCGCCACACGGGGCAGCAGTGCGCCGGATACCTTGCCCCGGCGCTGACCCACAGCGAGGTCACGCTCGACCTGTTCGCCGAGGCCGGCGGCCGCTACACCTGCGACCTGTTCCACGACGACCAGCCGACACCGGTCAGGGTCCGCTCCGGCGGCAAGTTCGTCTCGGTGCCCTATTCGCTGGAGATGAACGACACGATCGCGTACGTGGTCAATCGCATCGAGCCGCGCCGCTATGGCCAGATGCTGAAGGCCAACTTCGACCGGCTCTACGCGGAAGGCGGGGAGAGCGGTGTCGTCATGTGCATTCCGCTGCATGCCTACCAGGTGAGCCATCCGCACCGGTTGCGGGCCTTCGAGGAGGCGCTGGAGTACATCACCGGGCACAGCGACGTGTGGGTGACGACCGGCCGCGAGATCGCCGACTACTACATCGAGCATTGCTACGACGCCGCGGTGGCCGACATCGCGGCCCGGGGAGCGCCCTGACATGACCCTCGATCGCAGCTACCTGGAGTATCCCCGGCGCCGCTACGGCATGGACCACGACCGCTACGACTGGTCGATGCTCACCGAGCGCCCGCCCGTGCAATGGCCCGGCGGCAAGCGGCTCGCGCTGTGGGTCAACGTCGCGGTGCAGTACTTCCCGCTCAACCAGCAGGGGAAGCCGTTCCCGCCGGTCGGCGGCATGACCACCGCGTATCCCGACCTGCGCCACTACACGCTCAGGGAGTACGGCAACCGCGTCGGGATCTTCCGCCTGCTCAAGGCCTTCGACCGCTATGGCGTCCGGCCGACCTTCGCGGTCTCGGGACGGATCGCCGAGCGCTATCCGGGCCTGGTCGACAGGCTCGCCGGCCGCGGCGACGAGATCATCGGCCATGGCTGGCACATGGACGCACCGCACTACGGCGGCATGGATCCGGGGCTGGAGGCCGAGCTGGTGCAGCGCACGCTCGACACCCTGCGCCGGGCCACCGGCCAGCCGGTCGCGGGCTGGCTGAGCCCGTCGAAGTCGCAGAGTGCCGGGACGCCCGACCTGCTGGCGCACCACGGCGTGCGCTACATGTGCGACTGGGTCAACGACGACATGCCTTACCGCTTCCGCACCACGAACGGTCCGATCGTCGCCATGCCGCTGTCCACCGAGCTGGAAGACAGCCTGATCATCCATGGCAACCTGCATTCCGAGGCGGAGTACGCCGAGCAGGTGAAGGATGCTTTCGACTTCCTCTACGGCGAGTCCGCCAACCAGGGCGGTCGCCTGCTGGCGCTGTCGTTGCACCCCTGGCTCCTGGGCCAGCCGCACCGTATCGGCCGGCTCGAGGAGCTGCTCGCGTACATTACCGGGCACGATGATGTCTGGTCGGCGCCCGCGGGCGAGATCTGCACCGCCTGGGAGGCCAGCGTCGACGCCGCATCCTGACCACCCCGGGCATCGAGCCGGCCCCTTGCGGCACGATGCGATAGAATCGCGGGCCGCACAGACCCTTACGACCTGGAGGTATACGAACATGACCATCAAGGCTGGCGACAAGGTACCGACCGCGACCCTCAAGGTCATGACCGCCGATGGCCCGTCCGGGGTATCGACCGACGAGCTCTTCGGCAAGGGCAAGGTAGTGCTGTTCTCGGTGCCCGGTGCCTTCACTCCGACCTGCAGTGCCAAGCACCTGCCAGGTTTCGTCGAGCACGCCGCCGCGATCAAGGCCAAGGGCGTCGACCGGATCGTCTGCATCGCCGTCAATGACGTGTTCGTGATGAATGCCTGGGGCAAGTCGGCCGGCGTCGGTGCGGACATCGTCATGGCCGCCGACGGCAACGGCGAGTTCACGCGCGCCCTCGGCCTCGAACTCGACGCCACCGGCTTCGGCATGGGCAAGCGCGGCCAGCGTTTCGCGCTCATCGCCGAGAACGGCGTGGTCAAGGCGGTCAACGTCGAAGCCCCGGGCGAATTCAAGGTATCCAGCGCCGAATACGTCCTCGGCCAACTGTGAGGCTCCGGGGCCGTCCCGCGTGGGGCACGCGTTGAACAACCGGCGCATCCTGTTCGCGCGGACTCCCGTGGGCCTGCCCGTGCCTGAGGACTTCGGCGCCGACACCGTGCCGCGGCCGGCTCCCGGTCCCGGGCAGTTCCTCTCGCGGACGCTGTGGCTGTCGCTCGATCCGTACTACCGCAACGTCATGAAGGGCAGCCAGATCTACGCCGACCGGCTGAAGCCCGGCGACCCGATGGTGGGCGAGACCGTGGCCGAGATCGTCGAGTCGCGGCACGACGGCTTCAAGGCCGGCGAGTACGTGGCGGTCCGCAACGGCTGGCAGGAGTTCGCGCT
>CAZXAS010000187.1:0-5566 GCA_964638185.1 uncultured Steroidobacteraceae bacterium | reverse complement strand
ACTACCCGCCGCCGCCCGGTTACGGCTTCGTGGCATTCAGCTTCGGCGTCGCCATGGGTGCGGCGATCTGGGGGGACTGCAACTGGGGCTGGGGCGGCAGCGACATCGACATCGACATCGACCGTTACAACGAATTCAACCGCAACACGAACATCAACGCGGACCGCAACCGGGTGGAAGCCAGGTCGGGCGAGGGCAACCGTGGAAGCTGGCAGCACGACCCCTCGCATCGCAAGGGGGTCAACTACCGCAGTCAGGACGTCGCGCAGCAGTTCGGCGCCCGCGGTGGCGAGACGCGCGTCTCGCGTGACCAGGCGCGCGGCTTCTCCGGCGCACAGGCAGGCCAAAGGCCGTCGGCAAGCGGGCAGGTGTCGGGGCGAAGTGACGCCGGCGGTCGCACCGGGACGCCCGGAGTGTCTACAGCCGACCGCGGTGGTGCGGGCATGGGCACCCAGTCCAGGCCGTCCAGTCAGTCCTATTCACGCAACACGGCGACGAGTGGATCGAGGAGCCCGGGCATCGACCGCTCTGCCAGTTCGCGGGGTGCATCGAGCCGCGGCATGTCGTCCTTTGGCGGACGCGGCATGGGCGGCGGCGGCCGGCGGCGCTGACGGGGGATGTCCATGATCATCGGAATGAAGCGATTTGCACTCGGGTTGGCGCTGGCGGGCATCGGGCTGCTGGCGTCGGGCTGCGGTCCGTCCGGGCCGAAGCAGGCCGCATTCGATACGCCGGAACAGGCTGTGGAGGCGTTGTCGCAACTCCTTGGGAAGGGTGACGAAGACGCCATCACCCGTGTCTTCGGGCCCGGCAGCGTGGACCTGTTCGATTCCGGGGACGCGGCCAGCGACAGGGAGGATGCCGAGTACGTCAAGGTGCTCATCGAATCGGGCGTCAGTTTCGGCGACGTCGGTGAAGACACCCTGTCCGTGCTGCTCGGCCCGGATGCCTGGCCGTTCCCGATTCCCCTGGTCATGAACGACGGACAGTGGCGCTTCGACACCGCCGCCGGGCGTGAGGAACTGCTGAGCCGGCGCATCGGCCGTAACGAGCTCTTCACCCTGACTGCGCTGCACGAGCTGGTCGAGGCACAGCGCGAGTACGCGAGCGAGGGACGGGACGGCAATCCCCGTGCGTTCGCCCGTCGCTTCTACAGCAGCGAGGGCAGGCAGGATGGCCTCTACTGGCCGCGGGTCGAGGGAGAGCCGCACAGCCCGCTCGGCGAGCTGCTCGCCGGTTCGGAGCGTACCGGTACCGGCCAGCAGCCGTTCCACGGCTACGAGTACCGCATGCTGACCCGCCAGGGCCCCAACGCCCCGGGCGGTGAACGGTCATACGTTGATGGCCAGGACCTGCTGACCGGCGGCTTCGCCGCCATTGCCTGGCCCGAGAAATACGGCAACTCCGGGGTCATGACCTTCCTGGTCAACCACCGCGGGATCGTCTATCAGAAGGACCTCGGGGCCGATACCGCGACGCTCGCCGCGGCGATCGAATCCTTCGACCCGGACCAGAGCTGGTCGCCCACTGCGGACGAAATGCGGGTGGTCGGCGACTGACGCGCCGTCACCGCGGGACCAGCTGGGCGGCGAGTCCCCGCGCCTCCGGGTCCGCCGGGTACAGCGCGAGCAGGTGCTCTGCCGCGGCCGCGGCCGCTTCGAGTCGACCCGTGTCGCGCAGTATCGCGGTCCGGGCGACCAGCAGCTCACGGTTCTCCGGCCAGCGCTGCAGCACACGGTCCAGGACCGCGATGGCCGCGTCCGCGTCGCCGGCGGAGTTCAGTGCGATCGCGAGCACGTACGAGTAGCGGCGTTCGTCGTGCGCGAGCCGCACCGCCTGCCTGAGGTCCCCGATCGCGGCCTGCGCGTCGCCGAGGCGCACACGTGCCAGTCCGCGGGCGAAGTGCAGCGCGGCGTTCTCCGGCGCCTGGGCCAGGCCCCGCTCCAGTTCCAGCAAGGCCTCGGGATCGCGCCCCTGCGCCCGCAACATGTCCGCCGCATTGAGATATGCCGGCACGTACTGCGGGTCCAGCCCGGTCGCCCGCCCGAACGCGGCCATCGCCTCTGCGTTCCGGCCGAGCGCCGCCTCGAAGGTCCCCAGTCCGGTATTGGCTTCAGGGCGATCGAGGTTGAGTCGCTGCGTCGCGACGTAGTCGTCGGCCGCCGCCTGCCATGCGGCCTGCTGCGCGGCGGGCAGCGAGCCTTGCTGTCCGGCGGTCACGCGCGCAGCCTCGATCCGCACCGCAAGGACCGGATCCGCCAGGAGCCCGCCGGCGACGGCGGCGGCGGCGTTCGGGGGCAGGAATTGCGCTGCCCGTAAAGCCCCCAGCCTGACCAGCGGGTCGGCATCGTTCGCCGCCCGGGCCAGTAGTTCCATGTCGCGCCCTGCGACGGGCTCGAGGCGTGCGAGCGCCGAGGCGCGCACGATCGTCGGCTGCGTCGGATCGCCCGCGATCGCGGCGAGGTCGGCCGCAGCCCCGGCCTTCCCTCCCTCTGCATCATGGAATGCCTGCGCAAACGTCTGGAACCCGCCGCCCGGCTGGCCTCGCCAGCCTTCCACGGCGGCCGCTGCCCACGCCGCACCCCGCTCGCGATGGCAATCGTCGCAGGCATTGGGTACGCCCAGGGTGACCGTCCGGTCGGGTCGAGGCACGCGCATGCTGTGGTCGCGCCGCGGGTCGACCACCATGTAGGTGGTCGCGGGCATGTGGCAGTCGACGCACTGCGAACCGGCGGAACCGGCGGGATGGTGATGGTGGCCCGGGTCGTCGTACTTGCCGGGCGCGTGGCATTGCGCGCAGACCGCATTGCCCGGCAGCCGCAGCTGCTGCGAGTGCGGTTCATGGCAGTCGCTGCAGGTGACGCCGGCAGCGTGCATCCGGCTCTGCAGCCACGAGCCCCAGACGAAGACCTCGTCGCGCTGCTGGCCGTCCACGTGATAGAGGCCGGGCGTCAGCAGTTCGGGCAGGTAGTGATCGAGGAAGCGCGCACCGGCCTGGTAGCCCTCGGCGATCTGTGAACGGCGCGCGTGGCAGGGCGCGCAGGCCTCGATCTCGCGCTGCGTCCGACGAGGCGCACTGCGCCGCGCGTTGCCGGTGGCGGGGTCGATCGGCCAGGTCACGCCCGCCCGTTCGTCGAGCGCGACGGTCAGACCCATGCGGGGGTTGTCGGCATCCTGCTCGCGGGCCCAATCCAGGTGGGCGGAACCGGGTCCGTGGCAGGACTCGCAGCCGACCGACACCTCGGACCAGCGCGTGTCGTACGAGTCGCTCGCTGCATCGTAGCCCTTGCGCACGTTCGTGGAGTGACAATCCGCGCACATGAAGTTCCAGTTCTGCGAACGGCGGGTCCAGTGCAGCTCGTCGCGATGGTCGATACGCTCGTCCGGATACAGGTGGAACCAGCGCTGGCCGCCGTCCTCGCGCGGGCGGGTGTCCCAGGCGATGGAGAGAGCCTGCAGGCGCCCGCCCGGCAGCCCGACGAGGTACTGCTGCAGCGGTTCCAGGCCGAAGGTGTACTGGACTTCGTAGTCCCCCATCTGGCCGTCGGGGCCATCGGTGCGGACCACGAACTTCCCGTCGCGACGGAAGAAACGCGACGTGATGCCGGCATAGTCGAACGCGGCATCGTCGAAATCGCCGAGCACCGTCTGGCCGGTCGCGTGCTGCATCGCGCGTGCGTGCTGGGAGCCGCGCCATGCCGCCGTCGCCTCTGCGTGGCAGTCCACACATCGATCGCTGCCGACGAACTCCGCGGTCAGCTTGCCTGCCGGTTCGCCGCCGGCGGCCTGTTGCTCCTTGGAACTCGTGTACCAGGCGACCGCGGCGACCAGTGCGGCCACGACCACGGCCGTCGAGGCCAGGGCCAGCCGCCCGGCCCCAGACGCACGGCGCGCCACGGCCGGTCGTGGCTCAGGGCCCGCATCGGGCTTGGGGGATTTCTGCTGCGGCATGTCGGGTGCACCGGCCCAGGTCGGACCGATCCTACCCCACGATGCACCAGCCCTGCGCGGGCGTCCCGGCCAGCGAGGGAATCAGGCGAGTGTCAACAGGTGCCGGGCGTAGGCCCGCACGTCGTTCCAGTCGGTGTAGTCGATGACGGTCGACGGGTCGGTCGGCCCGTGCGTCATCTTCATGATCAGCCGGATCATGAACCGCTCGTGCCATGGCCAGGACGGATAGTCGACCTTGCCGGCGATGACCTTCAGGTCCCTGGGCTTCCAGGGCGACAGCGACAGGAACTTCTGCATGTAGCGGTTGCCCTCGACCGTCGACTTCTCCGGCACCCGCGCGACCACCGATACGTTGAAGAAGCTGTTCGGCTTCAGGTCGAGTTCCCGCTGGTGGGCAGTCACGAAGTCGAACACGCTACGGTCGTAGGTTCCGTAGAGGACGGGCGCGCCCAGGGCGATGACGTCATGGCTGCCCCAGTCGATGCCCTCGTGCGTGGCCTCGACGAGATCCATCATCGCCGCGCGACCGCCGGCCTCCTCGACGCCGGCGCAGATCGCACGGGCGATGCGCGCGGTGTGCCCCTGTCGGCTCATGTAAAGGACCAGCACTGACGTCATCGGCGTCTCCGGAAAGGGCGGCGGTGTACGAATACCACGGCTTCCGGCTGCCGTGCAGGCGGGGAAGGGGTCGGCGGCCTGCGGATTGCACGGACCCTGGTTGCCGCAATCCGTGCAAAGCGACTAACATTCGGCGCGGAAGCGGGTGTAGTTCAATGGTAGAACTGCAGCTTCCCAAGCTGCTAACGTGGGTTCGATTCCCATCACCCGCTCCAGTCTCCCGCCACAGTCGGGCACAGGACCGGCCGGCCGCGCAGGACGCAGGTGGTCCTGCACCAAGATTCCCTCGCACGCCCGTGGACGACGACGCGACCGTGGAAGCGGCTTCCGGCGACATTCGGCGCGTGATCCACATGGACGAGTGCCCGCTGGCCCGACCATCGGCGCCGCTACAGCGCACAATGGGCTGGTTCAGCCCCAGGAGCGCAACGATGACCAGGCAAGCCGACCCGATTCCCCTGCAGGCCTATGCAAGGACCTGCGGCGTCCTCTACCTCTACATCGTCGTCGTAGGGATCTTCTCCGAGACCTTCGTCCGCTCGAGGCTGGTCGTGCCGACGGATCCCGCGGCCACCGCCGCAAACATCCTTGCCAACGAATCGCTGTTCCGGTTCGGCTTTGCCGGCGAGCTGCTGCAACTGGCGTTCGACGTCGTGATTGCGGTGCTGCTCTACGTCCTGTTGCGCCCGGTGCACCGGAACATCGCCCTGGTGGCGGCACTGATGCGGCTGTCCTGCGCCATCATCCTGTCGGTCGCGTCCATCAGTCATTTCGCGGCGCTGCGACTGATCGAGGCGCCGGCTTATCTCGCGGACCTGCAGCCCGGGCAGCTCAACGGCCTCGCCGTGCTGGCCATGAGGCTCCATGCCGACGCCTACGGCATCGCCCTCGTGTTCTTCGGATTCGCATGTCTTGCTCTCGGCTATCTGATCTACTGGTCCGGGTACCTGCCGAAGGCCATCGGCGTGTTGATGGCCATCGCCGGGCTCGGTTACCT
>CAZXAS010000186.1:0-5602 GCA_964638185.1 uncultured Steroidobacteraceae bacterium | reverse complement strand
TTCCCTGGTCGAGCGCGAGCACGTAGCGCGACATGATCAATCCTCCCTGGTTGCCGCGTCTCGATCGATGTCAGGCGGCGGGATTGGCGGCGAGCCAGTCGTCGAGGCGCCGGGCAGCGTCGGCCGGGTATCGCAGGCCGAGCTTGCTACGACGCCATAATACGTCCTCTGCGCTGCACGCCCATTCCTCGCGGCGCAAGTAGGCAAGCTCGCGCGCATGCAGGCCGGGCAGCACTTCCGGACCCAGTGCCGCCATCGAGTCCGCGGCGCCCAGCACGCGCTCCATGCGCGAGCCATACGCCCTGGCCATGCGGTAGCGGAGCGGTGCCGGCAACCATGGCCAGTGCCCGGATACGTTCTCCAGGAAGATGCCAAAGTCGCCGTCCGGCAGGTCGCCGCCGGGAAGCAGGGCGCCCGCCGTCCAGCCCGGCCGGCGGATGCCGAGGAGCGGAGCAATCCGGTCCACCACTTCCTCGGCGAGCTTGCGAAAGGTCGTGAGCTTGCCGCCGAAGATCGACAGGAGCGGGGCTCCGTCGGCGTCGAGCTCGAGTGCGTAGTCGCGCGTGACGCTGGGCGCGTCGGCGGCCCTGTCGTTCAGCAGCGGGCGTACGCCGGAGTAGGACCAGACGACATCGCGTGGCCCGAGGCGGGTCCTGAAGTAGCGGTTCGACATGTCGCACAGGTAATCGACTTCTGCCGAGCCGCAGTCGACCCTGCCCGGCTCGCCGGTATGCTCGATGTCGGTCGTGCCGACGAGCGTGAAGTCGCCCTCGTATGGGATGGCGAACACGATGCGCCCGTCCGGGCCCTGGAAGATGTAGGCGAACGAGTGCTCGAAGATGCGTGGTACCACGATGTGGCTGCCCTTGACCAACCGCACGCCGTTGTCGCTCGAAACGGGGGAACGGTCGCGCAGGAACCGGGCCGCCCATGGGCCCGCCGCATTCACGATCGCCCGGGCAGCCACCTCGCGACGCACGCCGGCGGGGCCGGTCAACGCAGCGAGCCACACGCTGCCGTCGCGACGGATGGCCTCGCATCGAGTCCGTGTCAGGACCTCGGCACCTCGTTCGCGCGCGTCGATCGCATTCAGCACGACCAGTCGTGCATCGTCGACCCAACCGTCGGAGTACTCGAACCCGCGCCGGAAGCGCGGTTGCAGCGCCGGACCCGCGGGGTGTGAACGGAGATCGACACCGGCAGAGCCGGGCAGGCGCCTGCGCCGCGCCAGGTGATCGTAGAGGAACAGTCCCGCGCGGATCAGCCACGCCGGCCGCAGGTGTGCGTCGTGCGGCATGACGAACCGTAGTGGCCACATGATGTGGGGCGCGGCCGCGAGCAGCACCTCGCGCTCCTGCAGCGACTTTCGCACCAGCGAGAACTCGTAGTGCTCGAGGTAACGCAGCCCGCCGTGAATCAGCTTGGTGCTGGCCGACGAGGTGTGTGAACCCAGGTCGTCCTGCTCGCACAGCACGACCGTGAAGCCGCGACCGGCCGCGTCGCGCGCGATCCCGCAGCCGTTGATGCCGCCGCCGACGACGAGCAGATCGACGGTGCCGGGTCGGGCGGCCGGCGCGGTCACGGATATCCCGCGGCCTCAGCCATCGAGGTGCCGGAGCACCGCCGCTGCGGTCACCCCGCTGACGCGCAGGTTCGACTGTTCGGTCACGCCCGCGATATGCGGCGTCAGGATCAGGTTCGGGATGCCTGCGAGGCGCGTACCGGCCTCGGCGCCGAGCGGCTCCTGGTCGAACACGTCGAGCGCCGCGCCGCCCAGGCGGCCGGCCCTGAGCGCGTCCGCCAGCGCCGCCTCGTCCACCACGCCGCCGCGCGCGGCGTTGATGAGCACCGCGCCTGGCTTCATCAGCGACAGGGCGCACGCGTCGATCATCGAGCGGGTTTCGGCCGTCAGCGGCACGTGCAGGCTCACCACGTCGCTCCATGCCAGCAAGGCATCGAGCTCCATGCGCTGGACGCCGGACCAGGAGTCATGGCGCGGGGACAGGTGCGGGTCGAACGCGGCGATCGCCATGCCCAGCGCGCGCGCGCGGCCCGCCGTCTCGCGGGCAATGGCGCCGAGGCCCACGAGGCCGAGCCGCTGGCCATAGACCTCCCTGCCGATCAGTTCCATGCGCGGCCATTCGCCGGCCGCGACCCGCGGCGACGCGAACCAGGCCCGGCGCAGCAGCAGCAGCGCAGCCGTCACGACGTACTCCGCGACTGCCACGTCGTTGGCGCCTGTTGCGGGGCATACCGCGATCCGGCGGGCCTGGCAGGCCGGCAGGTCGATGTTGTCGAGTCCGACGCCGAGTCGCCCGACCACCTTGAGCCGCGGGGCCATTGCCAAGAGCGCCGGGCGGACCTGGGTACGATTTCGCACCACGAGTGCACGCGCATCGGCGAGCGCTGCGGCCAGCGCCTCCGGCTTGTCGACGAGCCCGGCGTCGTAGAGTACGTCCCTGCCGGCGAAGGCGTCGGCGATGACGGCCTCGTCCATGAACTCGGACACTACGATGTCGGCCACGGCAATCGCTCCTGAATCGGCACGCTGTGCCTCATGCTGGTTGCTCCACCAGCCCGACGATCTCCCGGTGCAACGAGGCCGGGACCAGCAGGCCCTCGCGCGCCGCACGCTCGCGGTTCGCAAGACGACGCGCGCCGGGCAGGCGCGCGCCGGGCTCGGCCTCGAGTGCCTCGACGAGGTCGAGCATGCGCACCGGGAAGCCGTCGCCCGACAGGGAAACCGGGTCGAGCGCCAGCAGCACGTGGCCCATGTCGGGCGGACCGCCGTCGGCGTCGAACATGGAACTTGCCTCCCAGCCGAAGGATCCGCCGGCCAATGCTGCGGCGAACACCTCGACCATCAGGGCCAGCGCCGCGCCCTTTGCGCCGCCGATCGGCAGCAGGGCGCCCCGGAGTGCGCGTGACGCGTCCGTCGTCGGCTGGCCTTCCGCGTCGACGGCCCAGTCGTCGGGAATCGGTTTGCCGGCGCGCTCGGCCGCGACGATCTTCCCGCGCGCCGCGACCGACAGCGCCAGGTCGACGACCAAGGGAGGCCGGCCGCCGGGCAAGGGGGCGGCGAAGGCGATCGGGTTGGTGCCGACGGCAGGACGCCGTCCGCCCCAGAAAGCCATCGCCTTGGGCGTATTCCCGAGGACGACGGCCACCAGTCCCTGCGCCGCAAGGCGCTCCGCATGCGCCCCGGCCTGGCCGAAGTGGTGCGAGTGGCGGACGAGGGCGAGCGCCACCCCCGTCTCGCGAGCGAGGGGAGCCAGCGCGTCGATGGTCATGTCGATGGCCGGATAGGCGAAGCCATGCCCGGCGTCGACGGCAAGCGCCGCGGTCGTGACCCGCTCGAGCAGCGGCACGGCGAACCCGTCCACCTTGCCGACCCGCGCATGCAGCGCATACGAGGGCACGCGCGACAGGCCATGACCTGCCTGCCCGTCGGCCTCGGCGGCGACCAGTGCGCGCGCGGTGACCGCCGCGTTGGCCGGGCTGACACGACTCGCCACCAGCGCCGTGGCAGCGAGTGCCTCGACGTCGGCGAGGGACAGTCGTATCGCGTCGGCCATGGACGTCCGGGTAGCGGGTGCGACGGGCGGGGTCAGGCGCTGCGGTAGAGCTTGGTCATCACGAACTCGCGGTGACCCAGGGCTTCGGCCGCGGTCATGCGCCCGTTGGCGGTCTGCACGATGATGTCGATCAGCGCGTCGCCGGCCTGGTCGATGGTCTTCTCGCGCCGCACGATCCCCGACACGTCCAGGTCGACGTGCTCCGACATGAGTCGCACTGTGCGCGGGTTACCCGTCACCTTGATGACCGGCATGATCGGGTTGCCGATCACGTTGCCCTGCCCGGTGGGGAAGATGTGCACCACGTAGCCTGCCGCGGCCTGCAGCGTGCAGCACTCCGCGGCCGCGGACGAGGTATCCATGAAGTACAGCCCGGCGCCGCGGGCCGGCGCCTCGGCAGGTTGCAGCACGTCGATGTAGCTGACCTTCTTGCCGATCTTCTCCAGGTTGCCGAGCGCCTTTTCCTCGATCGTGGTCAGGCCGCCGGCAATGTTGCCCTTGGTCGGCTGGCTGTCCGAGAGATCCGAGGTCTTGTGGGCCTCGATGACGTCGTCCTGGTAGGCCTGCCAGGTGCGCATGAACTTGTCGCGCACCTCGGGAGTCGCGGCGCGCGCGGCCGCCAGGTGCTCGGCCCCGGTCAGCTCCGAGGTCTCGCCGAAGCAGCCGTAGATGCCCTTTGGAATGAGCTTGTCGTACATGTTGCCGACGGTCGGGCAGGACGCGAGTCCGGTCGTCGTGTCCGACTCACCGCACTTCGCCGCGATCCACAGTTCCGCCAGGTCGCACTCCGTGCGCACGATGCCAGTGGCCCAGTGGACGAACTCCTTGGCCTTGCGCGAGGCGGCGGCGACAGTCGCGATGTCGCCGTTGTTCTCGATCCAGAAGCCGGCAACGGGCTTTCCGGTCGCCGCGATGCCGTCGACGATCTTCTGCGTCCAGCCGGGCTCGATCCCGATCACCACGCAGGCAGCCACATTCGGATTCGCTCCCGTGCCGATCATGGTGCGGAAGTGCAGGTCCAGGTCCTCGCCGAATTGCAGTCGCCCGTAGGCGTGCGGCAGGGCGATGGTGCCCTGGATGTGGGCCGCGACCGCCTCGCAGGCGGCGTTGGAGATGTCGTCGACCGGCAGTATCGCAACGTAGTTGCGCACGCCGACCCGGCCGTTCTCACGGCGGTACGCCCAGATCTTCCTGCCGGTGCTCATGTCGGGATCCGCTCCTACCAGCGCTTGGTCTTGAGGTTGTGGGTGTGGACGTGCTCGCCGCGCGCGGCGGGGCCGACCATGCGGCCGATGTCCTGGCCGTACTTGATGACGGTGTCGCCGGCGGCAAGATCCTTGAGCGCCACCTTGTGCCCGATCGGCACGGCCTGGCGCGACGTCATCCTGAACTCCGAGTTGTCCTCGGTGACGACACACAGCATCTCGGTGCCGGCCTCGAGGCCTTCAACCACGACCACGCCGACATTGTCCTGGCGGTCATGGACCAGCAAATGCGGAGCACTCACGAATCGGATCCTCCTGATGGCCTGCCGGTCACCACCCGGCGGCCGGGCGGTGACATCTCAAGTCTTATATAAGATACTATACAGGAGATGCTAGACGGTCGCGCAAGCCTGCGCGTAGGATTCCGCCACACTGCCGGCCGCTGACGACATCGCGATGGACGAATCACCCCACTATCGACCGTTGTATCGCCAGGTCTACGACTTCCTCGTGCGCCAGATCGCCGACGGAGCCTGGCGGCCGGCCGAGGCCCTTCCCAGCGAGCAGGCGCTGGCCGACAAGCTACGCGTCAGCCAGGGCACGGTGCGCAAGGCGCTCGACGCCCTGGCGGTCGAGAAACTGATCGAGCGCCGGCAGGGCAAGGGCACCTACGTGGCCGAGCACACGCAGGAGCGCGCGTTGTTCCGCTTCTTCCGCCTGGCCGAACCGGGGGGCGAGCGCGCGGTGCCGACCAGCGAGGACGAGACTGTGCGTCGCCGGCCGGCCAAGGCGGCCGAAATGCGCAAGCTGCACCTCGCACGC
>CAZXAS010000185.1:0-5638 GCA_964638185.1 uncultured Steroidobacteraceae bacterium | reverse complement strand
AGGCCTTCGCCGCCGGCAACTACGCCGAGGCCATCCAGAAGGCCCAGCAGATCCCCGCCCGCGCCGCGGCGCTCGGCGAGAAGGCCATCGCGTCCCGCGACGCCCTGCACGCCGAACTGAAGGTGGAGTGGGAACGCCTCGGCGCCGAGGTGCCCGGCCTGCTCGACAGACTCCAGGCGCGCTTCGACGAACTCGGGAAGGCGCGACGCCTGCCGGAAGGGGTGACCCGCGACGCGCTCGATCGCGTCGGCAAGGGACTCCCGGTCGCACGCAATGCCTGGAACGAGGCCACCACCGCGTACGAAGCCGGCAACCTCGAGGGCGCCGCGGCACGGGGCGGCGAGTCCGACCGGCTGGTGCGCGAGCTGATGACCGAGCTCGCCATGACGCCGCCGTCCGCGGGCGACGCCACCGGCGACTGACGGAACCCGGACCCGCATTCATGGCGACAGCGGCAGACCTGGCAAGCTCCGGTCGCGCGCGCGGGCTCGACCCGCTCGACCTGTACGACGTGCGCTCGTTGCTCGGCGACGAGGAGCGCATGGTCCAGGATGCCGTGGCACGCCTCGTCGACGAACGTGTGCTCCCGATCATCGCGACTCATTTCGAGGAACACACCTTCCCGCGCGAACTCGTGGGCGAGCTCGCCGCGCTCGGACTGCTCGGTTCGTCGCTCGAGGGCTATGGCTGCGCCGGCATGAACGCCGTGTCCTATGGCCTCATCTGCCAGGAACTGGAGCGCGGCGACTCGGGCATCCGCAGCTTCGTCTCGGTGCAGTCTTCCCTGTGCATGTACCCGATCCATGCCTACGGCAGCGAGGCGCAGAAGCAGCGCTTCCTGCCGCGGATGGCGACGGGCGAGCTCATCGGCTGCTTCGGGCTCACCGAGCCGCACGGCGGCTCCGACCCGGCCAACATGAAGACCCGCGCGAAGCGCCGTGGCGGCGACTGGGTGCTGAACGGGTCGAAGATGTGGATCACCAACTCTCCCATCGCCGACCTCGCCGTGGTCTGGGCGATGACCGACGAGGGCATCCGCGGCTTCATCGTCGAACGGGGCATGAAGGGCTTCGTGACGCCGGAGATCGAGCGCAAGTTCTCGCTGCGCGCCTCCGCCACCGGAGCCATTTTCCTGGAGGACGTGGTGGTGCCGGCGGACAACGTCCTGCCGGGCGCCACCGGACTCAAGGGCCCGCTGTCATGCCTGACCCAGGCACGCTACGGCATCACCTGGGGCGTGATCGGCGCCGCGCAGGCCTGCCTCCGGCAGGTGCTCGACTACACCAGCGACCGGGTGCTGTTCGGCCGCCCGCTGGCCGCCAACCAGGCGGTGCAGATCCGCCTCGCCGACATGGCGCGGCGCATCACCACCGCGCAGCTGCTGTCGCTGCAGCTCGGGCGGCTCAAGGACCAGGGCCGCATGGCCCCGACGCAGGTGTCCCTGGCCAAGTGGAACAACTGCCGCATGGCGCTCGACATCGCACGTGACGCACGCGACCTGCTCGGCGGCGCCGGTATCAGCGCCGAGTACGTCCCCATCCGCCATGCCCTCAACCTCGAGAGCGTCATCACCTACGAGGGCACCGAGACCATCCACCAGCTCACGCTGGGCCGTGAGCTCACCGGCATCAACGCGTTCTGAGGTGGCGGCGCGCCCTGGATCCGCGGGCGAAGTCTTCGGCGTCTTCCTGCGGCTCGGCCTCACCTCGTTCGGGGGCCCGATCGCCCACCTGGCCTACTTCCGCGAGGAGTTCGTCGCGCGGCGCCGCTGGCTGGACGAGCGCCAGTTCGCGCAGCTGCTCGCCCTGTGCCAGTTCCTGCCGGGTCCGGCCAGCAGCCAGCTCGGATTCGCGACCGGCCTCATGCGTGCCGGCTGGCGCGGCGCCCTGGCCGCGTTCATCGCCTTCACCACGCCATCGGCACTGTTGCTCTTCCTCCTGGCCGGTGCCACCGCCTGGTTCGAAGCAGGTGCCGGCGCGCAGGTCGCGCATGGGCTGAAGCTCGTGGCCGTGGCGGTCGTGGCCCATGGCGTCCTTGGCATGGCGCGCCAGCTCGCGCCGGACATCCAGCGAGTGACCATCGCCGCGGCCGCCTGCGCCATGGTTCTGCTCAGCCAATCCGCGGCCGGGCAACTGCTGGTCATCGTGCTGGGTGCGATCGCCGGATTCGCCGCCTGCCGTCACGTTGCCCCGACACCGGGCACCGGGCTGCCGGTCCGCCATGGCCAGCGCGTGGCCATCGTGCTGCTGCTCGTTTTCGCCCTGCTGCTCGCCGCCGCCTTCTTGCTCAGCGATTCGCCGGCCTCACTGCCGGGGCTCGCGGCCGCCTTCTATCAGGCAGGCGCGCTGGTCTTCGGTGGCGGGCATGTCGTGCTGCCCCTGCTGGAGGAGGCCGTGGTACAGCCCGGCTGGATCAGCGCTGACCAGTTCCTTGCGGGTTATGGCGCCGCGCAGGCGGTGCCCGGGCCCATGTTCACGCTGGCCGCCTTCCTCGGCGGCCTCGTCGACACCGGCCATCCGACGGCGGTCGGCGCACTGGTGGCGCTCGGCGCGATCTTCGCGCCGGGATTCCTGCTGCTGCTCGCAGTGCTGCCGCTGTGGGGCCGGCTGACCGCGCAGCCGGGCCTCGCGGCTGCGTTCGCCGGGGTCAACGCCGCGGTCGTCGGCCTGCTCGCCGCGGCGCTGTACGATCCACTGTGGACCGAGGGCATTCACTCGCCCACGGATGTCGCCATCGCCCTCGGTGGCTTCGCGCTCCTCGCCGGCCTGCGCCGCTCGTCGGTCTGGGTCATCGCCTGGTGTGTGGCAGCGACGCTGCTGGCGCACGCCGCGGGGTTGGCGCCATGACGGGAGCGGCGGTCGCCACCGTCCGGCACCGCGACGTGCTGGACGTGGCCCTGCCGATGATCCTCGCCAACGTCTCGGTGCCGCTCGTCGGCATCGCCGACTCCGCCGCCGTCGGGCACCTCGACCATCCGCACGCCCTGGCCGGCGTCGCGGTCGGTGCGACCGTGTTCAGCGTGCTGTTCACGGCACTGAACTTCCTGCGCATGGGCACCACCGGGCTCGCGGCGCAGGCCCACGGCGCCGGCGATACGGCAGCCGAGCGGCGCACGCTGGTGCAGGGACTGGTCGTTGCGCTGGTGCTGGCCACGGTCCTGCTGCTGCTGTCTGTCCCGCTCAGGTCCGCGGCCCTGGCACTGATTGCGCCGGAACCTGCGGTTGCGGCCGAGGCCTCCGCCTACATCGTCACGCGCCTGTGGGGTGCACCGGCGACGCTTGCGCTGTTCGTGCTGACCGGCTGGTTCATCGGTCGTGGCGATGCGCGGTCGCCGCTCGCGGTGGTCCTTGCCGTCAACCTCGTCAACATCGTCCTCGACTTCGTGCTGGTGTGGCGCTTCGGAATGGCCGCTCGCGGCGTGGCGCTCGCCACGGTCATTGCCGAGTACCTGGGTCTCGCGCTCGGCCTGCTGCTCGCCGCACGCACGCTCGGTGGCCTGCTCCCCGGCCGGGACGCGGCGCCGGCGCTGTCCTACCGCCGCTATCTCGAACTCAACCTGCCGCTGCTGCTGCGCACCGTGGCGCTGATGTTCGCCTTCGCCTTCCTGACCGCACAGGGTGCGCGCTTCGGCAGCAACGTGCTGGCCGCCAACGCGCTGTTGATGAACTTCCTGTATTTCGCGGCCTTCGCCCTCGACGGCTTCGCCAATGCAGCGGAATCGCTGGTCGGTCGCGCGCTCGGCGCGCGCGACCCGGCGCGCCTTCGCCGCTCGATCGCACTCGCGACGCAATGGTCGCTCGGCGTGGCGCTCTGCCTGTCGCTGCTGTTCGCCGCCGGCGGCTATGTCGTCATACGGTTGATCACCTCCCAGCGGGTCTTGCAGGAGATCGCGTACGAGTACCTGCCATGGCTGGTCGCGGCACCGTTGGTGGGCTGCTGGGCGTTCCTGTACGACGGCGTGTTCGTCGGCGCGACCCTGACGCGCCAGATGCGCGACAGCATGCTGATTGCCGTCTTCGCGGTGTACCTGCCGGCGTGGTGGCTGCTGCGGCCTCTCGGAAACCACGGCCTGTGGCTCGCGTTCCTGGCGTTTTTCGCCGCCCGTGGCGCGGTGCAGGCATGGATGCTCCACAAGGCGCGACGCGCTGGCCTGATGCTCCCGGCATGATGTCGCGACTGCGGCGGCATTGCGCTAAGCTCGCACGCCTGTTTGCCGGGGAGTCCAGATGACCGACAGCATCCTGCAGCGCGACCATCGCCTGGTTCGCGGGAAGATCCTCTACACCAGCAACAAGCCGGAGCGGCTCGGCCAGGAGCGCGGCCGCGAGTACTTCGTCATCAGCGTCCATGCCGACGGCAGCCGCACGGTCAGCGCCCACTGCGAGATCGACGATCGTCCTTCCGTGATGCGCGACATCACCTACTCGCTCGACGCGAACTGGATGCCGACCGACTGCTTCGTGCGCATCGGCGTCGGCGATCGATTCATGGGCTCGGGCTGGTTCCGCTTCCATCCCCGGTTCGCGGAGTGCGAGGCGTTCACCTCGCTGGAAGGCCGCGTGACGCAGCGCATGGACCTCGAGCAGCCGCTCAAGACCTTCCAGAACCACGCCATCGCCTGCGACGCATGGCACCTGCGGCTGTTCGACCTCGACAAGCCCGGCGCGGTGCAGAGCCTCGACCAGATCCTGCTGTCGTCACCCGATCATCGCGGTGCCACCGGGCCGATGCTCTTTTCCATCGGCCTGCACGTGAAGTATGTCGGGCCGGAGAAGGTGACCGTGGGCGCCGGCGCCTTCGACGCGCTGCATTTCCAGTTCGTCTCGGCGCCCGGCCTGCCGCAGGAACATCCGCCCTACGACGTGTGGTGTACCGCCGACGGTGAGTACCTGTTCCTGAAGGGTGGCGTCGCCGGCTACATGCAGACCCATTACGAGCTGGTGGAGCTCGGGTAGCGGCCGGCAGTCGTTCAGCCGTCCTCGAGCGCCATGGCGCGCTGGAAAGCCGGGCGCGACGTGCAGCGGTCGGCATAGTCCCAGAGCACCGGCTCGTCCCCGGTCATCTTGAACTGCCGCAGGAAGTGGCAGCTGGTACCGAGCAGCACGTCGGCCGCGCTGAAGCGCTGGCCCAGGATCCACTGCCCGGCGGCAAGACCGGCACGCAGCATGGTGAGCATCCGGTCGAAGCCGCCCCAGCCATAGGCCGCCGGATTGGCGGCAAGCCCGCCCATTTTTTCGCCCATCGCCGGTTCGATGACCGAGTTGGTGAACATCAGCCACTGCAGGTACGCACCGCGATCGGGATGTCCGATCGCCGGCGCGAGACCGGCCTGCGGATACTGGTCGGCGAGGTAGGCGCAGATGGCGCCCGAATCACACAGTCGCGTCGGTCCGTCCTCGACGGCCGGCACCTTGCCCATCGGCGACACGGCCAGGAAACGGGCGTCCGTCTTCGCGCTGTCGTCGCGGATGTTGATCGGGATGCGCTGGTAGGGCTGGCCGAGTTCCTCGAGCATCCACGCCGCGCGGACCGCGCGGGTCCGGGGCCACCAATACAGCTTGATCACGTCGTCACTCCCTCGTCCGGGGGGTCGCAGGATACTGTATTTATATACAGCATGACTACCGGTCGACGCCGG
>CAZXAS010000184.1:1307-5722 GCA_964638185.1 uncultured Steroidobacteraceae bacterium | reverse complement strand
TGGCCGGGCTGCACATCGCCGCCGCGCTCAAGCACACCTTCATCGACGGCGACGGATTGCTGCTGCGCATGCTGCCCTTCGGACGCAGGCGGTGAGGTCGCTCGCGGCATGGGCGCTGGTGTTGCCACTCGTCGCGGCGGCGGCCTCACCGTGGCGCATCGACCCTGCCGGGAGCAGCCTCGGCTTCACCGCGACCCAGGCCGGCGCACGCTTCGACGGACAATTCGAGCGGTTCTCCGCGGTCATCGACTTCGATCCGGCCGAGCCGTCGGCCGGACGCTTCGACGTCCGGGTGGACCTCGTGTCCGTGACCACCCGCGAGGCCGAGCGCGACGGCATCCTGAAGGGCCCGGATTTCTTCGCCACCGGGCGCTTCCCCGAGGCGCGCTACGTCGCGGAGGGATTCCGCGCGGACGGCGACGGCTACCTCGCCGGGGGCACCCTGACCCTGCGCGGCATCAGTCGTCCGGTGCAGGTGCGCTTCCGGTTCGAGCCCGCCGGGGCGGATCGTGCGCGGCTCACCGGTGGCGCGCGTCTCGATCGCCTCGCGTTTGGCGTCGGCCAGGGCGAATGGCAGGACACCGAGTGGGTGGGAGACGCGGTGGAGGTACGGTTCGACCTCGTGCTCGAGCGTTGAACCACTGACCGGGCGGCCGTGCCGGCGTGGTCCGCCTCGACTAGCATGGCGGCATGGGCCTGTACCGGCACTACCTGTTTCCCTGGGCGCTCGAACGCGTCATGACGCAGAGGAAGTTCCGCCCGCTGCGCCGCGAGGTGCTCGCGCCGGTCCGGGGACGCATCCTCGAGATCGGCTTCGGCACCGGGGTGAACCTGCACCACTACCCGGGCCACGTGCGCGAACTCATCGGCGTGGACAGCAACCCGGGCGTGGCGTCGCGCGCGCGGCGGCGGGCCGCCGAGGCGGGCATCGAGGTCGAGCACCATCCGCTCTCGGCCGAGTCGCTGCCCTTCGCCGACGCGACTTTCGACTGGGTGGTGAGCACCTTCACGCTCTGCAGCATCCCCGACGTCCAGGCCGCGCTCGCCGAGGCGCGGCGCGTCCTCAAGCCGGGCGGAGGGCTGGTGTTCCTGGAGCATGGGTTGAGCCCCGACGCCGAGGTGGCGCGCTGGCAGCGCCGGCTCGAGCCCTTCTGGAAGCCGCTGGCCGACGGTTGCCACCTCACCCGCAATGCGGCCGCCGAAGTGGAGGCGGCCGGCTTCGCGCTGGCGCAAGTGCGCAACCAGTACCTCGAGCACGCGCCGCGTGTCGCCGGCTATCTGTATCTCGGGCTCGCCCGCCGCGGCGACTGACACGAGCCGCCTCGACCGACGAGGACCGCCTCAGGCGACGTGCACGAGCTCGAAGCGCTGGCACAGGATGGGCATGTCGCCGGCCGGCACGCGGCCGAGACCGGCGACGAGCGGCGACCAGTAGTCCCAGTGGACGCGGCGCCACAGGTCGAGCCGCCTGAGCGCCGGCCCCTCGCACTGCACCCACGCCTCGTCGATCGCGTCGAACGGCAAGACCTCGACCTCGGTGATGCGCACGAGCGCGCCCGGCGTGCCGGCGTGGTCGGTGATCGCGCGGTAGTCGCCCACGCGCGGCCGCTGCCCCGGGTCGTCGTCGAACTGCCAGTCGACGGTGAAGGTCCCGGTCTTGTCGCCGGTGACGACGAGCTCGAGGAGGCGCCGTGACAGCGCCGGGTCGTCGCCGAAACTCTGGCTCGAGTAGCGCGCGTCCGCGTCGATGCCGGGCACGGCGTCGCGACAGGCAAGCCAGAATCGCTCGATCTCGGGGGACTGTGGCATGGGCTTGCTCCGCCTTGGCCAGGGGCCGGCCCCGAGCATGACGCCTTCGTGCGCCGTGCTCCAGTCGTCAGGCGACGTCCGGCCGACTTGCGCTCGGGGCCCGTGCGCGGCGTGACCTGGCGGCGGCGCGGATGCGCCATCGCCGGACCCACGACAGGTGGTCGATGAACAGCCGCCCGGCGAGGTGATCCATCTCGTGCTGCAGGCAGACCGCGAGCATGCCGTCGAGCTCGCGCTCGAAGGCCCGGCCGTGGGAATCGCGCGCCTCGACACGAAGCTCCGTGGCGCGCAGTACGTTGCCGACGACGCCGGGCACCGACAGGCAGCTCTCCTCGACCAGCGCCGGCACGCGGCGATCGAGGATCCGCGGGTTGATGAACACCTCCGGCGCCGACGCGTCGCCGGACAGGTCGATCACCACGACCTGGCGATGATCGCCGGCCTGCGGTGCGGCGAGGCCGATGCCGCGCGAGTCATGGAGTGTCTCCACCAGGTCGTCGACCAGGCGCTGCAGGCCCGTGTCGAAGGCCGCGACCGGCGCCGACGGCTGGCGCAGGCGCGGATCGGGGTATTCCAGGATCGGCAGGCGTGCCATGGGCCGGCGCTATGCCGCCCGGCGGCGGATGAGCGGCAGGGTCGCCGCGATCGCGATCACGAGCAACGCGATCTCGAGCGCGTACACGGCCAGGTAGCCGTTGGCGGCGCCGGTCAGTCCCCAGGGCCCCGGCCCCGAGCCGAGGGCGGCGTTGACCAGGTCGCGCAGGGCGCCGCTCAGGGCCACGCCGACCCCGGCCGCGGTGGCCTGCACCGCGCCCCAGGCGCCGAGCGCGAGCCCGGCCTGCTCCGCTGGCGCGCGATTCATCGTCGCGGTGAGCGTGCCGTGGCCGAACAACGCGCCACCGGCGCCGACCAGGAAGTTGCCGACGAGGAACAGCACCGGCAGGTCGAGCGGCGCGGCGGCGATGACCAGCACGAAGGCCGGCAGGCCGACCAGCGCGCCGAGGCGCGCCATGCGATAGGGATCGGCGCCGCGGCCCAGGGCGAAGGACGCGTAGCCGAAGCCGATGAGCCCGCCGAGCGCCAGCAGCGCCGTCAGCTTCGTCGTCGCGCCCACGCCGAATCTGAGCACTTGCCCGCCGAAGGGCTCGAGGAGGATGTCGGCCATGCCGAAGGCCATGGTGCCGATGCCGACGATCACCAGCCGGCGCCTCGCGCCGTCGCCTTCGCAGAAACGTGCCCAGGATTCGCTGAAGCCAGGGTCGGGCGCCGGCACGGCCGCGCCCCGGCGTGGCCGGCGGGTCTCCTGCTTCCACATGGACACGGCATTGAGCAGCAGGGTCGTGACCGCCGCGCCCTGGATCACCTGGACCAGCCGCCCCGGCGTGAAATCGACGAGCGCCCGGCCGAACACCAGCGCGCTCACGATCATGCCGAGGAGCAGCATCACGTACATCAGGCCGACGACCCGGGCGTGGGATTCGGCCGGCGTCAGGTCGGTGGCGAGCGCGAGGCCCGCGGTCTGCACCGTGTGCACGCCGGCACCGACCAGCAGGAAGGAGAGGGCGGCCGCGAGCTGGCCGATCCACACCGGCGCATCGCCGGCCTGGCCCTTGCCGGCGAGCACCAGGAGCGCGAACGGCATGATCGCGAAGCCACCGAACTGCAGCAGCGTCCCCTTCCAGATGAAGGGCACGCGCCGCCAGCCGAGCTCGCAGCGGTGGGTGTCGGAGCGATGGCCGATGAGGGCGCGAAACGGCGCGAACACCAGCGGCAGCGCGATCAGGATGCCGACCAGCGAGGCCGGCACGCCGAGTTCGACGATCATCACGCGATTGAGGGTGCCGACCAGCAGCACCAGCGCCATGCCGACCGACACCTGGAACAGTGACAGCCGCAGCAGGCGTGCGAGCGGCAGGTCAGGCGTGGCGACGTCGGCGAACGGCAGAAAGCGCGGGCCGAGCTGGACCCACGCCGTCACCAGTCCCTGACCGATGCGGTTCACGCGCCAGTCAACCAGCGATCGCTCGTTCGGGGGCCGGGGCCTCGGGCTCCCGACCCCCTAGGCGACCTCCATCCTGACCGTGTCCCGGGCCATCCTGCGCGGGCGGTGACGGGGGACGTGGAGGCGCCGCGTCGAGCGCCCCGAACTCAGCCGCCCTGCCAGTACGACGCAAACCACGTCGTGTTGGTCAGCACCGCGTAATGGACCAGCAGCGCGATCAGCGCGACCGAGCCCAGGAACAGCGGCAGGCCGACCGTCGGCTTCACCACACACCAGATTCTTCCTTGGTTCATGGTCTTCTCCTCAGCCCAGCCACGGGGTGTAGATGTAAGCCAGGATGTGCGCGAACAGCGCGATCACGAAGAAGACCCGTGCTCCATCGATGACGTGCTTGTGCAGTTCCTCCGACTCCCCGATGGTCAATCCGGTGGGCCATACCCGGTTCGGATCGTCCAGATCAGTCGCCATAGATTTCTCCTTGGAATTCTCCTCAGACAGCAATCGTCCCAGCGCAAGAGAACTTGCGTCGTGCGCCCCCCGCACGCGGGGCTGCCCGTCGCCGCGCGGGCGCCGACGGAAAGCTCGGCGGGCCACGCGGCGCGAG
>CAZXAS010000184.1:0-1297 GCA_964638185.1 uncultured Steroidobacteraceae bacterium | reverse complement strand
ATCCAGGCGCGTCGCGGATAAGCGCCGCCCCGCCCGCAGGCGAGCCGCAAGAGCTTGAGCTTCCACGAGACCACCCCTCTCGCTTGTGGCGTGGACGAGTCGGCCAACGCGGCGCGAGCGCGCCACGTGACGTCACATGACTGCGTCGCCGCAGCCTGTTTCCACCTGTCGCATCCTAGGAACGTCAATTTATGTTGTCAATTACGAACGTCTACCTAGATTGACAACGCAAATGACGAACGCGAAGTCGCGAAAACGCCGCCGGATGGCGGCGCGCGGCAAGGCGAAACAGAGTCCGGCGCGGCTCCCGTCGGAGCCGGCCGGCGTGCGCCGCGGCCGACGCCGCGGCGGGGTGGACGTCAGCGCATCCGGGTCAGCACCGGCAGGCCGAACAGCGATGACAGCGGCGCGGCCTTGCGCGACAGGAGCGGCAGCCCGAAGCTCGTGGTCCAGGGCCCGGACTTGCCCGAGCGGGTGGGCAGGCCAAGCAGCGAGGACAGCGGCGCGGGGTTGCGCGACAGCAGGCCCAGACCGAACAACGCCGACAGCGCGAACCTCGGGTTCGCCAGCTCGCCGAACATCGGCGAGAGCACCGAGCGGCCGCGCGACAGCGGGGGCAGGCCCAGGAAGCGGGACATCGGGTTCGGCTGCTTGCGCCACAACACGGGCAGCCGGAGCGCGGACGACAGCGGCGCTCCTTCGTCCCAGGCGATGGAAGGCTCTTCGGGGAGGCAGAGCCCAGTATCGACCGGGTTGAACGCTGCCATGATGTCGATCGCGGCCTGGCTGAAGCCGAAGCCGGCGCGCACGATGACCATCGAGCGCCCGCGCGCGATCCCGGATGCGTAGACGCGGGCGTGGCTGCGCAGCACGTAGCCGGCCATGATCGCGGCGGCAATGGCGTCGAGCGATGCACCGGCGCCGCCACTGCCGGGCGTCACCAGGAAGACCGTATCGGCCGGGAAGCCTTCGGCGAGCAGCCGGTCGAATGCGCCGCGTGCCTGCTGTTCGGTTTCGTACATCCGTACGATCGGGTCTCTCATGGATACCTCTCCAGATGATGTCGCGGGATCGTCCGCGCCGGCGGCAGGCCGCGCCCGGATCGCGCAGTTGCACGCACGAGGAGCATACGCCGGCCGCCGGCCCCGCGGAAACTGCGGCATTCCGCGGGCACGCATGCCCGCGGCTGGCCTGTCGCGGCGTCAGTGGCCCGCGGCCGCGAGCAGCCGGTCGATGAGGGCCTCGGCCTGCGCGCGATAGCCGCCGCCGAACAGGTTCAGGTGATTGAGCACGTGAT
>CAZXAS010000183.1:0-5725 GCA_964638185.1 uncultured Steroidobacteraceae bacterium | reverse complement strand
TGGAGCGCGCCGCCCGGTTGCAGGCGGAGGTCATCGAGGCGTACCAGGACTACGATTTCCACCTCATTTACCAGAAGGTCCACAACTTCTGCGTGCTGGACCTCGGGGGCTTCTGGCTCGACATCCTGAAGGACCGCCTGTACACGATGCCGGTGCAGAGCCCGGCGCGCCGTTCGGCCCAGACGGCGATGCACCACGTCGCTGAAGCGATGGTCCGCTGGCTTGCGCCCATCCTGTCGTTCACCGCCGAGGAGGTCTGGAAGTACCTGCCGGGGGCGCGCGACCCGTCGGTGTTCCTCGCGACGTGGTGGCAGATGCCGGAGGCACACCCGAGTCCCGGCATTGACTGGGACGCGGTGCTCGCACTCAAGGGCGATGTGTCGGGCGAACTGGAGAAGCTGCGTGTGGCCGGCGCGATCGGCGCACCGCTCGAGGCGGAGGTCGACGTGTATCTCGACGCGGTACAGCGCTCGCGACTCGGCGGCCTCGGCGACGAGCTCCGCTTCGTGCTGATCACGTCCGAGGCGCGCATGCGGGACGCGGCGGAGCGGCCGGCCGACGCGGTGGCCGCGACCGGCGTGGCGGCCGAGGGCGCCTGGATCGCAGTGCGCGCCCTCGATGACGCCAAGTGCGTGCGCTGCTGGCATCGCCGCCCCGACGTCGGACGGGATGCCCGCCATCCTGAACTTTGCGGGCGTTGCGTGTCGAATCTCGAGGGGCCCGGCGAGGCGAGGAGGTACGCGTGACTGACGAGCGCATCAGGGGTCGGCCGGGCTGGCTGTGGCTGGCCGCGGCCGTCATCGTCGCGGACCAGATCAGCAAGGCCTTCATCATCCGGGAATTCCAGCTCTACGAGATGATCGAGGTGCTGCCGGTGCTCGAGATCACGAGGCTGCACAACACCGGCGCCGCCTTCAGCCTGCTCGCCGGGGCCTCGGGCTGGCAGCGGTGGTTCTTCATCGGGCTCGGCACCGTGGTCAGCATCGGCATCATCGCGTGGCTCGCCAGGCTGCCGCGGGACTCTGCCCCGTGGCTGCCGGCCGCACTGACGCTGGTGATGGGCGGTGCGCTCGGCAACGTCATCGACCGCGTGCAGCACGGCCACGTGGTCGACTTCATCCACTTCCACTGGGAGCGCTGGTACTTCCCGGCCTTCAACATCGCAGACAGCGCGATCACGATCGGCGCCGGGCTCTTGATCCTCGATGCACTGCTCGAGGGTCGCAGGGCCCGCGCGAGCGGGGCAGGAGCATGAAGATACTGCTGGCCAATCCACGAGGCTTCTGCGCCGGCGTCGATCGCGCCATCGACATCGTCGAGCGTGCGATCGGGCTGCTCGGCGCTCCCATCTACGTGCGCCACGAGGTCGTGCACAACCGTTTCGTGGTCGACCGGCTGCGGGACCTGGGGGCCGTGTTCGTGGAGGAACTGGACGAAGTGCCGGACGGCGCGACGGTCATCTTCAGCGCCCACGGCGTGTCGCAGGCCGTGCAGACGGAGGCATCCCGCCGCGGGCTCCGGGTGTTCGACGCCACCTGCCCGCTGGTGACGAAGGTCCACATGGAAGTCATGCGCTACGCCCGGGAAGGCCGCGACGTGATCCTGATCGGCCATGCCGGCCACCCCGAGGTCGAGGGCACGATGGGCCAGTTCGATACCTCGCAGGGCGGCCAGATCCACCTGGTAGAGTCCGTCGACGACGCCATGCGCCTCGCCGTGCGCGACCCAGAGCGGCTCGCCTTCGTGACCCAGACGACGCTGTCCGTCGACGACACCGCACGCGTGGTGGAAGCCCTGCGCAGCCGCTTCCCGGACCTGGCGACGCCGCGACGCGAGGACATCTGCTACGCCACGCAGAACCGCCAGGACGCGGTCAAGACCCTCACCGACGCCTGCGACGTCCTGGTGGTCGTCGGCTCCCCGACGAGTTCCAACTCCAACCGCCTGCGCGAGATCGCCGCGACACGGGGCATTCCGGGTTACC
Source organism: uncultured Steroidobacteraceae bacterium (assembly GCA_964638185.1). Lineage (GTDB taxonomy): Bacteria > Pseudomonadota > Gammaproteobacteria > Steroidobacterales > Steroidobacteraceae > SG8-30. Next base: position 3,741 of record CAZXAS010000183.1, on the reverse strand, counting down.
TCGTCGACGGCCCCGAGGACCTGCGTCGCGAGTGGTTCGATGCCGCCGCGACCGTGGGCGTGACGGCCGGCGCGTCCGCGCCGGAAGTGCTGGTGGAGCGCGTCGTCGCGCGGCTGCGCGAATGGGGTGGCGACAGCGCCATCGAGACGGCCGGCCGCCCGGAGAACGTGGTGTTCGGCCTTCCGGTGCCCCTGCGCAATGCCCCCAAGGGAAGTCCTGCCGTCGGGAACGGCTGACGGCGGCGCGCCGGCTCAGCGCCAGCACTGCGTCGTCGTGTCGCGGCCGGCGCTGTCGAAAGCACTGCGTCGGCCCGATGCATCGAGCGCGAATCGGGCACAGCGCGCGTCGACCTCTTGTCCTGCCCCCGGTACCGGGCGCGCCTCGGCTACGTAGCGCGCCCCGGTGACGTCGAGCCCGAGGCGATAGCGACCGCCCTGCGTGAGCGGTGCGACCGGCAGTGCCAGCAGGTCGGCGTCGGCGTCGACGCCCTCCGCGAACCCCGGTGCGTAGCGACCCTGGCGCAGGTGATAGCTCTCCTGGGCTGCAGCCACGAGCAACAGCCCCTCGATGGCCTCGAGCCGGTGGGCGCGCAGCAGGTGCTGCCGATACGACGGGTAGGCGATGGCCGCGAGCACCGCGACGATGACCAGCGCTGCCAGCAGCTCCAGGAGAGTCATTCCGCCGTCAGATCGAGCTCGCGCCATGACGTCCTCACGGGTTCGTTGAGCCAGTCGAGCGGTACGGGCGTCGCGCCGACGAGGCCGATCGGCCGGTGGCGGCAGTCTTGACCGCAGTCCGCGTCGCTCCCTTGCCAGGGCAGTGCGATCCGCAGCGCCGGGGGCAGTCCCTCGAGCAGCAGTTCCTCTGCAGGCTCAGGCGCCTCGTCGACGAAGTGCAGCGGCCGGCCGCTCACGAGGTCGAGTGTGTACAGCCGGGTCACGGCGCGCGGCGGCCCGCAGGGCTCCTCCGGGGCCGGGTCGAGCGGCTGGTAGGTGGTGAAGCGGACCCGGTGGTCGACGGTCAACGAGGCACCGATGACCTTCTCGCCGGGTCCATGTGCGGCAAGACGGTATCTCCACCCCGAGAACCGGGGCGGCGTGCCCGCTGGCGGCGCGATGGCGTCGACGAGGTCGGCATCCTCGAGGGGCCCCGAGGCCGCTCCCGGGCCGTCGAGGACGGAGTAGAAGCTGTCGGTGATGGTCCTGTCGCGCGGATGATCGAGCCAGCCCGAGCCGAAGGCGACCATGAACGCCGGTGCGCCGAAGCGCCGGGTGGCGACGACATCCAACGGCGCATGAAAGCGCGCCCGCGCGGCCTCGCCGAAGCGGCCGAGGAGGCGCACCACCGGCGCCTGGCCGGCCGGCAGGTCGATACGCCACAGGCCGCCACGCAGATCGAGCGCATAGAGCCGGTCACTGACTCCGTCACCGTCGCTGTCCACGGCGCGCGGGCCGGCAGCGAAGCTCGCCGCGCCGTCGAAGGCCGCGTCGGCGTCGCCGGCCGCCGTGTCCGCAACCGTGAGGTGGATCGCCCCGGTCGCGGCATCGACCACGGCGAGTCCCGCGCCGCGACCGTCGCCGGCAGTCACACCGGCCGCCTCGGCGGGATCCGCGCCACCTGCCAGGAGCACCACCGGTCGCGGTGTGCTGCCCGCCCCGACGGTCCTCAAGCGTGAGACGACTGGCGTCGCCGCGGCACTCGCGAGCCACGGCAGCTCGTCGCTCCCGACGCTCCACAGCACCTGGGGCCGCTCCGGGTCGGTGACGTCGAGCCCGAGGAAGCGCTGTGTGGCCTCGCCGAGCCCGGCATAGAGCCACGCGGCGTCGCCGTCGGCGCGCCGGATCCGCCCGTCGCGGTTTGCATCGCGCACATAGAGCGCGAGTCCGCCGTTGGGTCCGGGCGGCCGGGCGACGGCGTCGGCGCTGGCTGCCAGCATGCCCAGCCGCGCCAGCGGTTCACGGGCCACGAAGGCCCAGCGCTCGACGCCCGATTCGGCGTCGAAAGCGTGCAGGAATCCGTCGGCGGTCATGACGAACAGCGAGGCGCCGGCATCGTCGGGGCCGTCGTAGCGCAAGAGCATTGGTGCGGCTCGCCCCGGGTCACCGAGGTCGCCACGTGCCGATCGGGTGTCGCCGTCGTGGTCCGCATCGAAGGCGTCGCGGCCATGCGCCCAGTCGATCAGGTCGCCGACACTGCGAGTGTCGTGGGCGGACAGGCCGAGCATGCTGCGGGTGATCGCCGGATTGTCGGGGTGCAGGCGATTGCCGGGGTCGGCGAGGTCCGCGCCCGAGAGGTCCGAATACAGGCGCCGTTCTCCCGGGGGAGGCAGGCGCGTCGCGACGCCACCCGCCGACCGGCCGCCACCGGCGCCTGGCGGCCACAGATTCTCGCCACCGTCACCGGGCGCCCCGGTTGAAGGATCAAACAGCACGTCGCCGGCCGTGCCGTCGCCCGGCTGCAGCCGGGGCTGGCCGAGGCGGAACTTGTGGATATTGCCCGTCCAGCGCGCGCGCACCGCGGGCATCCCCACGGCGTAGAAGAACGCCGACTGGCCGGCGTCGCCCGTCACGCGCCCGATCGCCGGCGTGCCGACTGTCGCCGCCGCGGCGACCGCTGCGTCATGACCGAGTGCTGCGGCCGCGAGCATCACCAGCGCGAGCGGATCGCGAAGATCGACCACCGCCGTTCCGGCGCCACGGACCGCGAGTTCGACCTCCGTGCTCGTTGGCGCCGATGTCACGGCGCGCACCCGCAGGAACTGCCGGCCCGGCAGGTCCGGTCGCAGGTCCGAGCCGGACATCCATGCAAGGAGCGGGGCGAGACAGTCGTCGCCGCAGCGTTCCGAGGCGGGCAATGCGCCCAGCGCGTGGACGGTGTCCCCGGCGCTGCCATCGGCGGAGGCCGCGCCGACCGTCGCGAGCCCGAGCGTGACCGCGCGGCAGCTGGCGGTGAAAGGCGAGCGATAGCGTGATCCGGTGATGGCGGCAGGCGCGCTCGGCAGCGGCTCGCCGGGGGCCGCCTGCGACGCCCAGCCGAAATGCACGGTCGCACCGGCGAACCAGCGGGCGAGCTCGGCGGTCGCCTCGGCGAGGGGCGCCGGTCCCGCGGGTCGCCATGCACCGAGCCATGCGTCGAGCACCGGCGCCGCGGCCGGTGCCGCAAGGGGCGGGAGCACCAGCATGCCGCCATCCGCGGCCGCATCGCCGCCGCCGCCGTCGTGGCTGAAGCGGGCGAGGGCGATGTCGAGTGCGGCGACGGAGCGCGCTGCGCCGACGATCCGCTGCCGCAGCCAGTCGTAGCGCGTCGTGTCGACCTCGGCGCGCGAGGACGCCAGGTAGTTCAGGTAGTTGCCGCTGAACATGACGTAGGGCTCGGAGAACGGCGGCGCATCCCAGCGCGGCTCGAACTGCGCGTCGGCAGCCCAGGCCTCGGCGCCGCCGTTCGCCGCGTACCATCGGCCCGGTGCATGTCCGTGTCGGCCGCGGTCCTCGACGCACTCGATCGCATGCTCGCTGCCGGCCATGGGCTCGCGCCAGTAGCCGGTCGCGCCACGCGGCTGCCACTGTGCCAGGCGCGCGGCCACGAACACGCCCGTCGTCGCAAGCGCCGACGACGCGCTCGAGCAGCGCAGCCCGAGCACCGGGTCCCCGGCCGTCCTTGCAACTGACTGGCCACCGGCGCAATCAGGAGCGGGCCCGGGGCCGCGACGCCAGTAGACGCGCTCGGGATCGCAGCGCTGTC
>CAZXAS010000182.1:0-5729 GCA_964638185.1 uncultured Steroidobacteraceae bacterium | reverse complement strand
AAGCAGGCCGGGATACTGCCCCGGTCCAGGGCCGCGGCGTCGACTGAAGCCGCGGCTCATTGCTTCGTCCGCGAGGAGTTTTCGCCGGACCCGGGTCCCAAGCAGTGCCGACACCCATCGTGTGCGTGATCGATCCCGACGCCGGCCTCCGGCAGCGAGTCGGCAGCATGCTGTCGGCGCTCGGCGTCGACCTGCGCGCTTTTCCATCGGCCGCTGAGTTCCTGGCGGCGTTGCCCCTCGACCTCGCCTGCGTCGTGAGCGAGGCCCTCTTGCCCGACATGACCGGTATCGAGCTGATCAGATCGCTGCGCGCGCAAGGCGTCGACGCACCGGTCATCCTGCTCGCTGCAGAGAGTGACGTTGCGACGGCCGTCGCCGCGATGCGCGCCGGGGCGCTCGACTTCATCGAGAAGCCGCACGTCGACCGCCTGCTGGCCTGGCACGTGCGCCGCCTCATCGACGACGGCACCGGCGAACCACGCGCGCTGGACTGACGTGCAGGCCGACCCGCGCGACGCCTGGTTCCATGAACGGCAGTCGGCGTGGCTGTACCGGCGGCTCGCCGCTGCCGAGTCCGACCCGTCCCGGTCGCGGCTGTTCGAGTCGCTGGCAGGCGCGGCCGAGGCGCAGGCGGCTACCTGGGCGCGACACCTGGGCGATGACATGGCGAGGCTCGCCTTCCGGCCCGGGATCCGGGCGCGTCTCGTCGCCTGGCTCGCCGGCCGGCTCGGACCGCGTGCGGTGAGACCGGCGCTGGTGGCGCTCAAGATGCGCGGCCTGTCGGTCTACGACGGTGGCGTCCTTGGCCACGCCATGCCGACGCGGGTCGACGAGATCGGCGCCCGCCACCGTGGCATCGGCTCCGGCGGGAACCTGCGCGCGGCCGTGTTCGGCGTGAACGACGGTCTCGTCTCCAACGCCAGCCTGATCCTCGGTGTCGCGGGCGCCGGCGCGGAATCGCCCGCCATCCTGACTGCGGGCGTCGCCGGGCTGCTCGCCGGCGCTTTGTCAATGGCTGCGGGCGAGTATGTCTCGGTGCGCTCGCAGCGCGAGATGTACCAGTACCAGATCGGTCTCGAGCGCCAGGAGCTCGCGGAGTATCCGGAAGAGGAGGCCGAGGAGCTGGCGCTCATCTATGCGGCGCGCGGCATGGACGAGGACCGTGCCCGCCAGCTCGCGCAGGAGATCATCGCAACACCCGAACTCGCGCTCGATGCGCTTGCACGCGAGGAACTCGGCCTCAACCCGGACGACCTCGGCTCGCCCTGGGGCGCCGCGATCGCCTCCTTCCTGTCGTTCGCGATCGGCGCGGGGATGCCGCTCCTGCCGGTGCTGCTCGCGACGCCGGGCCCGTCCGCGCCCCTCGCCTGGGTGGTCGCCGTCACCGCGGTCATGCTGGTGACCGTCGGCATGACGCTGTCGCTGTTCAGCGGACGCGGTGCAATCGCCGGGGGTCTCAGGATGCTCGCCATCGGGGGTGGCGCGGGACTGCTGACCTGGGTCATCGGCGCTCTCATCGGCGCGACCCTTGCCTGAATACGGGCGCAGGCCCTAAAGCCGCGGTACCCGGATGTGGCGGGCGAGGCCCTTGAGTTCGCGCTCGCGGCGGGTCATGCGCGTGGCGAGCGGCCGATCGAGCGTGGCGAGCAGCGCCGCGGCCTCGGGCCCTGCCAGGCCCTCGATCCATGCCCGGGCCTGGGCCAGGTCGTGGTGGTCGCCCAGGCAGGCCTGCATCGCCTTCAGTGGCTTGAGGAACGGGCGCGGGTCGATGCCGAGCAGAGGCAGCAGCGAGTCGCTCGCATAGCGGGCGTGCTTCACGGCCAGGCGCAGCTCGTGCAAGGCCTCGGCGTCACGATCGGTGCGCGACAGGCGGCGCCTCAACTTGCGCCAGCGCCGGCCGAGGAGCGCCCGCAGTTCTGCCGCCAGGTCGTCCGGCGCGATCCGCCGCGCCGGGAACAGTCCGGGTTCGCCGAAGGCGGCAGCAATGCGGGCCAGCCGGCGTTCCCAGGCCGGCAGCGCCACCTGCCCGGCCAGGCGTGCACGCGCGTCGCGGCGCGCCTGCTCCAGCGCCAGCGCCAGTTGACGATGACGATCGGCCGGCAGCGAGCCGAGTTTGCCCGCGAGTTCCAGCAGGCGATCCCGGCGCACGTCGGCCTCGCGCACCTCCTCCAGGGCCCGCGCGACGCTGCGCAGGTCGCGCCTGCAGGCCTCGACCCGGCGGGTGCTGGCGAGCGGCCGCAGGGTGCCGAGCACGGAACGCAGGCCGCGGGATTCGACCCGCGCGCGATGCACGTGGGCGATCGACTGGTCGGCGACGACACCGGCGAGCGCCGTGGCGAGCCGCGCGTGGCGCCGCCTGAGCGCTCCTGAGAGGGCTGCCTGGTCGAGCTGGGCCCGCGGCCGCCTCACCGGACGCTCGCCAGGGTCCGCTCCAGGCAGTCGACGCGGCGCGCCAGGCGCTCGCGCTCCTCGATGAGCTCGACCAGCAGCACGGCAGCGGCCGCATGCAGTTCCAGCTCGCGCGACAGCCTGAGCGCCCTGGACAGCCGCATCACGTCCGATGCAGAGAAACCGCGGCCGCTCGCCGCGTCCGCCGCCGGCTCGATGAGCCCGAGCTCGACGTACTCGATCACCACGCGGGTATCGACACCGAGTGCCGCACCGAGCTCCTCGATGCCGAGGCGGGCGAACGAGACCTCGACCACTTCAGCTCGCATGGCTGGGTCCCAGTGCCTCGCGCGGATCGAAGTCGAGCTCGCGTCGCATCTGCTCGTACAGCGCCCGCGCCGCCGGGGTGTCCGCCGGCGGCAGCACCACCTGCGGTATCACGTACTGGTCGCCGGGGGGCGACCCGGGCAGGCCGCGGCCCTTGAGCCGCAGCCGCTGGCCAGCCCGGCCACCCGGCGGGATCTTGAGGTCCACCGTGCCGCCGAGCGTCGGCACGGGCACGGTGGCGCCGAGCGCCGCCTCCCAGGGCGCGACCGGCAGGGTCAGCGTGACGTCGCGGCCTTCGACCGTGAACAAACGGTGCGGCCGGAGCGATACGCGCAGGTACAGGTCGCCGCTGCCTCCCCGACCCATGCCGGCGGCGCCCTGACCACCGAGGCGGATGACCTGCCCGTCGGTGACGCCGGCCGGAATGCGGACATTGAGGCGCCTCGTGCGCAGGTCGACCCGGCCGCCGCGGGCCTCGGGGTGCTTGAGGTCGATGGAGCGCGTGCCACCCGAGAAGGCCTCCTCGAGCGACAGCTCGATGCGCGCGTGATGATCCTCGCCGCGCAGGTCGAAGCCCCCTGCCCGGCCGGGCCCGAAGGGCGTGCCGGCGCCGAACAGCTGCTCGAAGAAATCGCTGAATCGACCGGCGCCGCCGGATCCGGAGAACTCGAAACCGGAGCCCCAGTCTGGCGGCGGACGGAACTCCTGGCCGGGCCGGAAGCCGCTGCCGAGCTGGTCGTAGGCGGCCCGCTTCTCCGGGTCCTTCAGGACCTCGTAGGCTTCCTGGACCTGCTTGAAGCGCTCCTCCGCGTCCGGCTCCTTGCTGACGTCCGGGTGGTACTTGCGGGCCAGCCGGCGGTAGCTGCGCTTGATCTCGTCCGCAGTCGCCTCGCGGGCTACCCCGAGCACTGCGTAGTAGTCACGGTACTCCATCTGGGAGGGACACCTCGGCCTGGCCTGCATCCAAGCTGGTGCAGTTTCGGCCATTTTTCAAGTCGCGCGCGTCCGCAACTTTCACCGCGCCCGGGTATTCTAATGCTTGGTGGTTTCTGGCCAGCGAGGTTGCGAATGACGTCGAGGACCGGGCAGGTTCATGTCGTCTGCCCCGGCTGCGACGCCGTGGTGCGCGTTCCGGCGGCACGCCTCGGCGATGCCCCGCGCTGCCCGAAATGCAAGGGGGCGCTGTTCACCGGGCGCCCGGTCGAACTCAACGGACCGACGTTCGACGTCCAGGTCGCGCGCAGCGACCTGCCGGTCGTGGTCGATTTCTGGGCACCCTGGTGCGGGCCCTGCCATGCCATGGCACCGCAATTCGCCGCGGCCGCCGCCAAGCTGGAACCGCGCTTCCGTTTCGCCAAGGTGAACACCGAGGAATGCCCGGATCTGGCGGCGCGGTTCGGCATCCGCAGCATCCCGACGCTGATCCTGTTCCGCGCCGGCAAGGCCGTCGCCCAGCAGGCGGGCGCCATGGATGCGGCGGCGCTCGCCCGCTGGCTGGAGTCGGCGGCGGCCCGCTGACCGCCGCCCGGGGTGCGCCCGCCTACTTGAGCGCGGTGATACCGAGCATCTTGAGCACGTACTTTTCGTACACCGGCGTGATCGAGCCGACCCGCACCTTGCGCATGAAGTACTTCTCGAATGCGATCTTGGCGAGGTGCACCCAGTAACCTTCCTTGGCCCAGGTGACGTTGCGCGGCGGTATCTGCGGCAGCGCCACGAACGCAGCGCCACTGTCGCCGAAGTCCGCCAGGCAGAGCGCATTCCAGGTGGCCTTGGCCCCGGCCGGGCGGCCGGCAAGGTCGGCGGCAATGTTCTCGGCAATGGCGCTCACCATCGACTCGATCATGAAGCCGGTCTTCGGTGCACCGGTCGCCACCGGGGTCGCCTCGACCGGCGGGATCGCGATGCACACGCCGGCCGAGAAGATGCTGGGGTACTTCCTGCTGCGCTGGTGTTCGTCGACGATCACGAAGCCGCGCGGGTTGCACAGCTCCGGCACTGCGGCCACTGCGTCGACGCCCTTGAAGGCCGGCAGGATCATCGCGTAGTGGAACGGCAGTTCGTGCTCCTTCCGCGGCTGGCCGGCGTCGTCGAACTCCTGCACCTTCAGCTTGCCGTCGGTGGCCTCGGTGACCTTGGCGTTGGTGATCCACTTGATGTGACGCTGGCGGAACTCCGACTCCATCAGTCCCTTGCTGTCGCCGACGCCACCGAGCCCGAGGTGGCCGATGTACGGCTCGCTCGATACGTAGGTCATCGGCACCTTGTCGCGAATGCGTCGCTTGCGCAGGTCGGCGTCGACGATCATCGCGAACTCGTAGGCCGGGCCGAAGCAGCTCGCGCCGGGCGCCGCGCCGACCACCAGCGGGCCGGGATTGGCGAGGAACTTCTCGTAGGCGCGCCAGGCACGCTCGGCATGGTCGTGGGTGCAGATCGACTGCGTATGGTGGTCGGGGCCGAGCCCGGGGACCTCCTCGAAGGCGAGCCTCGGCCCGGTGGTGATCACCAGGTAGTCGTAGTCGAGTACGCGGCCATCGCGCAGCGTCACCTTGCGCGCCACCGCGTCGATGGCGCTCGCCAGCTCGGGGACGAACTCGACCCCCTTGCGATCGAGCGGCCGCCTGAGGTCCACGCGGGTCTCTTCGCGGCTGCGCCAGCCCACCGCGACCCAGGGATTCGAGGGCGTGAACTCGAAGTACTCGGAGCTGCCGACCAGGATCACGCGGTGCCCGGCGTCGAGCTTCTTGCGCAGTTCGTAGGCGGTCGGGACGCCGCCGAGACCCGCGCCCAGGACGATGACTGTAGCCATGGAATACCCCCCGTTGTCATCCGGCGGCGGCCACTCCGCGCCGCCGGCGGTAGCTGTAGTAGAGGATCGGAATGACGACCAGTGTCAGCAGGGTCGAGACCAGGATGCCGAAGATGAGCGACACGGCCAGGCCGTTGAAGATCGGGTCGTCGAGGATGAAGAAGGCCCCGAGCATCGCCGCCACCGCGGTGAGCGCGATCGGCTT
>CAZXAS010000181.1:0-5743 GCA_964638185.1 uncultured Steroidobacteraceae bacterium | reverse complement strand
TGAACGCATCGAGGAGCGGATGGGTGACGAGCGCAAGCCAGGTGAGCGCCAGCCAGTCGCGATAGCCCGCCCCGGCCTGCCGGTGGAGCCGCCACGCGCCCGCCGCGAGTGCCGGCGCAAGGAGCGTCAGCCAGAACACGGAGTGGCTGGTGGCGCGATGGAAGGTGAAGTCGCGCACCGGATCGCCATGCGAGACCAGCACGTCGAGATCGGGCAGCGTGCCCATGGCGGCGCCCCATACCGCCGCGCGCACGCCGACACGGCGGCCGAGCACCGCCGTGCCGATCGCGGCACCCAGGGCCATCTGGCTAAGCGAATCCATGGATCGTTCGGGTCCCCTGGCGCGTTGCAGCGCCGCAATCTGACGTTTCGTCGCCTCGCCCGAACCGGATGTTGCGCGAACCCGGGGGCGACGTCAGGTCGACCGGCGCATCCCTGACCAGAATGCACGGGAAAACAAATAGTTGCGCTGCTCATGCGGTCCGGGACCCGGACCCTCGGGATCGTGGCAACTCAGGGCGACGATCCTTTGCGCAGGCGTTATGGTGTAGGCGGGAGCCGCGGCGGCGATGACCGCCGGTTCACCGCCCGCCGACGTCGGTTCCCAAAGGAGCGTGCCATGTCGAATACCTGGGTCGTCGTCGCAGACAGTGGTGCGGCGCGAATCTTCTCCGCGGCGTCGCCGGTCGGGCCGCTCGAGGAGCGTGAGGACTTTGCCCACCCCGAGGCGCGCGTGCGCGAGCGTAGGCTCGCGAGCGACAAGCCGGGCCGCGCTTTCGACAGCTTCGGCAAGGGCCGACACTCCTTGGGCCAGCAGGAAGGACCGCGCGAGCGCGCCGCGATGGATTTCGCGCGCCTGCTGGCGGGCCGCATCAGCGGCGCGCGTGCCAAGGGCGAGATCGACCGGATCGTGCTGGTCGCCGCCCCGGAGTTCCTCGGCATGTTGCGCGCCTCGCTCGACGACGAGACGAAGAAGCGCGTCGAGTCGGAGTTCGCGTTCAACCTCGTGTCGATGCGGCCGGACGAGATCCGCGCTCACCTGCCGGAGCGGCTGTTCTCGACTCTGCCGCCACAGTGAGCCGGGCGCCGGGGGATGCATGCCGGTGGTGCAAGTGCGCCGCCGGTGGCATCCTCCACGGCGCCGGACACTCCGCCCCGACCGGCGCCTGGATGCATTCGGGGCCGCTGTGATGGGGGTACAGATGCCTGACAGCGACGGCCAGCCCGGGCCCGCCGACCCACAGTCGCGGGATGAACTGTTCGCGGCGGCGGCGATCGCCTGCAGGCAGGCCCACGCGCCGTACTCGCAGCTCAAGGTGGGCGCCGCCATCCGTTCGCTCGCCGGCGCCCTGTACACCGGATGCAATGTCGAGAACGCGTCCTTCCCGCTCGGCCATTGCGCCGAGTCGAGCGCCATCGCCGCCGGAGTGAGGCAGGAAGGCCAGTCCTTCCGCATCGCCGCCATCGCCGTGCATGCCGAGGACCGTCTCGGTCGGCGGCGCCCGGCGCCGCCCTGCGGCGGCTGTCGCCAGCGCATCCGCGAGTTCGCCGTCGGGCCGCAGTTGCCGGTGCACTTCGTGTCGCGCGCCGACGGGCAGGTGACGCTCGACATCGCGACGCTGCTGCCTTTCTCCTTCGAGTTCCCCGGCGGCGACGCCTGATCTCCCCGGGCGGCCCCGCTGCATGATCCTGGCTTGAACGGATGAGCATCCCGACCCTGTACCTTCTGCTCGCGAGCATCGGCTTCGCCGGCGTGGCCGTGGCCGCGTTCCCGGGACGCCGCCCGCCGAGCCTCGGCGCCCTGTACTTCATCATTGCCTGGCCGATCGTCGAGACGCCGCTGCATCACGTCGTCCTGGCGCTGCTGGTGAGCGTCGCCTGCATCGGGCTGGGTGCGCTCGGGCACTGGTTGGGCTGGGCCGGCCTGGCGCTGGTACTCGTGTCCTGTGGCCGGCTGTGGGTCCTGCACCGCCGCGCCGCGCCAGCCGCGGCCGTGATCGAGCGGGGACTCGCGCAGGCGCTCGGCGGAGACTGGCGCCGCGAGATCGAACCCGGTGCCGGCGACGGCATTCCCGACGGCGCGCCGCTGTCCGCGTGGATCCATCCCTTCCGGGTGCACGACGCGGCACGGGTCGAGCGCATCGCCGACATCGAGTACGGGCCGGCCGGCATTCGCAACAGGCTCGATCTCTATCGTCCGCGGCAGCCGGTGGCAGGCGCTCCGGTGCTGCTGCAGATACATGGCGGGGCCTGGGTGTTCGGCGCCAAGGAGCACCAGGGCCGGCCGCTGATGGATGCGCTCGCCCGCACGGGCTGGATCTGCATCGCGCCGAACTACCGGCTGAGCCCCGCGGCGACGTTTCCGGACCATCTCGTGGACTGCAAGCTGGCGCTGAAGTGGATCCGGGAGAACGTCGCGCGCTTCGGCGGCGATCCGGGCTTCGTCGCCGTCACCGGCGGCTCCGCCGGTGGACACCTCGCGTCATTGCTGGCGCTGACGCCGAATGACCCCGCGTACCAGCCAGGCTTCGAGGACGCCGACACGCGGGTGCAGGCCGCGGTCCCGTTCTACGGCGCCTACGACTTCCTGCATCACAACGGCATCGACATCGCGCGCCTCGGCAAGCCGGGCTTCGTCGAGCTCAAGGTGATGAAGTCCAGTCCACGCACGGACCTCGATGCCTGGCGTCGTGCCTCGCCGATCCTGCGGGTCGGGCCACACGCGCCGCCTTTCTTCGTGCTGCACGGTGACCATGATTCGCTCGTCTGGGCCGAGGGAGCACGTGCGTTCGTAGCCGCGCTCAGGGGCGCATCGCGTCAGCCGGTCGCCTACGCCGAGCTGCCCGGCGCCCAGCATGCCTTCGACATCCTGCGCTCCGTGCGCTGCGAGCATGCCGTCAACGGCGTCGCCCGCTTCCTCGCCTGGGTGCGCTCGCGGCCGCGGGCGTCGTAGTCAGCCGGCCTCGCCGGGCCCGGGCTTCATCGACGGGAACATCTTCCGAAGGGTGCTCGTCGGTTTGAACGGCCGCCAGTGTCGCTCCCGCTGCGCCAGCCGGTCGGCCAGGATCCACATCACCAGGAAATTGACGCCGAGCCCAGAGTGGCTGCCGGGCACGCGGATGTTCTCGTGGTTCTCCGGATCGCCGTCGAGCGTCGCCTGGTGCGGCGGCACCATGCCGTCGGTGTCGGAATACAGGCAGGTCGAGGGCACCGGCGGCGGAGTGCGCATGGCGCGCGACCGGCTGCGGGCCTGGTGCGCGAGGGTGCCCTGCGGGTTCTCCAGCGCGCGATACAGCGCGCGCACCGACGACGGCGGCGGACGGTCGGGGTCGAGGCGCAGCGGGCTGCCGAGCGAGATTGCCGTGCGCACGCATTCGGGCGCCACGTGGGCGGCGTAGAAGGCGAACACGCCGCCAAGGCTCCAGCCGACGAGGCTCACCTTGCGCCCGCTCTTGTGGTGCAGGTAGCGGATCTTCTGCTCGATGACCTTTGCGTACTGCCGGTTGAAGCCGATGTTCTTGCCGAGGCCCCAGGTCTCGACCTGGTAGCCGCGCGACTTGAGGAACAGGCGCAGCGGTTCGAGGCTGAGATCGCCGGCGGCGAAGCCGGGCAGCAGCAGCACCGGATGGCCGTCGCCGTGCGGCGCCCGGCGCAAGGTCGGCAGTGCGGCGAGCAGCACGCCGAACTCGATCGGCGCGCGGATCTCGAGCATCGACAGCAGCGCACGCGGCAGTTCGCGGCCGATGAACCTGAGCGGCGCACTGGCCGCGGCCTCGGCGGTGACGCTCGGCCTCGTCGACGTCCCGGTGCCGCTCATGCTGCACCCCGTCTGCGCCGGCCGGCGCTCCCCGGCCGCGCCCCGGCCACGCCCGGTGCGAGTGCCGACAGGGCCTTGCCGATCGAGCCGGCCATCGCCTGCACGTCGGGCAGCAGGTCCGGGCAGGCGGTCAGGCCGAAGAACAGCCGGTCGTCGTAGCTGTAGACCGACACATTGAGCCCGACGCCGTGATAGACGATGGAGATCGGCAGGTAGGTCACTGCCCGCTGGCCGGCGACATGGAGCGCGTGGCGCGGGCCCGGGACGTTGGAGACGATGAGGTTGAACGGCAACGGCACGCGTCCGGCGACTTCCCTGTGACCGGCCAGCCGGGCAAGCCCGCCGAGGAGCCAGGGCAGGCCCAGCGAGGGCACGTCGTCGGGAATGAGCGAGTGGCTCAGGGCCGCCTTGTCCTTGGCGGCGACGGACGACTCGCGGATGGCGGCGAGGCGTGCCCGTGGCGCGGCGATGCCGGTGTGCAGGTTCACGGAGATGAATGCCACCTGGATGGAGTGGTCCGTGTCGCCGGCGGCACGCATCGAGACCGGCACGCCGGCGAACATCGGCTGCGCCGGCAGCATTCCGTGGTCGACGAGCCAGTCGCGTACCACGCTGCTGGTCGCCGCCAGCACGACGTCGTTGAGCGTCGTGCCCGTCGCGCGCGCAATGGCCTTCACCTCGTCGATCGGGACCACGAAGGTGCCGAAGCTGCGCCGGCTGGTGACCACGTCGTTGAGCGCGGTCCGCGGCGTCGCCGGCGTGGCGGCGTCGCGGGCGCGCAGCAGTCCGGCCGCCGCCGAGGCGAGTTCGAGCCCGCGCCCAGGCAGGTGCAGGCACTGGCGCAGCTGGTGGCGGAGGCTCGCGGCGACGACATCGAGCGGCGCCTGCCGCCGTGCCGGCGGTGGCGGATGCGGTCGCGTGCGGGCGTGCGGGTCCGGGTCGGCGAACGCGCCGAGGAACAGCTGCGCGCTGTGGCCGTCGAGCCCGGCATGGTGCGTCTTGACGTAGAGCGCCGAGCGGCCGCCCTCGAGCCCGTCGATGACGTGCAGTTCCCACAGCGGGCGGCTGCGGTCGAGCAGCGCCTCGTGCAGGTGCGCGACCCGGTTCTCGAGCTGGCGCATGCTGCCGGACGGTGGCAGCAGGCTGCGCCGCACGTGGTAGTCGAGGTCGACGTTCTTCGCGGTGGTCCACATCGGGTTCGCGAGGCCGAGCGGCACCGGCGCCAGGCAGCGGGTGAAGATCTCGCTTGCTCCGAGCCGGGCTGCCACCAGCTTCTTCAGGCGCGCATGCAGGCCTTCGCGCCGGCGCGAGGCGGGCGGGTCGAGCACGAACAGCGCGCCGACGTGCATCGGCGTGCTGGGCGTCTCGGCGTGCAGGAACAGCGCATCGAGGAGCTTGACGGGCTTCATCATGATGGCATCACGCGCCGGCATGGAGCCTGCGCAACTCCGTCTTGAGTACCTTGCCCTGCGGGCTCAAGGGCAGGTCGTCCACGAACAGCAGCCGCTTCGGCACCTTGTAGGCGGCGAGCCGCTCCCGGCAGCGCTCGAGGATGGCCTCGGCCGCCAGCTCCCGGCCTGCGCGCAGGCGCACGAAGGCCAGCCCGACCTCGCCCCATTTCGCATCGGGAACGCCGATCACCGCGCAGTTGCCGACCTCCTCGAACGACCCGATGACATCCTCGATCTCGGCCGGGTACACGTTCTCGCCGCCCGAGATCAGCATGTCCTTGATGCGGTCGACGATGTAGATCGTGCCGTCGTCGGTCATGCGCGCGGCGTCGCCGGTGCGCAGCCAGCCGTCGCTGGTGAACGCCTCGCGGGTGGCCGCCGCGTCGTTCCAGTAGCCCGGCGTGACCCCGGGCCCGCGGACCTGGATCTCGCCGACGGTCCCGCGCGGCAGCTCGTGTCCGTCCGGGTCACCGAT
>CAZXAS010000180.1:0-5745 GCA_964638185.1 uncultured Steroidobacteraceae bacterium | reverse complement strand
ACCGCGTACCAGTTGTCGGTCGGCAGCACCGCGGCGTAGAGCGTGCGCGCCCGCGTCCGGTCGCCGAGGCGCTCCGTGGCACGGGCCGCCCAGTAGCGCCAGGCGTTGGCATCGCGCAGCGCCGGCGGCATGTCCGCGACGACCGCCGCGAGGCGCCGCCAGTCGCCACGCCAGAGGGCTGCGCGGGCCCACCACTCCCATACCAGGTCGTCGCGGTCCGCCGGCGCCACGCGCCCGAACCAGTCGAGTGCCTCGCGCTGACGGCTCCAGGCGAGCCCGAGCGCCAGTGCACGCGCGTACGGACTCGCGGCAGCGTCGTCGAGATCGCGTGCGTTCACGAGCGCGCGGTAGCGTTCGCGCGCCGCCTGCGGGTCGCGCCGGGCGAGCCGGGTGTAGCCATCGAGCAGTGCCGCCGCCTCGACCGCGACCGCGGGCGTGCGGATCGCAGCGTCGATCGCCTCGCGCGGGCGCTCGATGAGCGTCGCCCAGTCGCGGATGGGCGCGGCCGTTTCCTCCGGCAGCGAGCGGGCCAGCCACCGCGCCAGGCGCGCCTCGCCGGAGGCAAGCGCCAGGCGCGCGCGCTCCTCGACCAGTGCCGGGGTCAGTGCACCCTGCGCGCGCAGCCAGTCGAAAACCGGGTCGCAGGCGTCCGGTGCGCTCTGCGGCGTCAGCCAGGCCGAACGCGCGTCGGCCTGCACGCCGTCGAGGCGACCGAGCGCGATCCGCGCCCGCAGCGCCTGGCAGCGCAGCTCTGCATCGCCACGACCCTCGGGGTAGTACTCGAGGAACCGCCGCCACTCGCCGCGCACCGCCAGGTCGGCCAGCCAGCTCGCGCGCATCACGCGGGCCACCGGCTCGTCGGCGCGGGCGTCCAGGAACGCCGCGGCCGCGCGATCGATCTCCTCGCGCGGTCCGGGCACGGCGAGCGCGCGGCGCAGGCGCTCGGCCTGCAGGTAGGGGTAGAGCGCGTAGTCGGCGAGCAGCGCGTCATCGGCCGGGGACGGCGCGGCGGCCTCCGCCCAGGCGGCCCTGAAGCGCTCGCGCGCACCGGCCGCGGGATCCGTCCCGGCCACGGCAGCGGAGGCGAAGAAGAGCGAAGCGATCAATGCCGGCGCCATGACCCGCCTGTCCGAGCGCCCGCGTGGGGCATGGACCCGTTGTGACCCGCGGCGCGCGCCTGGCGTTCCCCGCATCAGCGCGCCGTCATCGTCCGCAGCCACAGTCCGGCGGCAGTGGTGAAACCGAGGTCGGCGCCGGCCACGCGACCGGCGCTGTCGAGGACGTAGTAGGTGGGATACGCATGGACGCGCCAGTCGAGCGCGACGCGCCCATCGCCCACGAGCATCGGCGCCTCGAGTGCATGGCGACCGGCGTAGGCGCGCAGTTCATCGACAGACTCCCAGTCGAGCGCTACCAGCACCAGGCCCGCGGCGTCGCCCGTCATGCGCTGGAACCAGCGCAGCTGGTGGGCACTCGCGGCACAGACCTGGCACCACGGCGCGAAGAAATAGACGACGACAGGCTTGCCGGCGAGGTCCGCGGTGTCCCAGCGGCGGCCGTCAAGATCGGAAAGCCCGAGCGCCGGCGCCGCGATGCGTTCGCCCGTCGGCAGCAGGTTCCGGGTCTGCCAGGCCCACAGGCCGGCGAGCAGCACGACGGCGACCGAGGCCTCGAGCAGGAAGCGCCGCCAGCGGGGACCGCCCGGTACCTTCATTCAGCGGAACAGGTAGTCGAGCGCGAGGCCGACGAAGACCACCATGCCGAAGTAATGGTTGTTGTTGAAGGCCTTGAAGCACACGACCGGATGGCGGTCTCGAATCAGCCACTGCTCGTACAGGAACACGGCGAGCCCGGCGCCGAGCCCGGCCTGGTACCAGCGGCCGAGGCCCGCTTCCTCGCCGGCGAGGTACAGCGCGACCAGGACCATCGCCTGCATCGCCGCGATGATGACGCGGTCGGCGTCGCCGAACAGGATGGCGGTCGACTTGAGCCCGATGCGCAGGTCGTCCTCGCGGTCGACCATCGCGTACATGGTGTCGTACACCGCCGCCCACAGCACCACCGCGATCACCATCAGCCAGGCGAGCTTCGGCACCGCGCCGGTGAGTTGCGCGAACGCCATCGGGATCGACCAGGCGAAGGCGAGACCGAGATAGAACTGCGGCAGGTGCACGAAGCGCTTGAGGAACGGGTAGGTGATGGTGAGCAGCGCTCCGGCTACCGCGTAGAGCCGTGCCAGCGGCTCGAGCTGCACGGCGAGCCAGGTGGCGACGAGACCGAGTGCCACGAACAGCGCTAGCGCCTCGCCCGGCCGCACGCGGCCGGTGGCGAGCGGCCGCGCAGCGGTGCGCTGGACGTGCGGGTCGAAGTCACGGTCGGCGTAGTCGTTGATGATGCAGCCGGCGGAGCGCATCACCAGCACGCCGGCCATGAAGATCAGGAACACGCGCTCGTCGGGCCGGCCCTCGCCGGCGATCCACAGCGCCCACAGCGCGGGCCACATTAGGAGCCAGATGCCGATCGGCCGGTTCAGGCGCATCAGCTGCGCGTACTCGTGCAGCGTCCGCCCGATCGCGATGGCCATGTCCCTGAGCGGTGCGGGCCGCCAGGTCGGCTTGTAGTGCGGGTCGCGCACCGGTCGCGGCGGCGGTGCCGGCCTGAACTCGGTGCTCATCCGAGCGCCTCCGGCAGGAACACTTCCTGGACGATCAGCGGCCCGCCCGCGAGCCGGTATCGGGCACGGCGCGCCCACAGGCAGGGCGGTGCCGGAGCACGACGCCAGGCGCGCGCGAACAGGGCGTGGCCGGGCTCGAGGCGCGCGAATTCGAGCGGTTCGCGCTCGGCCCCGCCCATGCGGGCGAGGCGCGGCCCGAGGGCGTCGTCGCCGAGGCCCGCGAGCCAGGGTTCACGGGCGAGCGTCGCGCCGGGCACGAGGGTCTGCGCGAATACCAGCACGCGGCCCGGCGAGCCCATCTCGATCTCGCGGATGAAGGCGCCCGCGGGCTCGCAGTGGAGTGCGGCCGCGTCGGCGGGGCCGAGCGCATCGCGCCGCTCGGCGACGATCGCGAGCTCGAAAGGCCCGTCGCAGCTCGCCCGCACGCGCTCGGTGAGCAGGCCCGGCTCCATGAGCCAGGAGCGGGCGGCACGCGGCGGGTCGATCACCCGCAGGTCCGCCACCCACACAGGCTCGCGGGCAGGTGCCGACATGGCGTTTCCGGGTAGCGCGCTCATACCTTGCCGTAACGGACCCCCGCGCCGATCCAGCGGCGCTTGAGGGCCGCAATGTTAGCCGTATGTCCGGCCAGCATCACCTCCGCTGCGCGTTGCACCCGCGGCAGCAGGTCCGCGTCGCGCGTCAGGTCGGCCACCCGCATCTGCATGAGCCCGGTCTGGCGCGTGCCGAGGAGCTCGCCCGGGCCGCGCAGTTCCAGGTCGCGGCGCGCCACTTCAAAGCCGTCGGTGGTCTCGCGCATGACCGTCAGCCGCTCGCGCGCCATCGGCGACAGCGGCGCGCGATACAGCAGCACGCAGCTGCTGGCGTGCTCGCCGCGACCCACCCGGCCACGCAGCTGGTGCAGCTGCGACAACCCCATGCGTTCGGCATTCTCGATCACCATCAGGCTGGCGTTGGGGACGTCGACCCCGACCTCGATCACCGTCGTCGCCACGAGGAGCCCGATCTCGCCGGTCTTGAAGCGCAGCATGGTGCGCTCCTTCTCCGCCGGGGGCATGCGGCCGTGCACCAGCGCCACCCGGACATCCGGCAGCGCCGCGGCGAGGGCCGCTGCGGTGTCCTCCGCCGCCTGCGCCTCGAGCAGGTCCGACTCCTCGATCAGCGGGCAGACCCAGTAGGCCTGGCGGCCCTCGGTGCAGGCGGCATGGATGCGCGCGACCACCTCGTCACGCCGGGTTTCCGGCAGCACCACCGTCACGACCGGGGTGCGCCCGGGCGGTAGCTCGTCGATGACCGAGACGTCGAGGTCGGCATAGGCCGTCATCGCCAGCGTCCGCGGGATCGGCGTTGCCGTCATGATGAGCTGGTGCGGAAAGCGCCCGCCCGAGGCTCCCTTCTCCCGGAGGGCGAGGCGCTGGTGGACGCCGAAGCGATGCTGCTCGTCGATCACGGCGATGCCGAGGCGGGCGAAACGCACGCCCTCCTGGAACAGGGCGTGCGTGCCGACCACGATCGGCACTTCCCCGGCCGCGATGACGTCGAGCGCGCGCTGCCGCGCCTTGCCGGTGAGCCTGCCGGTCAAGAGCGCGACGGTGATGTCCAGCGGCCCGAACCAGCGGTCGAAGTTCTGCCAGTGCTGCTCGGCGAGGAGTTCGGTCGGCGCCATCAGCACCGCCTGGCAGCCCGCCTCGACGGCGCGCGCCGCGGCGAGCGCCGCGATCACCGTCTTGCCCGAGCCGACGTCGCCCTGCACGAGCCGCAGCATCGGGCTCGATGCGCTGACGTCGTGGCGCACTTCGTCGTAGACGCGCGCCTGCGCGCCGGTGAGCGAGAACGGCAGCGACGCGACGAGGCGCCGCTCGAGTTCGCCCGGGCCGGCGAGCGGCCAGGCCGGGTCGCGGCGAACCTCCGCGCGCAGCAGCCTGAGCGACAGCTGGTGGGCCAGCAGTTCCTCGAAGGCCAGGCGCCGCTGCGCCGGGTGCCTGCCCGATGCCAGCAGGTCGAGCCGTGCCTCCGGTGGCGGGCGGTGCACGTAGCTCAGGGCGGCCGCGAGCGACGGCAGCTCGAGGTCCTCGAGCAGCGCCGGCGGCAGCAGGTCGGGCACGGTGGCGGCCTCCACCTCCTTCAGCGCCTGCGCCGTCAGCACCCGCAACCGGCCCTGCTGCACGCCTTCCGTCGACGGGTATACAGGCGTCAGCACGTCCTCGACGGCCTGCGCGTCATAGGCGTCGGCGCGCCGGTATTCCGGATGCACGATCTCGAGTCCCACCGGCCCGCGACGCACCTCGCCGAAGCACCGAAGGCGCGTGCCGCGCTGCAACTGCTGCTGCTGCGCGCCGGAGAAATGGAAGAAGCGCAGGGTGAGGAACCCGGTGCCGTCGGCGAGACGCACGAGCAGCGTGCGCCGCTTGCGGAAGACCACTTCGGCCAGCTCGACCTCGCCCTCGACCACCGCGCGATCGCCCGGCCTCAGCGAGCCGATGGGCACGGTACGGGTTCGGTCCTCGTAGCGCAGCGGCAGCAGGAACAGCAGGTCCTGGACCGTCTCCACGCCGAGCCTGCGCAAGCGCTCGGCGAGCCCGGCCGCGACGCCCTTGAGTGTCGTGACCGGTCGCAGGGAGGGATCAGGCGCCACGCTGTGCCCGTCGGGGCAGGGCGCCGTTCGGCCCGTCCCGCCTAGCCGGTGACAAGGACGCAGTCCACCTCGACCGCAGCGCCCTTCGGCAGCGACGCGACGCCGATGGTCACGCGCGCCGGGTAAGGCGCGGTGAAGTACCCGGCCATGACGCCGTTGACGACCGGGAACTGCCCGAGGTCGGTGAGGTAGATGGTCACCCGCACCGCGTCGTCGAGGGTCGCGCCGGCAGCGGCGGCAACCTCGCGCAGGTTGTCGAACACGCGTCGCGCCTGTGCCTCGAAGTCACCGGTGACCAGCTCGCCCGTCGCCGGGTCGAGCGGAATCTGGCCGGACAGGTACACCGTGTCGCCGGCCCGCACGGCCTGCGAATAGGGTCCGATGGCCTTGGGTGCACGGTCGGTGGAGATGATGTGGCGGGGCATGGTGTGGGGGG
>CAZXAS010000179.1:0-5795 GCA_964638185.1 uncultured Steroidobacteraceae bacterium | reverse complement strand
GACCCGCGGGTGCTGGAGGGACTGTTCGAGCGCGTCGTGAAGGCGGCCGAGGGCGCCGCCCTGGGCACCGGCACCACGGTCGACTACGAGGTCATCCACGGTGCGCACAGCACGCTGCCGAACGACGTGCTGGGCAAGGTGATGGACGCGAACCTGCGCGCGGTCGGCGGTGTCACCTACGATGCCGGGGAACTGGCGTTCGCGCAGAAGATCGCGGCGACGCTCGGCAAGACCGACCGCGGCATCGGCTCGCAGGCGAACGTGCTGCCCTACGACGAGTGGCGCACTTCGCGCGGCTCGACCGACGTGGGTGATGTCAGCTGGGTGGTGCCGACCGTCGGCGTGCGCACCGCGACCTGGGTGCCGGGCACGGCCTCGCACAGCTGGCAGGCCGCGGCGGCCGGCGGCATGAGCATCGGCTTCAAGGGCATGCACGTCGCCTCGCGCACCCTGGCGCTGACCGCCGTCGACCTGTACCGGAAGCCAGCTTTGCTGGCCGCTGCGCGCGCCGAGTTCGAACAGCGCCGCGGGCCGGACTACACCTACCGGCCGTTGCTCGGCGACCGGCCGCCGGCGCTCGACTACCGGCGCTGACGTTCGTCGCGCCGGCTCTTCGCTTCGTCCCGGCGGACGCGCGGCCTGGCGCGTGCGCTACGTATAGTCGCGCCACCGGAGTGGGTTCCGGGGGATGCCAGGCATGCGAACCGCTCTATTGTGGATGACCGCCGCGCTGCTGCCTGCGTTGCCGGCAGCGGCCGCCGAGTTGCCCGCTCATCTTGCGGAGGCCGTGAACGCCGCGGAGCGGACCGACGCGGATCGTGAGCGCGACGCGCGCGACCGGCCGGGAGAGCTCATGGAATTCGCCGGCGTCGAGCCCGAGATGCGCGTCGCGGACATCTACGGTGCCGGGGGCTACTGGACCGAGCTGCTTGCACGCGCCGTCGGGCCCGACGGGCACGCCATGCTGGTCAACAACATCGGCTACTGGTTTCCGGCGCGCGAGTCCCACAAGCTGCGCTTCGGCGACGGCCGGCTGCCCAACGTCGAGCAGTACGTCGTCGAGAACTGCGACATGAAGCTGGCCGCGGACTCGGTCGACCTCGCCATCGTGGTCATGGCCTATCACGACCTGTACTTCGTTTCGGAGCAGCAGGGATGGCCGGCAATCGACGCCGGTGCCGTGCTGGACCAGTGGCATGCCGCGCTCAAGCCCGGCGGGCGGTTGCTCGTCGTCGACCACGCGGCGGCCGACGGTACCGGCAAGGCCAATGCCCAGGACCTGCACCGCATCGACGAGGCCTTCGCCCGCGCCGACTTCGAGGCCCACGGCTTCAAGCTCGAGAAGACCTGGGAGGGCCTGCGCCACCCCGGCGACGACCGCACCCTCAACGTGTTCGATGAGGCCATCCGCGGCAAGACCGACCGCTTCGTCCACCTCTACCGAAAGTAGAAGGGGACCTTCTACAACAGGCTCTCGATGCCGGGGATGTGGGCCAGGATGTTGACGATGAGCCGCTGCATGCGCGTCGCGTCCGGCTCGCTCGTCAGGCGCACCATCTCGCCGTCGCGCAGCCCGTACCACACCATGCCGAGTCCGCCGGACTTGCGTGGCTCCAGGGCGAGTCGCCAGGCGCGGTCCGGCTCCAGGTCGCGCTCGATCATGGCGGCGGCCCGCGATCCCAGCTCCTCGCTGTGGATGACGATGCCGAGCTCGGTGTTGAGTTCCGCCGAGCGTGGGTCGAGGTTGAAGCTGCCGACCCAGGTGGACTTGCGGTCGAACACCGCCGCCTTCGCATGCAGCGAGGCGTCGCTGGAACTGCCGGTCAGGCGCAGGTCCTCGTCGGCATGCGCCGCCTGGCGCTTGAACTCGTAGAGCTCCACGCCCGCCTTGAGCAGGCGGCGCCGGTACTTCGCATAGCCCGCATGCACCGGCAGCACGTCGTTCGCGGCCAGCGAGTTGGTCAGGAGGCGCGTGTGCACGCCCTCGGCCGCCTGCGCCATGATGAACTTCGCCCCTTTCTTGCGCGGCACGAAGTAGGCCGACTCGATCAGCACTTCCCGCTCGGCCTCGGCCCATAGCCCGAACAGCCGCTCCAGCACCGGCGACACATTCGCGTGGTCGGGGTCCAGCTTCTCCGGCGGATCGACCACGAACTCAGCGTCCGCCCAGATGAGCATCGACGTCGGGTCCTCGAGCGTCTCCGTCAGGCTCGTCCGGGCGCGATCGAAGCGCTCGTCGAGGTCGGGCACCTTCTCGAGACGCTCGCGCAGGTACTTTCGTCCCTGGGCGAACTCCGCCTCCGTGACCTCCTTCGACGTGAACTGCTCCACCGGCACCGCGAGCCGGTGCACCCAGTAGGACTCGAAGCTCGCCGTCGCCTGCTCGATCAGCCGACCGGCGACGAACACGTCGAAGTCGGCGAAGTTGGAGCGATCGTCGGCGTCGAAGTAGTTGTCGCCGATGTTGCGACCGCCGAAGATGCCGGCGATGCCGTCGACGGCGAAGATCTTGTTGTGCATGCGCCGCTGCAGCCGCTCGAAGTTGAACAGGAGCTCGAACGGTCGCAACCAGCGCGCGCGGGCCCGGTACGGGTTGAACACGCGGATCTGGATGTACTCGTGCGAGGCGAGCAGCTTGAGCCCCAGGTCCGAGCCCTTGAGGTTGTTGTCGTCGAGCAGCACCCGCACCCGCACGCCGCGGTCGGCGGCGTCGAGCAGTTTCTGCGTCAGCAGGATGCCGGTCAGGTCGTCCTCGTAGATGTAGTACTGCACGTCGATGGTCGACGTGGCGAGGTCGGCGAGCACCGCGCGGGCGAAGAGCGCGGCCGGGCCGTGCTGCAGGAGCGCCACACCGGACTGCCCGGGGTGTTCCTCGAGGTAGGGGGCGAGTTCGCGCCCGAGGCCGCTGTCCCAGGCGGGCGGGATGGGCGTCGGCAATGGATGCGGTTCGGTGGGCAAGCTGATGCACCCGCTCAGTAGCGCCAGGCAGGACAGCGCCGGCGCCATGCTCCATGCAGCGGCACCGGTGGTCGCCTGCATCCCGCGGCCTTCAGTCGCCGCGCAGGCCGTGCAGGAATGCCGCCGGGTCCTCGCCGCGTTCCAGCACCTCGACCAGTGCCGAGCCGACCACCACGCCATCGACGTGGCCTGCCAGGCGCCTGACCTGCTCCCGGCCACGGATGCCGAATCCGGCGCACACCGGCACCGGCGACACCTCGCGCACCCGGTCCATGTACGCGAGCACTTCGTCGGGCACCGCGACCGCCTTGCCGGTGGTACCGGTCATGGTCACAGCATAGACGAACCCGCGCGAGGCATGGCAAAGCGTCAACAGGCGCGCCGGCGGCGTCACCGGCGTCACCAGCTGCACCAGCGCCAGGCCCTCGGCATCGAGCGCCCGGCCGAGTTCGTCGCTCTCCTCGTACGGCAGGTCCGGCACGATGAAGCCGGCGACCCCGGCCGCCCGCGCCACCCGCGGCAGGCGCTCGATGCCGTAGGCCAGGAGCGGGTTCAGGTAGCTCATCAGCAGCACCGGGGCGCGCGGCCGTGTCGTCATCGCCGCGAGTGTCTCGAGGATCCAGGACAGCGACACGCCCTCGGCGAGTGCCGCGCGGCTCGAGCGCTGGATGGTCATCCCGTCGGCCATGGGGTCCGAGAACGGCACGCCGATCTCCACCACGTCGGCGGCGTTGCCGATCGCATTGAGGCTCGCGACGAAGTCCGCCAAGCGCGGGAAGCCCGCGGTCAGGTAGCCAACGAGCGCCGGGTGGCCGCCTTCGGCGGCGGCGCGGATCGCCTGGGTGATCGCATCGCGCGGCAGCATCACGGTTTCTCCGCAAGCAGGGTCTTCTGCAGGGTCGGCATGTCCTTGTCGCCGCGACCGGACAGCCCGATGAGGATGCGCCCGCCGCGATGCTCCGCCGCCCAGCGTCGTGCGCCGGCGAAGGCGTGCGCGGTCTCGATCGCCGGCAGGATGCCTTCCGCGTGGCAGCACTCGGCAAGCGCGTCGAGGGCCTCGTCGTCGGTCGCCTGCTCGTAGCGCACGCGCCCGGTCGCCATCAGCAGCGCGTGCTCCGGGCCGACGCCGGAGTAGTCGAGCCCGGCGGAGACCGAGTGGGTCTCCTGCACCTGCCCGTCGGCATCCTGCAGGATCATGGTGTAGCTGCCCTGCAGGACGCCGGGGCGGCCGTAGGTGAGCGTCGCCGAGTTGTCGCCGAGCCCCGGGCCGCGGCCGCCGGCCTCGATGCCGAGGAGCCTTACGCCCGCGTCGTTGATGAAGGGATGGAACAGCCCGATGGCGTTGGAGCCGCCACCCACGCAGGCGACCGCGACGTCCGGCAGTCCGCCCGCTCGCTCGAGCATCTGCGTGCGCGCCTCGCGGCCGATCACCGACTGCAGCTCGCGCACGAGATAGGGATACGGATGCGGGCCGACCGCGGAGCCGAGCAGGTAATAGGTACCGGTCGGGTCGGACACCCAGTCCCTGAGCGCCTCGTCGATGGCCGCGCGCAGCGTCTGGTCGCCGCTCGTGACCGGCACCACCTCGGCACCGAGGAGCTTCATGCGCCCGACGTTCGGCGCCTGGCGCTCGGTATCGACCGCGCCCATGTAGACGACGCAGGGCAGGCCGAGGCGCGCGCAGGCCGCGGCGGTCGCGACCCCGTGCTGGCCGGCGCCGGTCTCGGCCACGACGCGCCTCGCGCCGAGGCGCTTCGCCAGCAGTGCCTGGCCGACCGCGTTGTTGATCTTGTGCGCCCCGGTGTGGGCGAGATCCTCGCGCTTCAGCCACACGTCCGCCGCCCAGCGCCTCGACAGCGTGCGCGCGTGGGTCAGCGGCGTGGGCCGGCCGGTCCAGTTGCGGAGCTCCTCCAGGAACTCGGCCTGGAACTCCGGCGCGTGCAGGTAGCGCTGCACGCCCTCCTCCAGTCGCTCCAGCGCCGGCACCAGGGTCTCGGGCACGTAGCGGCCACCGAACGGGCCGTAGCGGCCGCGCGCATCCGGGAAGGCGCCCTTGAGTTCGAGCGCGAGCAATGTCTTCGCCTCGTCGGCGGTTATCGATCGGGTCATGGAGCCTCTCCGGTGGCAGCCGCACGACGGGCCGCCGTCACGAAATCATGGATGCGTGCCGGGTCCTTGCGCCCCGGCGCCGCCTCGACGCCGCTCGACACGTCGACGCCGAACGGCTGCACGGCACGGATCGCCGCCGCGACGTTGCCCGGGTTGAGCCCGCCGCCGAGGATGAGTTGCGTGCGACGCGCGAGCCGGGCCGCCTCGGTCCAGTCCGCCACCACGCCCGCACCGCTGTGCGGTCCTTCGTACAGCACCCGCGCGGGCATTGGCTGCGCCGGCAGCGCGCCGGCACGCAGCACCGGCCACTGCTCGATGCCGGCGGGAAATGCCAGCCCGGCGAAGTCCGCCGCGTCGGTCTGCCAGGCTGCGGGCCGGAACACCTTCAGGATCTCGTCGACGAGCGACTGCGGCGGGTGCAGCGTGACCGCGACCGTCGTGACGCCGGCGGGAACGGCGGCCGCGAGGGCAGCGGCCTGCGCCGGCAACAGGTTGCGCCGCGAGGCCGAGTGGAACACGAAGCCGAGCGCGTCGGCGCCCGCATCGACCGCAGCAGCGACGGCGTCCGCCGTGGTCAGCCCGCAGATCTTGACCAGCAGGCTCACCTGGCCACCGTCCGGCCGGCCGCGAGCATCGCGCGCACCAGCAGAGCGGGGTCGGCGGCCTTCATCAGCGCCCCGCCGACCAGCGCCAGGTCGTAGCCGGCCCGCGCCATGCGCTCGACGTCC
>CAZXAS010000178.1:0-5830 GCA_964638185.1 uncultured Steroidobacteraceae bacterium | reverse complement strand
TTCGCGCGCGAGCGCGACGTACTCATGAACGCACGGGCCACGGCGGAACGAGCGGGCGCCTCGCCGGCGGTCGCCGAGCAGCTGTTGCGCATGCTCATCCGCTCGTCGCTGACCACCCAGGAGCAGGTGCTGGTGGCGGCGCAGGGCCAGGGCGGCGGACGGCGGGCGCTCATCATCGGCGGCAGCGGCAAGATGGGACGCTGGTTCGCTGACTTCCTCGCCTCGCAGGGCTTCGCGATCGAGATCGCCGACCCGGTGGATGCCGGGGCAGCCTATCCGCGCATCGACGACTGGATGGAGTCCGGCCTCGACCATGACCTCATCGTGGTGGCCACGCCGCTCGGCGCCACCATCGGCGTGCTGCAGCGCCTGAGCGAGCGCCGGCCGACCGGGCTCGTCTTCGACATCGGCTCCCTGAAGACACCGCTGCGGGCCGGACTCGAGGCGCTGGTCGCGAGCGGCGTGCGCGTGGCCTCGATCCATCCGCTGTTCGGCCCGGATACCGAACTCCTGTCCGGGCGACACGTCCTGCACATCGACCTGGGATTGCCGCAGGCGCTCGACGAGGCGCGTGCGCTGTTCGCCTCGACCATGGCCGAGCAGGTGGTGACCACGCTCGACGACCACGATCGCCTGATGGCCTATGTGCTCGGCCTGTCGCACGCGGTCAACATCGCCTTCTTCACCGCGCTCGCCGGCAGCGGCGAGGCCGCGCCGCGGCTCGCGCGCCTGTCGAGCACCACCTTCGATGCGCAGCTCGACGTCGCGACGCGGGTCGCAGCCGAGAGCCCGGCGCTCTACTTCGAGATCCAGTCGCTTAACCAGTACGGCGCCGAGTCGCTCGACGCGCTGGCGCAGGCCGTGGACCGCATCCGCGACGCGGTGCGTGCCGGCGATGCCGCGGCCTTCGCCGGGCTCATGTCGAGTGGCCACGCCTACCTCGAGGGCCGCGCAGCGGCGCGGGCGACATGAGGCGGGTCCCGCGCGATGCCGTCGACCTGCGCACCGAGGACGTCGGCGTGCTGCGCGAGCAGCTGCGCGCGCTGGCGGAGGAGGGGCGGCGCAACCAGGACATCTTCGCGAGGATGATGGACCGGGAGCGCGAGGTGCTGAACGCCGAGTCGCTGCCGGCGCTCCTCGAACTCGTGGTCGGCGGGCTCGCGCGTTCCTGGGAACTCGACGCCGTGACGCTCGCGCTGCAGGACCCGCAGCATGAGATCCGCCACCTGTTGCTGGGCGAGGGCCTGGCGCCCGAGCGGTTTCCCGGCGTCATCTTTGCCGACCACGTGCAGTCGCTGGCACCGCAGATACGGACACTGGCCCGACCCTGGCTCGGCCCGTACTCCGGTCCCGACCACCAGCTGCTGTTCCCGGGCGTGCAGGCGCTCGGCAGCCTCGCGATCCTGCCGCTCAAGCGCGGCGAGCGCCTGATCGGCACGCTCAACCTCGGCAGCGCCGATCCGCTGCGCTACACGCGCCACCACCAGACCGACTTCCAGGTGCACCTCGGCGTGATCGTCGCGTTCGCGCTGGAGAACGCCTGCAACCGCGCGCGGCTGGTGCGGGCGGGGCTCACCGACTATCTCACGGGCTGGCACAACCGGCGCTACCTGGCGGCCCGGCTGCGCGAGGAGCTGGCCCGCGCGCAGCGCGCCGCGGGCGCCGTGTCGCTGCTCATGATCGACCTCGACAACTTCAAGGAGATCAACGACAGCTGCGGCCACCTCGGCGGCGATGCGGCCATCCGCGAGGTCGCCCTGCGCATCGAGTCGCAGATCCGCGCCAGTGACGCGGCGGCGCGCTTCGGCGGCGACGAGTTCGCCGTACTCCTGCCGGGCGCAGGCCCGGCCGACGCCCAACGCCTGGCGGCACGCATCCTGCGCGTGGTGACGGCGACCCCGGTCGAGCTGGGCGGCGGGCTGGCGCGCCGCGTCACGCTGTCCATCGGCATCGCGGCGGCGCAACCGCAGCCGACGGAGACGGACCTCAAGTCGCAGGCGGATCGCCTGCTGGCGGAGGCGGATGCGGCGCTCTATCGCGCCAAGGCCGCCGGCCGCAACCGGATCGAGGGGCAGGGCTGACCCGGATTCGTCCGAACGCGGGCGGTTTGCACCGCCGCGGGCTTGCCGTGCGGGACTCTCGTACAGATAATGAGAGTCATTCGCATTAAAGAGACGCATCCCGATGACCAAATCCCGTGCCGGCAGGTTGCCTGGCCTCCTGCCCGCCATCGCCTGCGCCGTGTTCCTCGCGGTCCCCGCTGCCGCCCAGGGGGCGGAAGACCTCGTGGTGTACTCGGCCCGCAAGTACCAGCACGTCGAGGAGCTGTTCGCGGAGTACGGTCGCGAGCGCGGCATCGAGGTCAGGTTCGTCACTGACGACGGCGCGCCACTGGTGCAGCGGCTGCGCGCCGAGGGCCCGCGCTCGCCCGCGGACGTGCTCATCACCGTGGACGCCGGGGACCTGTGGCGGGCGCAGGACGCCGGCCTGTTGCAGCCCACGAAGTCCGCGGCCCTCGAGGCGGGCATCCCGGCCCACCTGCGCGACGCCGAGGGCCACTGGTTCGGGCTCGCCGTGCGGGCGCGGACCATCGCGTACTCGACCGCGCGCGTCGACCCCGGCTCGCTCGACACCTACGCCGGACTCGCCGATCCGGCCTGGCGCGGACGGCTGTGCCTGCGCAGCGGCAAGCACGTCTACAACCAGTCGCTGGTCGCGGTGCTGATTGCCGAACTCGGTGAGCCGGCGACGGAGCGGGTGGTGCGTGGCTGGGTCGCGAACCTGGCGACGGATCCGTTCTCCAGCGACACCCTGTTGCTCAAGGCGATCGCAGCGGGCCAGTGCGACGTCGGCATCGTCAATACCTATTACCTCGGACGCCTGCAGGCCGAACAGCCGGACGTGCCGGTGGCGTTGTTCTGGGCCGACCAGGAAGGCGCGGGCACCCATGTGAACATCTCCGGTGCGGGCGTGACCCGTCATGCGCCGAATGCCGGCGAGGCGCGACGCTTCATCGAGTGGCTGGCGACACCGGCGATCCAGGCTCGCCTGGCCGGCTCCAACTTCGAGTATCCCGCCAGCCCGGTCGTGGACCCGGTCCCGATCGTGGCGGCGTGGGGACCGTTCAAGCAGAGCGTCGTCAACGTCGGGAAGGCCGGCGAACTGCAGCCCGCGGCCGTGAGGCTGATGGACCGCGCAGGCTGGCGATGAGGCCCGGACCGGACCGCGGGTCCGGCCGGTGAAGGCTTCGTCGCGGCTCGGGCCTGTTGCCGTCGCGGCCCTCGTCGCCCTGCCGATGCTCACGGTGCTGGCGACGGTGCTGCACGGCGCGGCGAGCGCCGACGCCGAGTTGTGGGCGCACCTTGCCCGCTTCGTGTTGCCGGGGGTGGTCGTCAATACCGTCGTCCTGGTGGCAGGCGTGGTCATGCTGGCGCTGTTCCTCGGAACGTCACTTGCCTGGCTGACCGCCGCCTGCGACTTTCCGGGCCGGCGGTTCTTTTCCTGGGCGCTGCTGCTGCCGATGGCGATGCCCGCCTACGTGATCGCCTTCGTGGCGGTGGCGACGCTCGACTATTCCGGCGTGGTCCCGACCACGCTGCGCGGATGGTTCGGCCCGGGCTTCGAAGTGCCCCCGGTGCGCTCGGCCGGCGGCGTGATCATCGTGCTGGCGCTGGCCCTCTACCCCTACGTGTTCCTGCTGGCGCGGGGTGCATTCCTGACCCACGGCACGCGCGTGCTGGAAGCGGCGCGCGCCCTGGGCCTCGGCCCGTGGCAGGGGTTCTGGCGGGTCGGGCTGCCGCTGGCGCGGCCGTGGCTCGCGGCCGGGGCAGCGCTCGTCGCCATGGAGACGCTCGCCGACTTCGGCGCCGTGTCCGTGTTCAACTACGACACGTTCACCACGGCGATCTACAAGTCCTGGTACGGGTTGTTCTCGATCGAGACCGCCCTGCTGCTGGCGCTCGTGCTGCTGGGCGCCATCGTCCTCTTGCTGGCGTTGGAGCGGCTGGCGCGCGGTCGCGCACGCTACGCGACGACGGACGCCGCGGCGCGTGTGCCGCGCCGGCTCGTGCTGCACGGCGCCGCGGCGGCCGGCGCCACACTCGCAGCGGCACTGGTGCTGGCGCTCGGCTTCGTGCTGCCGGCGCTGGTACTCGGCGGCTGGACGATCGACGTGGCGCCGGTCGACTTCGGCCCACGCTACGTCGGCTACGTCGGTCGCACGCTCGCACTGGCCGGCGTCGCGGCACTCGCCTGCACGGCACTTGCGCTGCTGCTCGGATACGCGACACGCATGGCGCCCGGCGGCCTCGGGCGGCTGGCGGCGCGCGTGGCGACGCTCGGCTACGCGGTGCCGGGTGCGGTGCTCGCCGTCGGAGTGGTCTCGGCGCTCGCGGCCGTCGACGCGGTGGGTGGAGTGCTCCTCGGCCTCGACACGTTGTGGCTGCAGGGGACGGTGCTGGCGCTGCTCTTCGGCTACGTCGCGCGCTTCCTGGCGGTCGCCCACGGCCCGGTGGAAGGCGCGCTCACCCGCATCCGGCCGAGCCTGGACCAGGCGGCACGCAGCCTCGGTGCAGGGACTGCAAGGCTGCTCCGTCGCGTGCACCTGCCGCTGATCCGTGGCGGGCTCGGCACCGCGCTCTTGCTGGTGTTCGTCGACGTCATGAAGGAGATGCCCATCACGCTCATGACGCGTCCGTTCGGCTGGGACACGCTGGCGGTGCGCGTGTTCGAGATGACCGCCGAGGGCGAGTGGCAGCGCGCCGCGCTCCCGGCGGTGGCGATCGCGGTGGCAGGCCTGGTGCCGGTGGTGCTGCTGACGCGGAGGATCGAGCATGCGGCTCGAGGTTGAGGACATCGCCAGGGCCTTCGACGGCGAGGCCGCGGTCGACGGGCTGTCGTTCGTCGTCGAGGCGGGCGAGATCGGCTGCCTGCTCGGGCCGAGTGGCTGCGGCAAGACCACGGCGCTGCGCTGCATCGCCGGCTTCGAGGTTCCCGAAAGAGGTCGCATCCGCGCCAATGGCGACGAGCTCACCGGGGCGGGTGTGTTCGTGCCGCCGGAGCGACGCAACATCGGCATGGTGTTCCAGGACTATGCACTGTTCCCGCACCTCGACGTGGACCGCAACGTCGGCTTCGGCCTCGGCAGGCTCGACCGCGCGTCGCGACGGGCGCGTGTCGCCGAGCTCCTCGACCTCGTGGGCCTGCCGGGTCTCGAGTCGAGGTTTCCCGATGAACTGTCCGGCGGACAGCAGCAGCGGGTGGCGCTCGCCCGCGCCCTGGCGCCGAACCCGCGGCTGGTGCTCCTGGACGAGCCGTTCTCCAACCTGGACATCGAGGTGCGCCAGCACCTGGCGCGCGAAGTACGCGGGGTGCTGCGCCGGGCGGGCGCGACGGCGTTGCTCGTGACCCACGACCAGCAGGAGGCGTTCGCGATCGCGGACCGCATCGGCGTCATGCGCGCAGGCCGGCTCGAGCAATGGGACACGGCCTGGAGGCTCTATCACGCGCCGGCCTCGCGCTTCGTGGCCGACTTCATCGGCGAGGGCGTGTTCCTGGCCGGTACCGTGCTCGGCGACGGTCGCGTGCGGACCGCACTCGGCGACGTGACCGGCGACCTGACGCACCCGCTGCCGGCTGGGACCGACGTCGACCTGCTGCTGCGCCCCGACGACGTGGTTGCGGACCAGGCGAGCCCGCTGCGTGCCACGGTGATCGACCGGGTGTTCCGCGGCGCGGAGTTCCTGTACACCCTCGCGCTGCCGGGCGGCGAGCCGGTGCTGGCGATGGTGCCGAGTCACGTGGATCGCGAGATCGGCGCGGAGATGGGCCT
>CAZXAS010000177.1:0-5978 GCA_964638185.1 uncultured Steroidobacteraceae bacterium | reverse complement strand
GGGATCTGCTGGGCCTTCTGGATGGCCTCGGCGTAGTTGCCGGCGGCGAAGGCCTGGCGGGCCTCGTCGAGCGTCGCCTTGACCTCGGCATAGTCGCCGGGGATGTACTTCTGGGCCTCGACGTGCACCGCCGCCAGCGCGTCCTCGCTGGCGTCGATGGCCCGCGCGGCGGGGTCCTTCTGCGAACACCCGGCGACCACGGCGGCGGCCAGGAGCACGGCGAGGATGATCGGCTTGTTCATGTGTGCTGTGTCCCCGTCGTCAGCCGGCCGACATGCCGAGGGCCTGCATGACGGTGTCGACGACCTGCTTCACCTCGCGCGACTTCATCACCGCATCCTCGAAGTTGCCGGCATTGCCGGCCTCGGCCGCCGCGGTCCAGGTCGCCTTGGCGCTGTCGAACGAGGCGATCATCTCCTTGAAGGCGTCCTTCGTCATGCCCTTCGGTGTGGCGCCGCGACTGGTCAGGCGGGCGATCTGCCGGTCGACCGAGGCGATGGTGTCGGGCATCGCCGTGGCGAGCTGGCCCCACTCCTCGTTCATCCTGGTCATGAAGTTTGCCTTGGCAATGATTGCGTCGGCCTGCAGCTTGCGCACGGCCGAGCCGACTTTGGGCGCCGAGCTGATGACTGCCTGGTAGTCGCCGGCGTCGAAGCTCGCCTTCAGCTCCCCGAGCTTGGCGGTGACCTCGGCGAATTCCTCCGGCATGTACTTCTGCGACTGCTCCGCGATCTTGCCGAGCGATGCCTCGAGCTCCGCCAGGGCGGCCTGCGCCGGCTCCTTCTGGCTGGCGCAACCGACCACCACCAGCGCGCAGAGCGCGGCGGCGAGCAACCCCGGGATCTTCATCGAGCGGACCATGAGCCATACCTCCATTGCATCAAGATCGCCCAGAGTAGACGCAGTTCCCGGGCGCGCGGGTTCTCGGCCCGCTTGAGGGCGCCAAGGGTACCGCGTTACGGGGTCGCGGCGCATCCGGCGCAGGCGCCGGCCCGGCGCCAGTCGTCCAGGCGGGTAGGGGAGGCGTCCGGCGGTTCCTAGTGCCAGGCCCTGGCCGCACGCACGCTGGCCCGGAAGTGCGGGCGGACCCACAGCAGTATGGCCACCGCGGCCAGTCCGGCGATCGTCGCCACCACCACCAGCGAGTAGCGCAGCATCGCCTCGTCCCGGAAGTAGAAGTCGGTGAGCAGGGCCACCGAGGTCGGCCCGACGCCGAGGCCGACGATGCTGATGACGAAGTAGTAGATCGCCGAGACCATGGCGCGCATGTCATTGGGGGCGAGCTGCATCAGCGAGGCGCTGGCGACGGTGGTCGGGATGGCGCCACCGATGGTGGCCGGCACCAGCAGGAGCAGCGACAGCCAGGGCGTCGGCATCAGGGCGAACAGGGCATAACCCGGCACCAGCAGCACCAGGCCCACCAGGCCCGACAGCAGGTAGCCATCGTCGCGGGTGCGATAGAAGCGATCGGCCATCCAGCCGCCGAGGAAGGCGCCGACCGGCCCGAAGCACACCAGGATGAGCCCGTACCACAGGCTGATCTGGCCGATGTTCCAGCCATAGCTGCGGCGGAAGTGCTCGGGGATCCAGCCGCCGATGCCGTAGGCCATGATGGTGAGCACCGACATGCCCAGGTAGATGCCGCCGTAGCTGCGCCAATGGTCCAGCAGGTGCCTGCGCGCCGGCGCCAGTGACCACGACGGCGCGCCCGCCACGGCGCCGAGACGACCGCGGCGCTCAGGCTCGCGCACCGTCAGCATCAGGAGCGCGACCGGGAGGCCTGGCAGCGCCACGATGATGAAAGCCGCCTGCCAGGGCCGCAGCTCGCCGACGAGCGGCAGGCTGATGGTGTCGCTGGCGCTCACCATCTCGATCACCGCGCCGCCGACGAGCAGCGCGATGCCGCTGCCGACGGCGATGCCGGTGGAATAGACGCTGATCGCGCGCGCCAGCTTCTCGCGCGGGAAATAGTCGCTGATCATGGACAGGGCGGAGGGCGACAGGGCGCCTTCGCCGAAGCCGACCCCCATGCGCGCGACGAACAGCTGGCCGTAGCCACGCGCCAGCCCGCAGGCGGCGGTCATGACACTCCACACCGCGATGCCCGCGACGATGATGTTGCGGCGGTTCAGCCGGTCCGCCGCCAGCGCGATCAGGAAGCCGAACACGGTGTAGAAGAACGCGAACGACAGGCCGAGCAGCCAGCTCATCTCGGTGTCGGTCAGGCCGAGGTCCTGTTTGATGGGGCCGACCAGCAGCGTGATGATCTGGCGGTCGATGAACGACAGGATGTAGGCCAGCGTCAGCACGCTGACCACGTACCAGGGATACGCGCCGCCATGGCGCGGCGTGGGCTCGCGGGCGCTCACGGCTCGCCCTCGCCGGATGCGTGCTGGGCCTTCTGCCCGGCAGCCAGGTCGTCGAACATGATCAGCGCGGCCCGCGGATCGCTCTTGAGCGCGGCGCCGGCCTCGCGGTCCACCAGCACGTTGACGATGGCGGGCACCGTCGCCGCGAAGGCCGCGTCGAGCGCCGGCCCCAGCTCCGACGACTGCTCGACGCGGAAACCCACGCCGCCGAAGGCCGGACCCAGGTGCTCGTAGGGCAGGACGCCGAGCGCCGTGTTCACCGTCCGGCCGATCGCCTTGCGCTGGCCATGCAGCTCCGTCCCCCAGGCGCCGTCGTTGCAGACGATGGTGACGAGGGGCAGGCCGGCCATCGCCGCCGAGTGCAGTTCGGCCGGATGGAAGCCGATCGAGCCGTCGCCGGTCACGAGAACAACCCGCCGACGCGGGCCGCCCGCGGACTCGAGTTCCCGGGCTGCCGCGGCGGCGCCGACCGCGAGTGGCGTTCCCATGCCCATGCCGCCCAGCGGGTAATGGTCGAGAAACCCCGGCGCGCGCCGGACGCGCAACGCCCCGTACATCCAGTTCTGCACGTCCGCGCCGTCGCCGACGATGATGTCGTCTGGCGCAAGCCGCTCCATCACGGCGCGCCCGAGCCGCAGCGGATGGATCGGGTCGCTGTCGCTGGCGGCGAGCGCCAGCAGGTACTTGATGCGCTCGTGGAGCGCTGCGCGCAGCCAGGTGTGCCGGCGTGGTCCCGCATACCCGCGTGCGGCGAGTGTCTCGGCCAGCCGGTCGCAGAAGCGCCCGGCGTCGGCGACGACCGGCACGTCGATGCGGCGGTTGCGCCCGAGTTCCTCCGGCTCGATGTCGACCTGGATGAACTTCGCCGTGACGGCGAAGCGCGGCGGGAGTCCGAAGCCGAGCCGCTGCTTCAGGCGCGCGCCGATCACCAGCACCACGTCGGCCTGGCATGCCGCGATCTGCGCCATGGGCCAGTTGAAGCTGCGTTCCCAGTCCTCGGGCACGAGACCGCGCCCGAGCCCGTTGCCGGTCACGGGCAGGCGAAACTCGTGGTGCAGCCGCGCGAGTCCCGGTCCGGCGCCGCCGCGCGTCGCGCCGGCGCCGCAGATGACGAGCGGGCGCTCGGCGACGGCGATGAGCTCTGCCGCCCGCTCCACCTGTGCCGGTTCCGGGTCCGGGCGGGGGAACTCCGGCGCCGGCCAGCGCGCCGTGCCCGGGTCCGTGACCTCGGCCGCCAGGAACTCCTGCGGCAGTTGCAGCACGACCGGCCCGGGGCGGCCGGACAGCGCTCGCCGGCAGGCGACATCGACGTATTCGGCCAGCCGCTCGGCGGATGGCACGGTCCGCGACCATTTCACCACCGGATCCGCAAGGTCGAGCTTCGCGTTGTCGGACTCGGCATCCGCCTCGGTCCAGGAGCCCGGCAGTCGCGCCACCAGCACCAGCACCGGCGAGGCGGCGTGAAAGGCCGTCGCGATGCCCATGATGGTGTTCGGCATGCCCTGGTCGGCGATGACGAGCGCGATGCCGAGCCGGCCGGTGATGCGCGCATAGCCGTCCGCCGCGCCAATGGTGCCAGTCTCGTGGCGGCCGCCGACGATCGTGTAGCCGTCCCGGTCGAGGGCGTCGAGAAGGTGCGTGTGCGAGGCGCCGGCGAGGGCGAACACCGTCCGCGAGCCGTAGCGGGACAACGCCCGGCTCACTACCATACCGCCGGTGAGTGTTCCCGCCCGCATGCCTGCCTCCGCTCCGCCGGACAGCGAACCATAGTCCACGCCATGCGCGTTAGCTACCACCCGGACTACTACCTCGACCTGCCGCCGGGTCATCCCTTCCCGATGCACAAGTACCCGGCGCTGCACCGGCGCCTGCTCGCCGAGCGCGTGATCGACGCCGCCGGGGTGATGGTTCCCGACGCCGCACCGCTGGCCTGGCTCGAGCACGTGCACACCCGCGACTACCTGGCGAAACTCGCGGACGGGACGCTGTCGCCGGCCGAGGTGCGTCGCCTCGGCGTGCCGTGGTCGGCGCGAATGTGGCGCCGTTCCCGGCTGGCGGCGGCGGGCAGCGTGCTCGCCGCCCGCGCCGCGCTCGATGACGGCATTGCCGGCAATCTCGCCGGCGGCACCCACCATGCCTTCGCCGATCGCGGCGAGGGCTTCTGCGTGCTGAACGACGCCGCCATCGCCATCCGCGTGCTGCAGCACGAGGGCCGCATCACCCGCGCCCTGGTCGTCGATCTCGATGTACACCAGGGCAACGGAACGGCCGAGATCTTCGCCGCGGACGACGACGCCTTCACCTTCTCGATGCACGGCGAGCGCAACTACCCGGCACGCAAGGCACGCTCCACGCTCGACGTCGGACTGCCCGACGGCACCGGCGACACGGCCTACCTCGAGGCGCTGGCGGCCCACCTCCCGGCGGTTTTCGAGGCGGCCCGCGCCGACATCGTGTTCTACCTGGCGGGGGTCGATCCCGCGGCCGGCGACCGCTATGGCAAGCTGGCGCTCTCCGAGGACGGGCTGCGCCGACGCGACCGCCTGGTACTGCTCGCGGCGCGCGAGCGTGGCGTCCCGCTCGCGGTGCTGCTCGCCGGTGGCTACGCGCCGGACCCGGAGCGCACCGCGGCATTGCACGCCAACACCTTTCGTGAAGCGACGGCAATCTGGCCGGCCGCAGCCCGATCCGCCACCCAGACCAGGACAGCGACGTGAAGATTCCCGAGATACTGATGGTGGAGACCATCCACCAGCCCGGAAGCCTCGCGGCCGTGCTCGGCGTCATTGCCGAGGCCGGTCTGATCATCGATCACCTGAACGCCGTGCGGCGCGAGCAGGGCCGCACGCTGTGGGAGATCACCCTCGAGATGGACGAGGAGGCCGACCGCAGCCTCTACGGCCGGATCGACGCACTGCCGACGGCGCATTTCGTGGGCAAGTCGGATCGCGTCTTCGACCGCCACCGCGGCGGCAAGCTGCGCATGCGATCGTCCATCCCCATCAACACGCAGCAGGTGCTGCGCGACGTCTATACACCGGGTGTCGCGCGCGTGTGCCTCGCCATCCGCGACGACCCGGCCAAGGCGTGGCTCTACACCAGCATCGGGCACACCGTCGCGGTGATCACCAACGGCACCGCGGTGCTCGGCCTCGGCGACATCGGCCCGCTCGCCGGCCTGCCGGTCATGGAGGGCAAGGCGGCGCTGTTCGCCGGACTCGCCGACATCAACGCGGTGCCGATCCTGCTC
This sequence comes from uncultured Steroidobacteraceae bacterium, assembly GCA_964638185.1. Lineage (GTDB taxonomy): Bacteria > Pseudomonadota > Gammaproteobacteria > Steroidobacterales > Steroidobacteraceae > SG8-30. Next base: position 359 of record CAZXAS010000177.1, on the reverse strand, counting down.
GAGGACAAGGATCCGGCGCGCTGCGTCGAGACCATCGTTTCCATCGCGCCGTCGTTCGGGGCCATCCAGCTCGAGGACTTCGCGGCGCCCGGGTGCTTCGAGATCGAGGCGGCGTTGAGGCAGCGGCTCGCCATGCCGGTGCTGCATGACGACCAGCACGGCACCGCGGTGGTCGTGCTCGCGGCCCTGCACAACGCGGCGCGCCGGGTGGGACGGCAGATCGACGACTGCATGATCGGGCAGGTGGGGCTGGGCGCGGCCGGCATCGGCATCGTGCGACTGCTCAAGTGCCATGGTGCGGCACGGGTGAAGGGCGCCGACCGCAATCCGGCGGCGATCGAGCGGCTGGTCGCGCTCGG
>CAZXAS010000176.1:2801-6037 GCA_964638185.1 uncultured Steroidobacteraceae bacterium | reverse complement strand
CCGTGGGCGATGACTACGACGCCGCGTGCTTCCTCGCTGGGCAACCAGGACTGGGTGTACAGCCCGGTGCCATCCTGCGCTGCGAGTGTCCCTTCGCGGTACTGCATGGCGGTCTCCCTGCGCCGCTCAAGCCACGGCGTCGCCTGGCCAGTGCTGCAATGTATCGATGAACTGCTGCCGGACGGCCTGGATGCGCGCCGGCAGGTCCTGGAGGGTCCATGTCGCCGTGGGTACCGGCGGCAGCACTGCCACGTCGACGGTCCCAGGCCGCATGAAGGTCGCGCTGCGCGCGCCGATGTCGTCGACGTTGCGGATCACGATCGGCACCACCGGCACGCCGGCGTCCATCGCCATGCGGAAGGCGCCCTTCTTGAATCCGCCGACCCCCTTGCCGTTGGCGCGCCGTCCCTCCGGCGCCACCAGCATGGAGATTCCCTGTGACAGCAGTTCGGTCGCCGGCTTGAGCGTGTCCACCGCCGCACGGCTGTCGCCGCGGTCGATGAACGCAATGTGCATGAAGCGGCTGGCGAGCGCGAAGATCGGCACCCGCTGCAACTCCTTCTTGGCCACGGCACCGAAGTCGCGGCGCACGAGGTTGCCGGCGATCTGGGCGTCGAAGTTGTTGCGGTGATTCCAGATGAACACCGCCGGGCGTTGCGACCAGAGATGTTCCTCGCCGACGACGTTGAGCCGCACGCCGGCGAGTGCCAGCGACACGTCGGTCAGCGTCGACGACACCAGGTTCGCCGCCTCGCGCTTGCGGCCGGTCGCGAGCCGCAATGCGGCCGCGCCGAGAAACACCGGCACGGCGCCGATGGTGCCGGCGAGATTGCGGGTGACGACCGTCGCGTCCGGCCGGCCGCGGCTGGTGAAGCGATGCACCGGCCAGTGGCGGCGCGCGGCGACACGGGCGAGCTGCGGCGCCGGGTTGACCGGCCGCGGCCGGCCGACGAGGTGCATCAGTGCCTCGTCCTCGTCGCCATCCGCGTAGAAGAAGGACTCGCCGAGGTCGAGGCCGCGCGTGGCGGCGAAGGCCTGCACGGCTCGCGCCTTGTGCGGCCCGAACAGGATCGGGCCGTCCGACTTGCCGGTGAGCTTGCCGTGGCGGACCGACAGCGCGGTGCACAGGACATGCGCGATGCCCAGGCTCGCGGCCGCCGGTTCCACCTGGAAGCGGGTACCGGAGGTGGCGATCACGACGGTGTGGCCGCGCGCGAGGTGCGCCTCGACGATGGCCCGCATCTCGGGGAAGATCTCGTCCGCGATGCGGGTCTCGAACAGGTGCCTGCCGAGCGCCTCCATCCGGGCAACCGTGCGGCCACGCCATTCGGAGTAGCCGAGCTCGATCAGGTCGCGCTGGTCGACGTCGCCGGCGGCATAGCGCAGCGTGAGTGCGGCGCTGCGCGCGACGTCGGCGGTGTCGAGCTCGCCCTGTCGGGCGCGCTCCGCGACGAAGGCGAGGATCGAATAGCCGGCGATCAGCGTGCCATCGAAGTCGAACACGGCACCGACCTGTGGACCCGCCGGGCTCGTCGCGATCTCGGCGAGATAGTCCGGCAGCCGTCTTGCGCGGGCCGTCATGCGCGCTTCCTGCGTCGCCGCGTCCGGCCCATCAGCGGCGTGCCCACGTGCTGCTTGCGACCGCCGAAGGCGAGCATCTCGGCGAAACCCTGCTGCAGGCAGTCGGCGAACAGTTCCGGGCGGGTGAAGGCCGCCGGATCGACGTTGACGCCGACGAAGCAGGTCCCGGCGAGCGACTGCAGGGTGAGCATCGCGGCGGCGCCCGGTACCGGGCCGAATGCGTAGGAGTGCGCGATGCGCGCACCGGCGAGGTAGATCGGGACCTCGGGGCCGGGCAGGTTGCTCGCCTGGATGTCGGGCTTGGGGCTCGAGGCCGCCAGCGATTGCAGCGCGGCACCCGGCAGCCGTGCGAGCAGCGGCGCCAACCGGCCCATGGCATCGATGGCCGGCTCGGCGCGACCGGCACGCACTGCCTCGCGGATACGTCGAACGCGTTCGCGTGGATCGGCCTCACCGAGCGGCGCGGCCAGCAGGATGGCGCCGAAGCGGTTGCCCTCGGCGGCGTCGCCGGCCTCGCGCAGGTTGACCGGGATCGCCATCGGCAGGCTCTCGACCGGCTGCCCGACAGCCTCGTGGTAGCGACGCAGGGCGCCGACGGTTCCGGCGAGGTACAGGTCGTTGACCGAGCCTTCGAGCTTGCGGGCGGCGCGGCGCATGACCTCGAGGGGCCACTCGAGGGCGATCGCGCGCCTGGCGAGGCTGCGGCCGGCCAGCGCCGGGGAGGGCGCGCCATGCGGGCCGAACATGCGGCCGAGCGAGCGCAGGTACTCGAGCGTGCCGGCGGCCGTGGCCCTGGGCGCGACGGCGCCCTGCAGCGCCACCCGGAGAGCCATGCTGCCACCGTCGGCCAGGGTTCGCAGGGTCGCGGCCGGCAGGCTCCTGACCGCCCGCTCCAGGAGCTCGTCGGGCGTGACGTCCTCGGGAATGGGTGCCGGCGGCATCGGGCCCTTGTCGGGATGCCGCTCGGTGTCGAGCAGCGCGGCGAACAGCTTGAGCGCGCCGATGCCGTCGGTGACCGCGTGGCTCATCTTGATGATGACCGCCGCCCGCTCGCCCTCGAGCCCCTCGTAGAGGATGGCCTCCCACAGCGGGCGTGCCGGGTCGAGATGCGTGACGAGCTCGGCCTGCACCGCGTCCATGAGATCGGCCAGCCCGCCCGGCGCCGGGAGGCGGGCAAAGCGCAGGTGCCGCTCCAGGTCGAAGTCCGGATCGACGATCCACGACGGCAGGAACACGGGGAGCGGCGGCGCCACCACGTGCTGACGCAGCCGGCGGATCAGGCGGCTGGCGCGATCGAAGGTGGCAACGAACTCCTCGCGGCCCGGGCTGCGGTCGAGCACGTAGGCGACGGTCAGCAACGAACGCGTGCGCGGATCCTCGTCGCCACGAAACATGAAGGCGTCGAGCGCCCCCATGGACCGCTGGTCGTGGTCGCGCGCCTTGGCCATTCCGTTGCCTTTCCTCGTCGCCATGCCTTGCGGGTTGCCGCCGGCCATACCCGTCCCGGCGCCATCATTCCGTCGCCGTCGCGCAAATGGAAGCGTATTTGCCCCTAAAATGGCGTCATCCGTGTTCCGTGCGTGGAGCGACAGGGTCATGGAACCATTCAGCCTGAAGATGCGGGCGCGCTGGGCCGACATGGACCAGAACGCGCA
>CAZXAS010000176.1:0-2701 GCA_964638185.1 uncultured Steroidobacteraceae bacterium | reverse complement strand
TTCGTCGAGCTTCCGCCGAGCGTGAAGTAGCGCGCAGGTCCGGCTAGAAGCGTGCCTCGAGCGTCACCCGCAGCGAACGTGGCTCGACCGGGTGGAAGTGGATGTCCTCGACCGGCGTGGCCTCGCCGGGCAGGCGCGACTCGTAGAAGTAGGTGATGTCGTTGGCCTGCTCGTCGAGCAGGTTGTAGATCGCCGCGGTCAGGCGAAAGCGCTGCCAGCGATAGCCGGCCTGTAGGTTCAAGAGTGTCGTGCTGTCGGAGCGGACGCTGTCGTCCTCGACCAGCGCCGCCGGGCCGAGGTAGCGCAGGCGCGCGCCGGCGAAGAAACCGCCGGGCAGCTCGGCGGTGATGCCGAGCGAGGCGGCCGACTCGATCGCGCCGGGAATGTGGTCGGCCGGGTCGTCGTCGTCGAAGCGTGGCCGGGTCCAGGCGTAGTCGGCGTCGATGATCACCCCGTCGGCGGGACGCGCATACAGTCCGAGCTCGACTCCCTCGCGCCGGCTCGGCCGGGTGGCCTCGGTGGCGCCGCCATCACCGATGAACAACAGCTCCGAGTCGATGTCGAGTCGCCACAGCGCCACCGACAGCTGCGTGCGCGGCACCAGCGCGGTGCGCAGGCCGACCTCGGCGCCGGTCGCCTCGACCAGCGGTGTCACCGGCGCGAGACAGTCACTGGCGACGGTGCAGGTCGCATCGGCCGGGTCGACGGTGATGGTCGCCCCGCGCACGTCGTTGCTGTGGAAGCCACGGCCGACGGCTGCGAAGAACTCGGTGTCATTCCAGGGCCCGAGTGTGATGGAGAGCTTCGGGCTGACGAGGTCGTCGTCGCCCGAGCCCGAGTTCGCGGCGAGGTCGCTCTGCACGTCGTAGTCGAGCCAGTCGAAGCGGGCGCCGGCCTCGGTCCTCAGCCAAGGCGTCCAGCGCGTGTGCAACCCGGCCCAGGCGCCGGCGAGCGTCTGCGTGACGACGTCCTCGCGTACCGTCGCATAGCGCTGCCGCCCCTGGCTCAGGTACAGGCCGACCGGGTCGATGTCGTCGTGGCGCAGGTCGGCGCCGAGGCGCAGGGTGCTGCCGCCGGAGCCGAACGCGACGGGCAAGGTCCACGCGACGTTGCCGCCATAGACCCGGCGATCGTCGAATTGCGCGAACTGGTCGCCGTTCACCTCGTCGACGAAGTAGGAGAAGTTCGAGAACAGCCTCAGGTCGTACTGCATGGCATAGGCGCCGTAGTCGATCCGCCCGCTGCCGCGATCGTTGAAGCCTGCGATCGACAGTGAATAACGGCTCGAGTCGCCGCCCGTGGTGGCATCGACGGCGCCGAAGCGACCCAGTGCGCCGGATTCGATCGCACGCAGCGGCACCTGGTCGGTGGAATCCCAGCTGCCGGAATAGCCCATCAGGTCGACGGCGAGTCCGGAGGACTCGCCGCTGCGTGACCAGCGGATCACGCCATTGGTCTTCTCGAGGTTCTCGGGGTTCTCCCACGGGCCGTCGGTGCGGTCGACCTCGAGGCCCACGACCATGGAGCCGCCGGCGAGATCCCAGGAGGCTGCGGCGACGCCGCGCAGGTAGTCGAACTCGCCGACGGTCAGCGAAACGAAGGACTCGGGCAGGCTGTCGACGTAGTGGATGTCGGCGGCGCCCGCGGCGGAGAAGTTGCCGAGCTCCGGGTAATACGTGCCCTTGCGATAGACCACCCGGTCGGTCAGTTCCGGGATCACGAAGTTGAGGTCCATGTAGCCCTGGCCGTGGGCATGCGTGGGCATGTTGACCGGCATGCCCTCGACGCGGGTGGCGAAGTCGGTGCCGTGGTCGAGGTTGAAGCCGCGCAGGAAGTACTGGTTCGCCTTGCCGTCGCCGGTGTGCTGCGTGACGATCATGCCGGGCACGACCTCGAGCAGTTCACCCACGCGCAGCAGCGGGCGTGCCGCCAGCTGTTCGCCGAGCACCGTGCCCTCGCTGGCCGCGCGCGGCTCGCCGCCGAGGACGATGCGCCGGCCGGTGACGACCACTTCCTCGAGGTCGGCGCCGGTGACGCCCGCGGCCTGGGCGGGCGGCAGGCCGGCGGGCAGCGCGGCGAGCATCGTTGCCGCAACTACCGCGGGGCGGCTCCTGGTTCCCATCCCGGGCTTGACCTGCTCCCGCATGGCACGCGCTCCTGGTGGCCGACCGAAGTATGAATAATGGAGTAAAACTTCATACTACGGTAGCGAAGCCGTCCACCCCGGCCAGTCCGGGATTTCCGCAGCAGCGACGGGTCAGGGGCCGGGCCTGAGGTGGCGGTGGCGGTGGCCGCCGTGGGTGTGTTCGTGGCCGAGCTCGGCGCTCACCAGGTTGAGCTGGCCGTGGCGCACGCCGCGCTCGGCGGTGAGCAGGTCGGCGAAATCGCGCACGGCGCGCGCGCGGCCCTTGAGGATCACGGTCTCGATGCAATGGTCGTGGTCGAGATGCGCATGCATGGTCGATACGATCAGCTCGTGGTGATCGTGCTGCAGTGCTGCGAGCCGCTCCGACAGGTCGCGCTCGTGGTGGTTGTAGACGTAGGACAGCGCCGCGACGCAGGGTCCGGCCGGGTCGCCCGACTCCCGCCGGCTCTTCAGCTCCGAGCGCAGCATGTCGCGCACGGCCTCGCTGCGCGACTGGTAGCCACGCTCCGCCACGAGCGCGTCGAACTCGGCGGCGAGGTCGGGGGCGAGGGAGAT
>CAZXAS010000175.1:0-6081 GCA_964638185.1 uncultured Steroidobacteraceae bacterium | reverse complement strand
GCCGAGGGCTACCCCGGCAAGCGCTACTACGGCGGCTGCGAGTTCGTCGACGTGGCCGAGCAGCTCGCGATCGACCGGGCGAAGCAGCTGTTCGGGGCGGCCTATGCCAACGTGCAGCCGCATTCGGGTTCGCAGGCCAATGCCGCTGCCTATCTCGCCCTGCTCGCGCCGGGCGACACGCTGCTCGGCATGAGCCTCGACCACGGTGGCCACCTCACCCACGGCGCCAAGGTCAATTTCTCCGGGCGCATCTTCAACGCCGTGCAGTACGGCCTCGACCCGGCCACCGGCGAGATCGACTATGAACAGGTCGCGCGGCTCGCCGTCGAGCACCAGCCGCGGCTGATCATCGCCGGCTTCTCCGCCTATTCGCGCGTGATCGACTGGGAGCGCTTCCGCGAGATCGCCGATTCGGTCGGCGCCTGGTTCCTGGTCGACATGGCCCACGTCGCCGGCCTCGTCGCCGCCGGCGTCTACCCGAACCCGGTGCCGCATGCCGACGTCGTGACCACCACCACCCACAAGACGCTGCGCGGCCCGCGCGGCGGCCTGATCCTCGCGCGGCCGAACGACGATCTGCACAAGAAGTTCAACTCGCTCATCTTCCCGGGCACGCAGGGCGGCCCGCTGATGCACGTCATCGCCGCCAAGGCGGTGGCCTTCCTCGAGGCGCTGCAGCCGGAGTTCAGGGACTACCAGCAGCGGGTCGTCGCCAACGCCCGCGCCATGGCCTCGACACTCGAGGCGCGCGGCTACCGCATCGTCTCGGGCGGGACGGACAACCACCTGTTCCTGATCGACCTCATCGGTCGCGAGTACACCGGCAAGGACGCCGATGCGACCCTCGGCCGCGCGCACATCACGGTGAACAAGAACGCGGTGCCGAACGATCCACGCTCGCCCTTCGTCACCAGCGGCCTTCGGATCGGCACGCCGGCGATCACCACCCGTGGCTTCGGCGAGGCCGAGGCACGCGTGGTCGGCGGCTTCATCGCCGACGTGCTCGACGGCATGGGCGACGAGGCCGTGGTGGCCCGGGTGCGCGATGCGGTGGTCGAGCTCTGCGGCCGCTTCCCGGTGTACGGCTGAGCGGGACGGACGTCCGGGCCGGCCATGCACTGCCCGTACTGCAACCACGCCGAGACCAAGGTGACCGACTCGCGCCTGGCGGGCGAAGGCCGCCAGGTCCGCCGCCGTCGCGAGTGCCTGGCCTGTGGCGAGCGCTTCACCACTTTCGAGACCGCCGAGCTCGTCATGCCGCAGGTCGTGAAGGGTGACGAGACCCGCGAACCGTTCGACGAGACCAAGCTGCGCAACGGCATGCTCAAGGCGCTCGAGAAGCGGCCAGTGGGCCTCGAGCAGCTCGATGCCGCGATCGAGCGCATCTGCTACCGGCTGCGGGCGCTGGGCGAGCGCGAGGTGCGCTCGCGCAGCATCGGCGAGATGGTGATGGGCGAACTGCGGCAGCTCGACGAGGTGGCCTACGTCCGCTACGCCTCCGTCTACCACCGCTTCGAGGACGTGGACGCCTTCCGCGAACAGCTCGAGGAACTCGACCAGCAGCGTCGCCGCGACCCGGCCACGGGCCAGTTGCCACTGCTGCCCGGCAGCGGCCGCGGGGCCAAGGGAAGGCGATGAGCTTCAGCGCGCTCGATGCGCGGCACATGGCCCGCGCACTCAAGCTGGCCGCGCGCGGCCTCGCCACCACGGATCCGAACCCGCGCGTCGGCTGCGTCATTGCGGCGGGTGAACGTGTGCTGGGCGAGGGCTTCCATGTTCGCGCCGGCGAGCCGCATGCCGAGGTGCATGCCCTGGCCGCGGCGGGCGATGCGGCGCTGGGCGCCACGGCCTACGTGACCCTCGAGCCCTGCGCGCACCATGGGCGGACGCCGCCCTGCGCGGACGCGCTGGTCGCGGCGGGCCTCGCCCGGGTCGTCTACGCGTTGCGCGACCCGAACCCCGAGGTCAACGGCGGCGGCGCGGCGCGCCTCGCGGCCGCCGGCATCGCGGTGGAGTCGGGCCTGCTGGAGGCCTCGGCCCGCGCGCTCAATCCCGGTTTCCTCTCGCGCCTCGAGCGCGGGCGGCCCTGGGTGCGCCTGAAGCTGGCGGCGAGCCTCGACGGACGCACGGCACTGGCCAGCGGCGACAGCCGCTGGATCAGCGCCGAGGATGCGCGCAGCGACGTGCAGCGGCTGCGGGCACGCGCCTCGGCCATCCTGACCGGCGTCGAGACCGTCCTGGCCGACGACCCGCGCCTCGATGTCCGCCTGCCCGGCCACGAACGCCAGCCCCTCAGGGTGGTGCTCGACAGCCGGTTGCGCACGCCGGCGCGTGCGCGCCTCCTGGCGCCGCCCGGTCGCACCCTGGTGTTCGCTGCCACCCGGACCGCCCGCGCCGCGGCGCTCGAGGCCGCGGGCGCCGAGATCGAGCTGGTGCCGGCCGGGCCAGGCGGCCTCGACCTTGCCGCGGTGCTCGGCTGCCTCGCCCGGCGCCAGGTCAATGAACTGCAGGTCGAGTGTGGCGCGACCCTCGCCGGAAGGCTCATCGAGGCGAAGCTCGTGGACGAACTCGTGCTGTACGTGGCACCGGTGCTGCTCGGGACCGACGCACGACCGCTCGCGGTCATCAACGCGCTGGCCCGCATGGACGACAGGCTCGCATTCGGCATGGTCTCGACCCGGCGGGTAGGTCGCGACCTGCGCATCACGCTTGCCCCCGCGGCCGGCTGAGGAGGGCGGATGTTCACCGGAATCGTGGCGGCGGTCGGTCGGGTCGAACGCATCGATCCGCGGGATGGCGATGTCGAGCTCCTGATCGACACGGGCGGGCTGGATCTCACCGGGGTCGCGATCGGCGACAGCATCTGTGTCGGCGGGGCCTGCCTCACGGTCACCCGCCTCGCGCCCGCGGCCTTTGCCGCCGACGTCTCGCGCGAGACGCTCGCCAGGACCACGCTCGGCGCGCTCGGCGCCGGCGCACCCGTGAACCTCGAGCGGGCCCTGCGCGCCGGTGACCCCCTGGGCGGTCACTACGTCACCGGGCACGTCGACGGGGTCGCGACGGTCACCGGGCGGCATGCGGATGCGCGCTCGCGCCGGCTGGTGTTCGAATTGCCCACCGAACTCGCGCGTTATGTCGCGCCGAAGGGCTCGGTGACGCTCGACGGCGTCAGCCTGACGGTCAACGAGGTCGACGGCCGTCGCTTCGGCGTCAACCTGATCCCGCACACACTCGAGGTGACCACGCTCGGCGCGCTCGACCTGGGCGCGCGCGTCAACGTCGAGGTCGACATCATCGCCCGCTACGTGGAACGCCTGGTCGCCTGCCGCTGACGAGGCGCCGCTGTCGGGCGAATTGACACTGCGTTCGCGATCCGCGGCGATGCGCGCTGCAACAGGCTGATTCGCCAGCACTCGTGCTCTCCGGCACGGGACTTGCTCCTCCCGGAAAAACGCCGCTGGACCGGCCCTGGGCCGGTCACAGGGGCAGGCGGGTCCGGGGTGGAGGGCGAGACCATGCTGACGCGGGTGTTCGACCGGATCATGCTGGCCGCCGCGGTGCTCGTCTCCGCCTGGTTCGACGACGCCTGACGGCCGGCGGCGGTCCCGGGCACCGCGGGGCGATGGGTGCACGAAGGGGTGCCAGGGCAGTAACATGCCCGATTCGCGCCGACCCCGGCGCCTGGCGCCGCGATCCATGGCTGAACTCAACACCATCGAAGAGCTGCTCGAGGACCTGCGGCGGGGCCGCATGGTCGTGGTCATGGACGACGAGGATCGCGAGAACGAAGGCGACCTGGTCATGGCCGCCGAGATGGTCCGGCCCGAGGACATCAATTTCATGGCCCGCTATGGCCGCGGGCTCATCTGCCTGACCCTGACCCGCGAGCGCTGCCGGCAGCTGCGCCTGCCGCTCATGGTGAGCGAGACCGACCAGGGCCATCTCACCAATTTCACCGTCAGTGTCGAGGCGGCCGAGGGCGTGACCACCGGGATTTCCGCCTACGACCGCGCGCATACCGTGCGCACCGCGGTGCAGAAGGAGGCTCGTCCGGAGGACCTGCGCCAGCCGGGCCACATTTTCCCGCTGATGGCCCAGCCCGGTGGCGTGCTGACCCGCGCCGGCCACACCGAGGCAGGCTGCGACCTCGCCCGGCTCGCCGGCTGCGAGCCCGCCGCCGTCATCGTCGAGATCCTGAACGAGGACGGCACCATGGCGCGGCGCCCGGACCTCGAGCGCTTTGCCCAGACGCATGGCATCAAGATCGGCACCATCGCCGACCTGATCCGCTACCGCCTGCACAAGGAACGGTCGGTGGAACGGGTCTCCGACCAGGTGATCGACACGGAATTCGGGCCGTTCCGCATGTGCTGGTACGAGGACCACGTCTACCGCACGGTTCACGTGGCCCTGGTGCGCGGCCGCATCGACGGCCCGGAGCCGCCGCTCGTGCGGGTGCACCTGAAGGAGACCCTGCGCGACGTGCTCGGGGTGCGCACCGAGACCGCCGGCTGGACGCTTCGCGGCGTGATGCGGCGCATCGCGGAGGAGGAGAACGGCATCCTCATCATGTTGCGGCAGAACGAAACGGCGCGCGACATCATGGAAGCGGTCGCGAGCCTGGAAGCGGGGCACGAGGATGCCGCGACCCGGGCGCACGAGGGCGGGACGGTGCTGCGCACCTACGGCATCGGCGCCCAGATCCTCAAGGACCTCGGGGTCAGCCGGATGCGGGTGCTGTCCTCGCCCAAGCAGATGCTCGGCATCTCGGCCTTCGGGCTCGAGGTCACCGGCTACGTCGATTGATATACTCGCGCCATGGATAACGTAAGGCTGCTCGAGGGCGAGCTGGTGGTGCGCGACCTGCGATTCGCGATCGTGGCGTCGCGATTCAACGAGTCGGTCGTCGATGACCTGGTGCGCGGCGCGCTCGACATGCTTCGCCGCCACGGCGCAGAAGAGAAGCAGCTGACGCTGGTGCGCGTGCCAGGGGCCTTCGACATGCCGCTGGTCGTGCGCAAGCTGGCGCAATCGCGCCGCTACGACGCGATCGTGGCGCTCGGCGCCGTGATTCGCGGCCAGACCTCGCATTTCGACTACGTCGCCGGCGAGTGCGCCTCGGGGCTCGCGCGGGTCGCGCAGGAGACAGGGGTGCCGGTGACCCTCGGCGTGCTCACCACGGAGACCGCCGAGCAGGCCATGGACCGTGCCGGCGGCAAGGCCGGCAACAAGGGCGCCGACGCCGCGCTCTGCGCCATCGAACTGGCGAACCTGCTCAGGCGGCTGGAGGCCTGAATGGCCACCTCGCGCCACAGCGTCTCGCGCATGCGCAGCGCTGCGCGCCGCCTGGTGATGCAGGCCCTGTACCAGTGGCAGCTGGGCCACGCGCCCTGGCAGGATCTCTACCAGCAGTATTCGCGCGACCCGGACTTCGCCAAGGTCGACCCGGAGTATTTCAAGGACGCGCTGCGCCAGGTGTGCGAGGGCGCCTCGGCGATCGACGTTGAACTCGCGCTGCACGCCGAGATCCCGCCGGCGCAGCTCGACCCGGTCGAGCATGCGGTGCTGTACCTCGGGATGTGGGAGCTCATGCAGCGGCCGGACGTTCCCTACAAGGTCGTCCTCAACGAGGCGGTCGACCTGGCGCGACGCTTCGGCGCCACCGACGGCCACAAGTTCGTGAACGCCGTGCTCGACCGTGCCTCGCGGGTGCACCGCGCACCCGAGCGCGGCGCGGCCTGACACCGGCGCGTCGCCGCAGGCGATGGCGGGTCCCGGCGAGTTCGAGCTGATCGCACGCTACCTGACCGGTCGCGGCGCCCGGCGCGACGACGTGTCGCTCGGCGTCGGGGACGATGCCGCGATCGTCCGACCGCGCGCGGGCTTCGACCTGGCGCTGGCGGCAGACACCCTGGTGGCGGGCCGGCACTTTCCCGATGGCTTCGACGCCGGCGACATCGGCCATCGCGTCCTGGCCGTCAACCTGAGCGATCTCGCCGCGATGGGCGCCGAGCCCGCCTGGGCGCTCCTGACGCTGTCGCTGCCCACGGCCGATCCCGCCTGGCTCGACGCCTTCGCGTC
>CAZXAS010000174.1:0-6109 GCA_964638185.1 uncultured Steroidobacteraceae bacterium | reverse complement strand
ACGCGCCAGCGCAGCGCATCCCATCCCGGCGGCGCCGGGCGCAAGGCCAGCACCGCGACCGGCGCCGCGCCGGTCGCCGCCACGCTTCGCTCCAGGTCCGCCGGCTCGACCAGTTCGAGCGGCGTGACCGGTGCATAGTGCGACTTCATCGCACCCGGCACCCTCGGCGCGGCGCTCGTGCCGGCCGACAGCGGCCCGACGACCGACTCGAGCTGTGCACGCGTGACGTGACCGGGCCGGAGCAGGCGGACTTCGCCGTCGAGGCAGGACACGATCGTCGACTCGAGGCCGACCTCGCAGTCCCCGCCGTCGAGGACGAGGTCCACGGCGTCGCCGAGTTCCGCGCGGACGTGCTCGGCGCGCGTCGGGCTCAGGCGCCCGTAGCGATTGGCCGAGGGTGCGGCGATGCCGCCGCCGAACGCACGCAACAGGGCGCGCGCCAGCGGATGGGATGGTACGCGTAGCGCGATGCTGTCCTGGCCGCCGGTCACCGCATCGGACACCGAGGGCGCACGCGGCAGCACCAGGGTCAGCGGTCCGGGCCAGAACCGCTCCGCCAGGCGGCGCGCCGGTTCGGGAAAATCGGCCGCCCACTGGCCGACCTGGTCGACGGTACCGAGATGCACGATGACCGGGTGCGTGGGCGGCCGGCCCTTGGCGGCGAAGATCCTGCCGACGGCGGTGGCGCTGCTCGCATCCGCGCCAAGCCCGTAGACGGTCTCGGTCGGGAAGGCGACCAGGCGCCCCTCACGCAGCAGGCGTGCCGCGGCCTCGATCTGCATCGTGTCGGTCATCTGCAGATGATACAGGCGCCGGCGTGGTCGACCGCGGCGCGTGGAGCACGCCGGCCGCGCCTACGGCTGCGCCTCGACCTGCGCCTGGCACAGGGCAGGACGCGAACCTGGTGGACGCGTCGCCTCGGCGTCGGCCAGCGTATGCGCGATCGCGGCGGCGAGCGGTGTCGCAGCGGCGAGCTCGAGGGCGCGGCGCGCCTCGCGCCGGGCCTCGGGCACACAGCCGGCATCGAGCAGCGCCTGCGCCAGGTTGTTGCGCGTGGCGGCATTGCGCGGTCCGAGCTGTACAGCGCGTGCGAACGAGTCGATGGCCTCGTCGAGTCGACCCGCCGCATAGGCCGCATTGCCCACGCCCAGCCAGGCGATGGGCTCGTCGGGCCAGCGCACGGTCGCGGCACGCAGCGCGCGCTCGCCTGCGGCGGGATCGACGTCAGCCAGGCCGGCGGCGGCCTCGACGTAGGGCAGCAGTTCTGCGCTGCCAGGGACGGACCCCGGTTCCAGCACCACCATCGACCAGCGCCCGCCGCGGTCCCAGCTTCCGACGAACCGCGACCAGGGCATCGCGAGGCGCTGTTCGGTGCCCGACCTGAGCAACGCGTGTCCGCGCGCGGCGTCGTAGCCGATCAGCACCGCGTAGTGCCACAGCGGGTAGCTCTCGACGCCGAGGTTCTGCAGCACGACGACGGGATGACCGGCGGCGAGCTCGGCCAGAGGCGCGGCGATGTCGGGACTCAGCACGTAGGCGAGCCGTCCCTGGCGGCGGGCGCTGCCCAGCATCTCGACCTGCAGGCTGCCCTGGCGCCCGGGCAGGAACAGCTGCGCGCTCAGCTCAGCCGGGTCGACGTCGACACCGGTCGTGCCGAGTGCCATCGCGAGCGCCGCCGGCCCGCACTGATGGTCGTCCTGGGCGTAGAACGGCGTGCGGTCCAGCTCGAGCCGGGGGGGCGATTCCTCCGGAAGCACCTCGCCGAGCGGCGTGACCGAACTGCAGCCGGCGACCGAAACCAGCAGCGCTGCCCAGGGCAGCGCCGCGCGCGTCACGGCACTTTCTTGAAGATGTCGATGGTGCCCGTGAACTCGAGGAGCAGCAGCACCAGGAACACGATGCCGATGACCGCCAGGGCATCGCCACCCGCCGGTACTTCGTCCAGGCGACCGGCCAGGGTCGCGAGCTCGGCATCCGTCAGCGCATCGAGTCGTCCGTCGACCTCGCCCGGCCCGACGCCGAGTGCCAGCATGCGCGCACGGACGTCCTCGCGGGCGAGCCCGGCGCGTACCGCATCGAGCATTGCCACGCGCTGCTCGACCGCCACGGCATCGGCAGTGCCGATGATGGCCGCATGTGCGACGGGCGACAGGGCGGGCGCAAGCAGGCTCGCTGCAACCAGCGCGACGCAGGCACGACGCAGGAACAGATGGATCATGGGTCACTCCTCGGGGTGCCAAGTGGCCTCAGGACCGCAGTCTAGTGCCTCCGCGGTCGATTCGGGAAGTCGCCAGGTGGCGACGGTCGTCAGTCGACAGCCACGCGCTGCCAGTCGTCGCCGCTGCGCCGCAGCTCATACGTCGGCCAGTAGTGGTCGTCGAGCTTGAGCGTGATCACGTCGACCGAGTCGTTCCAGTTGACTGTCTTGAGCCTGAGCGAGGAGCGGTCGGGCCTGCCGGCGACCTCACGCAGGAACGCGTCGAGATCCGGTGTCGGCACGCCGTCCACTTCGGTGATCCGCCGGCCGGCCCATAGCTGGTAACGGCTCGCGGGCGACCCGTACATGAAGAAAGCCACGAACACGCCGTCGGCCGGGATCCCACGCTGGGCCGCCATGGCGCGGTGCGGCTCGTGCAGGGTCGCGCCGGCCCAGACCAGGACCCGCTCGATGCCGCGGCCGTCCAGGGCCGCGGTCGCGACCTCGATCTCGCGCTCGGCGCCGTCCCGCCACACCTTCAGGCGGACGCGCTCGCGCTGCACGGCGCGCTCCACCTCGCGGAAGCTGTTGACGATCTCACCCTCGATCTCGAGCAGCAGGTCGCCTGGCCGCAGCAACGTGGCCGCCGGCGCGCCGGCGACGAGGCGCGTGACCGACAGCACCTCGCGGCGGGTGGGACTGTGCTGCTCGATGCGCCGCGCCCAGTCGTCGGCGAGGCCGATGCGGCGGGCATCGGCGAGCGTGCGCGGCGCCAGCTCGGCCTCGAGCGAGTACAGCGCCGTGCCGTCGCGCACATGCGTGAGCATCTCGCGGACGATCTCGATCGGGATGCCCTGGTTCTCCTGCTGGACCTGGCGGCCGTTCTCGAATGCGAAACTCGACCACAGCGCCAGCACCCGGCCGCGGCTGTCGGCAATGACACCGTCGAAGTCGGCCGGGCCATTCACCAGCCTGATGGTCGACAGGTTCGACTCACGGAACTGCAGCGTGCGCGACAGCGGGAAGTTGACCGGATCGCGCGAGGCCACTTCGCTGCGCTGCCCGAACAGGCGCTGGTCGGGCTTCATGCCCACGACGCTGACGCTCTCGCCCGGCTCGAGTTCACGCTCGAGCATGCTGGCCGCCCGCACCGGCGTGTCACCGATGGCGGCCGGGTCGTAGGCGACTACCGCGAGGTTGTGCAACGGGTGTACGTAGGCGACACGGCCCGGAACCTCGATCGTGCCGGCAAAGGTGATCCGCACGTCGCCGAGCGCAACCGGTACCGTGTTGCGGTCGACGGCGACCAGACCGCGGGCGGCATCGACGATGACGCCGGTACCGAAGTAGTTCCGCTCCGTGACGCCGGACACGGAGTACGGCATGTTGAAGCTGACCAGCACCAGTGACGGCGCCAGGGCGTCGAGCACCCGGTCGCCCGTCGCCGCGAAACGGGTGCTCGCCGGCGGTTCCTTCTCGTGCTGGGGCGGCGCCTCCAGCGGCACACAGGGCCAGTGCCCGAGCGAATCGTCGCGGCGGCAGGTGCGTGCCGGAAACCAGCGCCGGTCGACGCGGACCGATTTCAGCTGTGGCGAACGCGTGTCCTCGAGCGTGAAGTAGCGGACCGGCACCTCGCGTCCGTCCGGCATCCCGGAGAGGATCTCCACGGCATCTTCCAGACCAGCGACCGGGCGCCGGTCGAGTTCCACGATGACGGCCGCGCGCGGGATGCCGGCCGGTCCGAACAGGTAGCCAGGATTGGCGACGAACAGGCCGCGGACCGGCACGTTCATGTGGCGCGCCATCTGCCACGACAGCGTATGCACGACGCTGTCGCCGATCTCGAGGTAGGCGTCGGGCAATACCTCGTAGAGGTCGGCCACCTCGATCTTCCGGTCGATGACGCGGCCGCCCCGCTCCACCTGGAAATCGAGCACCTGTCCCACCGCACCGTCGAGCGCCTTGGCGAGCGCGTCGAAATCGGCCAGCAGCTCGCCACCGATCCGAACCAGCACGTCGCCCGGGGCCAGCGCACCATCGGCGGGCGAACCCGGCTGGACTTCAGCGACCACCAGCATGCCGGTGCGCGCGGGGAACTTGCGCCGGGCCTCCGCCTCGGTGGCGCCCTGCAACCCCAGCCGGCGCAGTTCGTCGTAGGGCGTGTAGCGGAACACCGTCTGCAGCGTGCCGCGTGGCACCGCCTCCCCGGCCCGGATGTGCTCGAGCGCGCGCACCACGCGATCGAGCGGCAGGTAGAAGCTCGAGGCCGCGCCGGTCGAGCCCCCGGCATTGAGCGCTACCACGCGCCCGGCCTCGTCGATGACCGGCGAGCCCGAGGAGCCACCGGAGGTCCCGGACGCGGCCTGGTAGTAGAAGGTGTTGAAGTCGTTGTACTTGCCGACACCGTAGTTCGGCGCCTCGCGGTCGAGGCGCGCGAGTGTCCCGGCGAGGATCGACAGTTGCTCGCCGGCATCGTTGCCGACCACGCGGATCTCGGTGCCGACCTGCGCCCCGCGCGGGTACAGCGGCAGCTCGGCCGGCTCGATGAAGCGCAGCTTGCGCGGGTCGTAGCGGTAGAAGCCGAAGTCGTGGACCGGATCGCGATAGACCGGCTCGAGCTCGACCTCCTCGCGATTGAGGAACACGGCCTGGGCCGTCACCGGCCCGGAAGTGACGACGTGACGATTGGTGAGGATCAGGCCGCGCCTGGCGTCGACCACGAATCCGGTCGCCTGGGACGAGGTATTCCATTCGGTGTCGAAGGCACGGGTGGCGTCGATCTGGATCGCGACCACGCCGCTCGAGATCCGCTCGAGCGTCGCCGACCAGCCATTGCCCTCGGCCGCGCCGGCAGCCGGCGCCAGGGCCGCGAACATGATCAGTGCGAATGTCGCCGGGAAGATCGATCTCATGTCATTCGAACCTGTAGCCGAAGGCGTCATGGAAGCGCTCGCTGAACTCGGCGGGCGTGAAGCGATGGTGTTGCGTGCCGGAGTGCGCGATCTTGATCGCCCCGAGCAGCGACGCGATGCGCCCGGTCGTTTCCCAGTCCATGCCGCGCATCAGACCATAGAGCAGTCCGGCGCGATATGCGTCGCCACATCCGGTCGGGTCCACGACCTGCCCGGCGCGGACCGCTGGCACGTCGATCGTGCGGCCACCGGTATGGATGCGCGAGCCCTCGACGCCGCGGGTCACGACATAGGCCTGGACGCGCCCGGCGATGTCGGCCACGGACTGGCCGGTACGCTCCTGCAGCAACTGGCCCTCGTAGTCGTTGACCGTGACCCAGGTCGCCTGGTCGATGAAGGCGTCGAAGTCCTGCTGGCTGAACAGCGGCATCGCCTGGCCGGGATCGAAGATGAACGGAATCCCCGCAGCCGCGAACTGGGCGGCGTGGGTGATCATGCCGTCGCGGCCGTCCGGCGCCAGGATGCCGATGCTGATGCCCGCGTCTGCCGGCACCGGGATGGAGTGCGAGCGGTTCATGGCGCCGGGATGGAACGCCGTGATCTGGTTGTCGTCGAGGTCCGTGGTGATGTACGCCTGCGCCGTGAACTCGTCGTCCAGGACCTGCACGAAGCGATCGGAGAGGTCGTTCTCGGCGAGCCAGCGCGCGTAGGGGCCGAAGTCGTGGCCCACGGCGGCGCAGGCATGGCCGTCGCCGCCGAGCAACTTGAGGTTGTAGGCGATGTTGCCGGCGCAGCCACCGAAGTAGCGGGTGAGCTTGGGCGCCAGGAACGAGACGTTCAGCATGTGGATGCGGTCGGGAAGGATGTGGTCCTTGAAACGGCCGGGGAACACCATGACGGTGTCGTAGGCGAGCGAACCGCAGATCAGTGCAGTCATCGACGATCCTTCACGTCCGGGGCAACCATCAACCTTACCCGTCCGGCTGGCCACGCGCTACCG
>CAZXAS010000173.1:0-6118 GCA_964638185.1 uncultured Steroidobacteraceae bacterium | reverse complement strand
GCGCAGTTCGAGAGCTTCCGTCACCCGGCGGTGATCATGACCACGGTGCCGCTCGCGGTCATCGGCGCACTGGCGGGGCTGTGGCTGTTCAACATGACGCTCAATGTGTTCAGCCAGATCGCCATGATCATGCTCATCGGCATCGCTGCCAAGAACGGCGTGCTCATCGTCGAGTTCGCCAACCAGCTGCGGGACCAGGGGCTCGATCGTGTCCAGGCGGTCATCAAGGCCTCGGCGATCCGCCTGCGGCCGGTGCTCATGACGAGCCTGTGCACCGCCTTCGGCGCAACGCCGTTCCTGCTGGCGAGCGGCGCCGGCTATGAGCAGCGCGAGCCGATCGGCGTCGTCGTCTTCTACGGCACGACCATCTCGGTGCTGCTGACCTTGTTCGTCGTGCCCGCCGTCTACACCCTGGTCGCGCGCACGCACGTGTCGCCGCACTACCTGAAGGGCGTGATCGCGAAGCTGCGCGCGACGGCGCCTGAAGTCGGGCCGGAGAGCGCCCAGGTCGGGCGGTCGTCACCATCGGCCTGAGCTGCCTTTCGCGCCGAGCGTTGATGCAACTCGTTGTTTTAAAAGGGCAGGTTGCGGGACCTCGGGCGCGGGCAGTGGCGCACTGCTAGACTGTGGGCGCGTCCCGTCCTGCCCATCCGGCGGGAAACCCAGCGATCGGAAGCCGGCGCATCCCGGCCCGCGACGGGCCGCAGGAAGGCCGCCGTGCCCGCACTCACGCCATACGAACAACTCGAACAGGAATTCCGCCGCCTGCACGCGTTCCGCGGCGCGCTTGCCGTGCTCCGCTGGGACGCGGCGGTCACCATGCCGCGCGGCAGCGCCGACGTCCGCGGCGAGCAGCTCGCGGCGCTCGAGACGGAATGTCATTCGATCCTGAGCTCGCCCCGGGTGTCGCGCCTCGTGGAGCGCGCCGAGGCCCATCGGCACGCGTTGCAGGACTGGCAGGTCGCCAACCTGCGCGAGATGAAGCGCGAGCACAACCACGCCATCGCCACGCCGCCGTCGCTCGTCGCGAGGCTCGCGCGGGCCGTCGCCAGGGCGGAGGCGAAGTGGCGCGAGGCGCGTGAGCAGAACGACTTCAAGGTGCTGGCGCCGCACCTCGGCGAGGTGGTCGAGCTGACCCGCAATCGCGCCGCCATGCTCGGCCAGCACCTCGCCATCGGGCCCTACGACGCGCTCGCCGACGAGTTCACTCCCGGGCTGCGCTCCACCGAGATCGGTACCACGTTTGCCGCATTGTCGCGACGCCTGCCGACGCTCGTGACCGAGGTGCTCGAGGCGCAGTCGATCCGGCCACCGACACCGCACGACGGCAAGTTCTCGGCGGCGAAGCAGCGCGCCTTGTGCGTCGACGTGATGAAGGCCATCGGCTTCCCGTTCGACCGCGGCCGGTTCGACATCAGCGAGCGGGCCTTCACCGAAGGTTCGCCGGGGGACATCCGCGTGACCACGCGGATCGACACGTCCGACCCGTTCTCCGGCCTGCTAGGCGCGCTGCATGAGACCGGGCAGGCGCTCTACGACCTCGGCCTGCCGCAGGAATGGCGTGACCAGCCCGTGGGCCAGGACCGCGGCATGGCCCTGGAGGAGAGCCAGTCGCTGCTGCTCGAGATGATCATCGGCCGCAGCCGCGGGTTCGTCACCTGGCTCCGGCCCCTGCTCGAGAAGCACTACGGCCTGCAGGGGCCGGAATGGTCGGAGGAGAACATCTACCGGCGCCTCAACCTGGTGTCGCGCGGGCCGATTCGCGCCGACGCGGACGAACTGACCTACCAGGCGCACATCGTCGTGCGCTACGAGCTCGAGCAACGGTTGCTGTCGGGCGATTTGCCGGTCAAGGAGCTTCCGGCGGCGTGGAACGACCTCATGGAGCAGCGTCTCGGGCTGTGCCCGGCGAGCGACAACGACGGCTGCCTGCAGGACGTGCACTGGGCGCTCGGCTCCTTCGGCTACTTCCCGTCCTATGGCATCGGCGCCGTGATCGCGGCGCAGCTGTGGGAGTCCCTGCGCGAGGATCGCCAGGGGGTCGAGGGGGAGATCGCCGCGGGCGACTTCAGCGGCGTGCTCGGCTGGCTCAGGGAGAACGTGCACTCGCTCGGCGCCAAGATGGACGTGCCGGGCCTCGTGAAGCACGCCACCGGCCGGCCCCTGTCGGCAGCCGCGCACCTGCGGTACCTGGAGCGGAAGTACCTGTCGGACTGGTGAGTGGCTAGAATTCGCGCCTGTCCTGCGAGCTTCACGCCCATGCACCCGATCCGCGCCACAGAATCGACCAACTTCAAGCGGCTGCAGGCGCGCCTGCGCGGGCTGGTCGGGAAGGCCATCGCCGATTTCGGCATGATCGAGCACGGCGACCGGGTCATGGTGTGCCTCTCGGGCGGCAAGGACTCATACACGCTGCTCGACATGCTGCTGTCGCTCCAGCGCGCCGCCCCGGTGTCGTTCGAGCTCATCGCCGTGAACCTCGACCAGAAGCAGCCGGACTTCCCGGCGGAGGTGCTGCCGCGCTACCTCGAGTCGCTCGGCGTGCCGTACGAGGTGATCAGCCAGGACACCTACAGCGTGGTCAAGCGGGTGGTGCCGGAGGGCAAGACCCAGTGCGGGCTGTGCAGCAGGCTCAGGCGCGGTGCGCTGTATCGCTACGCACGCGAGAACGGCATCAGCAAGATCGCCCTCGGGCACCATCGCGACGACATCGTCCAGACGCTGTTCCTCAACATGTTCCACGGCGGGCGCCTGAAGGCGATGCCGCCGAAGCTGCGCTCCGAGGACGGCCGCAACATCGTGATTCGTCCGCTGTGCTACGTGCCGGAGCGCGACATCGCCCGCTATGCCCGGGCCCGGGCATTCCCGATCATTCCCTGCCGGTTGTGCGGCTCGCAGCCGAACCTCGAGCGGGTGGCGATCGGCCGCATGCTCGAGGGCTGGGAACGCGAGCAGCCGGGACGGATCGACTCCATCTTCACTGCGATCTGCAACGTCAGCACCTCGCACCTCGCGGATCCGGCCGCCTTCGACTTCGCGTCCCTGCGTGCGGACAACCTGAACCCGAACAGCGCCAACCTGAACGGTGCCAGGCACACCCCTGGCACCGCAGCGGTGCCAGGGGTGTGCCTGGCACCGACGCCTGCCTCGACCGATGCCGAGCCGTAGCAGCGCGCCGCTCGCGAACGCGTACTGGGTGGAGCCGGGGAGGCTCCTCGCCGGCGAGCATCCCGGGACCGGTCCGGACGAGCAGGTGCGCAGTCGCATCCGCCTGCTGCTCGACGCCGGCATCGACTGCTTCGTCGACCTGACGGTACCGGGCGAGGTCGAATCCTACGAGCGCTGGCTGCCGGGTCCCTACGGCCGCGATGCCGTCGCCTACCTGAGGAAGCCCATCCGCGATCACGCGCTGCCGGAGCGCCCCGAGCACACCGCGGAGATCCTCGACGAGATCGATGTCGCGCTCGCCGACGGGCGCAGGGTCTACGTGCATTGCCGGGCCGGCATCGGCCGTACCAACCTCGTGGTCGGCTGCTGGCTGGCGCGCCATGGCGATGCCGGCGACGCCGCGCTCGAACGCCTCAACGAGCTGTGGAAGGCGAGCGAGCGGTCGCGCGACTGGCCGAGCGTTCCGGAGACGCCGGCCCAGGTCGAGTACGTGCGCGACTGGCGCGAAGCCGCGGTGGTGCGCGCAGCGCTGCCGGACACGGCCGGCGCCCGCGCACTCAAGGACCGCTATCGCGGCCTGCTCGCAGGGCTCGCCTGCGGCGATGCCTGCGGCCAGGCCGTGGCCCTGCGCCGTCCCGGCAGCTTCACCCCGGTCGGCGACCTCGTCGGTGGCGGTCCCTTCGAACTGCCGCGCGGGGCCTGGAGCGACGAGACCGCGATGGCGCTGTGCCTCGCGGAGAGCCTGGTGGAATGCGACGCCATGGACCACGCCGACCAGGTCGCACGCTACGTGCGCTGGCAACGCGAAGGCCACCTGTCGAGCACCGGGCGCTGCGTCGGCATCAGCGCCGCGACCGCCAAGGCGCTCGCCCATGCGCAATGGACCGGCATCCCGCTCTCCGGCGCGCATGACCCGGCCGGCGTCGCCAAGGAGCCGCTCGCGCGCATCGGCCCGGCCGTCATGCTGCTGCTCGCCGACCCGGTGGAGGCGATCGAGGCGGCGGTCGACGCCACCCGCGTCACGCACCAGGCGCCGATCACCCTCGACGCGGTGCGCTACTTCGCGGCGCTGCTCGCCGGCGCCCTGCAGGGCGCGCCGAAGCCCGACCTGCTGCGCCCGATGTTCAGCCCGGTCGAGGGCTACTGGGACCGTCGGCCGCTCAAGCCGGAAGTCGCGGCCGTGGCCCGCGGGTCCTGGGCCGACAAGGGCCCGCCACGCATCTTCGGCGGCGGGCAGGCCTGCGAAGCCATCGAGGCGGCACTGTGGGCCTTCAGCCGCGGAGCGACGTTCCGCGACGCCGTGCTCGCGGCCGTCAATCTCGGCGGCGATGCGGACACCACCGGCGCCATCACCGGCCAGCTGGCGGGGGCGCATTTCGGCGCCGGCGCGATTCCCGCCGGCTGGCGCTCCGGCCTGGTCGGGGCGGAAAGGATCAGCGGCCTGGCCGACGGCCTGCTCGGGCACGCGCTGCGGCGGCTCGCCCGGGCCTGAGGCGGCGGGAGTGGCCGTGGCTGCACGCGCGCGGCTAAGCTAGCGGCCACATGGCGGCCCGCAAACAGAAATCCTCGCGCAAGAAGGCCGCCCCTGTGCGCCGTCCGCGGCGCCGTGAGCCCTGGTGGGCCCGGCTGCCGGACGACGAACTGCTCGAGCTCAGGCTGTGCGACCTGGGGCTCCGGATCGCCGGGTCGCCGGTCGAGGCCCCGCTCGCGCGCCTGTACCGGGAGCTGGAGGCGCGCGAACTCGTGCTGCGGCCGCACTGCTGGATCTCCCAGGAGTGGTTCTCGCCGGACGGCGTTCCCGGCATCGCGATCCCGTTCTACCTGCTGCACCCCCGCCTCAAGCGCCTGGAGCGGCGTTTCATGGGCGAGGTCGAGGGCGGCAACGTCGACGCGCTGATGCGCATCCTGCGCCACGAGGCCGGGCACGCGATCGACACGGCCTATCGACTGCGCCGGCGCAAGGACTGGCGCGAGACCTTCGGACCGGCCTCGCGGCGCTATCCACGCCACTACCGGCCGCGACCGGGCAGCAAGCGTTTCGTGCAGCACCTCGACAGCTGGTACGCCCAGAGCCACCCGACCGAGGACTTCGCCGAGACCTTTGCGGTGTGGCTGCAGCCACGCTCGACATGGCGGCGACGCTATGAAGGCTGGCCCGCACTGAAGAAGCTGGAGTACGTCGAGCGCACCATGGCGGGCCTGCGCGGTGCGCGCCCGGTGGTGCGGGCCCGCCATCACGTCGAGCCGCTGAAGATCGCGCGCCGCACCCTCGGCCAGCACTACGCGGCCATGGTGCGTCACTATCGCGGCGACGACGCGGAGAAGATCGACAAGATCCTCAGGCGTGTGTTCACCGTGCGGCGCACCCGCACCGGCCAGACGCGTGCCAGCACGCTGCTGCGCGAGTCCGGACCGCTGCTGCGCCGGCGCGTGGCGGCGCGACTCGACGCCAGCGAGTATCTCGTCCAGGAACTGCTGGACCACCTCATCGAGCGCACGCGCAGGCTGCGGCTCCTGGTGCGTGGCGACAAGCGCAAGGCGACGCGGCGCGTGGAACGGCTGCTGGTGGCGCTGGTGCGCAAGGCATCGAAGGGCGTCGGCCCCTGGATCGCGCTATGAAGAAGCTCCGTGTCCTGGTGCTGGTGCACGAGACCCTGGTCCCGCCGGAGACCCTGGCCGGCCTCACCGACCAGCAGGCCGACGAGTTCCGCACTGAGTTCGACGTGATCAACACCCTGCGCGAGGCCGGCCACGACGTGCGCCCGCTCGGCATCGGCGACAGCCTGACGGAGCTCAGGACCTCCATCAGCGAATGGAAACCGCACGTCTGCTTCAACCTGCTGGAGGAGTTCGGCGGCATCGTCACCTACGACCAGCACGTCGTCGCCTACCTCGAGCTGATGCGCCAGCCGTACACCGGCTGCAATCCGCGCGGCATGATGCTGTCGCG
>CAZXAS010000172.1:0-6179 GCA_964638185.1 uncultured Steroidobacteraceae bacterium | reverse complement strand
CGCGGGCGCGCACGCTCTACGCCGCGGTGCTGCCGACCGACAACTGGTACGCGGTGCTGTCGGCGGCGCGGCTAGACGAGCCGTTCGCGCCGAGCGTCGAGCCGCTGGTGTTCGATGCCGCGCGGGTGGCTGCGCTGGCGGAGCGGCCCGCACTGCTGCGCGCGCGCGAACTGCTGCATACCGGGCTCGCCGAGTTCGCGCCCTTCGAATGGCGCGCCGGAACCGCCGACCTCGACGAGGCCGGACGCCGCGCGGCGGTTGCGCTGGCCGCCGCCTGGGGCTGGCACTTCCAGGCCATCGCGACCGCCGCCGGCGAGCGGATCTTCAACGACTATCCGCTCCTGTATCCGCGCCCGTTCGACGACGAGGTGCGCGCCGCGGCGCGGGACTCGGGCATGCCAGAGACACTCATCTATTCGGTCCTGCGCCAGGAGAGCCTGTACCAGCCCTATGCGGTGTCGAGCGCCGGCGCCGTCGGGCTGATGCAGTTGCTGCCGTCGACCGCGCGGCGCACCGCGACCACGATCGGCCTGGCGCGACCGGGGGTCGAGGAGCTCAAGCGTCCGGCAATCAATGTGGCACTCGGTGCGGCAACGCTGGCCGACCTCGTCGCCCGCTTCGACGGCCAGGTCCCGGTGGCGCTCGCCGCCTACAACGCCGGGCCCGGGGCTGCGCGTCGGTGGTTCGCCGAGCGACCGCTCGATCTCGACATCTGGGTCGAGAACATCCCGTTCAACGAGACCCGCGCGTACGTGCAGCGGGTGATGTGGCACAGCGTGGTGTTCGAGTGGCTGGCCGATGGCGAGGCCGAGGACGCGTCGCCGTGGCTGGCGAAGGTCCGGCCGGTACGTTGAGGCGGTGCCTGGCACACCCCTGGCACCGCGGCGGTGCCAGGGGTGTGCCAGGCACCGGAGCTATGCCCGCGCCACCGCCCAGGCCTCGACCCAGGTCGCGCCGCCGGCCTTCAGCACGCGGGCCAGCTCCTCCAGCGTGCTGCCTGTCGTCATGACATCGTCGACGATGGCGATGCGCTCGAAGCCGGTCGCGCGCACCAGCTCGAAGGCGCCGCGCAGGTTGCGGCGTCGCTCGTCGGCGGTGAGGCCGGCCTGCTCGTCCGTGGCGCGTGCGCGGCGACAGGCGTCGAGCAGGACCGGCAGGCCGAGTTCGCGGCCCGCATAGCGGGCGATCTCGAGCGCCTGGTTGAAGCCGCGACGCGCCTCGCGGGCGCGATGCAGCGGCACCGGCAGCAGGGCCTCGACGTGCAGCGCGTGCGCGCGCGAGGCGATGCGGCCGAGCAGGGTGCCGAGCACCCGCGCCGCCGCGATCTCGCGCTGGTACTTCATGCGCTGCACCAGCCGGTCCAGCGGGAACTGGTAGCGGAATGCGGCGAAGGCGGCGTCGAAGTCCCGCGGCGCCTGCAGGCACTGGCCGCACAGGAAGACGTCGGCGCGCGCGAGCGGCAGGGCACAGCCGGTGCAGGCCGGCAGCACCCGCGGCAGGTCGTGTTCACACCCGGCGCACAGGTCGAGCCCGCCCGCCTGCCCGGCATCGAGACAGAGCATGCAGGTCGGCCGGAAGATCCTCGCGAAGCCGCGATCGCACAGGCTGTAAACCCGGTCACGGAGGCTGGGTTGACAGGGGTCGGCGGGCCTCAAATACTGCGCGGGCTTCATGCCGACCAAGGCTGCGCCACCGCGGGCGCGCCGTGGCATCCAGAATCCGGCCAGAACGAGGCAATTGACCATGATCCGATACGAGCGCCTGGGCGAGGTCCGCAGCGACTGGACGAAGCCCGAGGTCGAGGCGCTGCTGGCGCTGCCCTTCTCCGACCTGCTGTACCACGCCCAGTCCGTGCACCGCCGCCACTTCGATCCCAACCGCGTGCAGGTGTCGACGCTGCTGTCGGTCAAGACCGGGGCCTGCCCGGAGGACTGCGCCTACTGCCCGCAGAGCGTGCGCTACGACACCGGCCTCGATCGCGAGGCGCTGATGGCGGTCGACGACGTGGTCGAGCGGGCGCGTGCCGCGAAGGAAGCGGGCGCCACGCGCTTCTGCATGGGCGCCGCCTGGCGCAGCCCGAAGGACCGCGACCTGGAGGTGGTCAGCGCGATGGTGCGCGGGGTGAAGGACCTCGGGCTCGAGACCTGCGCCACGCTCGGCATGCTGACGCCCATGCAGGCGGCGGCGCTCAAGGATTCCGGGCTCGACTACTACAACCACAACCTCGACACCTCGGCGGAGTTCTACCAGCGGGTCATCACCACGCGCAGCTACCAGGACCGGCTCGACACTCTGGCCGCCGTGCGCGAGGCCGGCATCAACGTGTGCTGTGGCGGCATCCTCGGCATGGGCGAGGACCCGGCCGACCGCGCCGGCCTGCTGCACACGCTGGCGACGCTCGCGCCGCATCCGGAGAGCGTGCCCATCAACCAGCTGGTGCAGGTCGAGGGCACGCCGCTCGCGGGCACCGCGGCGCTCGACCCGCTCGAGTTCGTGCGCGTCGTTGCGGTCGCACGGCTGCTGATGCCGCGTTCGCACGTGCGCCTGTCGGCCGGGCGCAGCGACATGAGCGACGAGATGCAGGCGCTGTGTTTCCTCGCCGGCGCCAACTCGATCTTCTACGGCGAGCGCCTGCTGACCACCGGCAACCCCGACGTCGAGCAGGACCGCCGCCTGTTCGAGCGCCTTGGCATCAGGCCGGAGGAAGGGGCTGAAGTCGCATCCGGCGCCCCGCCCCTGCGCCACGAATCGGCCACATTGCAGGACAGTCGGGGACAGAGTGGCGTCTGACCCCTTCGCGCTGGGCGCGCGCCTGGCGCAACGCGAGCACGAGGGCCTGTACCGCCGCCGGCGCGTGGTGGAGCGGGTCGAGCCGCCCGGCCAGGGCGTGCGCGCAATCGTCGACGGCCGCGCGCTGCTGTCATTCTGCTCCAACGACTACCTGGGCCTCGCGCAGCACCCGGCCGTGGCCGGCGCACTGGTCGAGGCGGTGCATCGCCACGGCGTGGGCAGCGGCGCCTCGCACCTGGTCTCGGGGCACCATCGGGAACACCACGCGCTGGAGGAAGCGCTCGCCGAATTCACCGGCCGGGAGCGCGCGCTGCTGTTCTCCACCGGCTACATGGCGAACCTCGCGGTCGCATCGGCCCTCGCCGGTCGCGGTGCGAGCGTCCTGCAGGACCGGCTCAACCACGCCTCGCTGCTCGATGCCGGGCGGCTCTCCGGCGCGCGGCTCCTGCGCTACGCCCACGGCGACGCCGCCGACCTCGAGTCGCGCCTCGCCACCGCGGCGCGGCCGGCGCTGGTGCTCACCGACGGCGTGTTCAGCATGGACGGCGACGTCGCCCCGCTGCCGGCACTGGCCGCGGCCTGCCGGCGTCACGACGCCTGGCTCGTCGTCGACGACGCGCATGGACTCGGCGTGCTCGGCGCGCGCGGGCGCGGCTCGCTGGAGGAACTGGCCGTCGGGCCTGGCGACGTGCCAGTGCTGGTCGGCACCCTGGGCAAGGCGCTCGGCACGTTCGGCGCCTTCGTGGCCGGCGACCGGGACCTGGTCGAGCACCTGATCCAGTGCGCGCGCACCTATCTCTACACCACCGCCCTGCCGCCGGCGCTCGCCGCCGCGACCCGCGTGGCGCTGGCGCTCGTCGACGAGGAAGCCTGGCGACGCGAGCGCGTACAGGCGAACGTGGCCCGGTTCCGCCGCCTCGCCGCGGACGCGGGACTCGCCCTGACGGACTCGAACACGCCGATCCAGCCCCTCGTGCTCGGACCCGCCGCCGCGGCGACTGCCGCGAGCGACGCGCTGCTCGCGCAGGGGATCCTGGTCACCGCCATCCGCCCGCCGACGGTGCCGGCGGGCAGCTCGCGGCTCAGGATCACCCTGTCCGCCGCACACACCGACGACGACATCGACCGGCTGGTCGAGGCACTCTCACGCACGCCCGGTGCCAGGCACACCCCTGGCACCGCGGCGGTGGGTGCCAGGGGTGTGCCTGGCACCGGAGGGTCGGGCGATGGGTGAGCCGCCGGCGAGCATCGATGGGGACGTGTCCACCCCGGCGCTGGTCCTGCTGCATGGGTGGGGGCTGCACGGCGGGATCTTTGCGCCGCTCGCGGCCCACTACATGCCGCGGTATCGGGTTTCGGCCCCCGACCTGCCGGGTCACGGCGCCTGCCCGTACGAACCCTACGACGACCTCGACGGTCTCGCCGCCCTCATGGAGCGCCGGGTCGAGGCGGATTGCGTCCTCGTCGGCTGGTCGCTCGGCGGCATGATCGCGGCCGCGATCGCCGCCGCCGGACGCGTTCGCGTCGCGCGCCTGGTCCTGGTGGCCACGACGCCCCGTTTCGTGGCGGTCCCGGGCTGGCCGCATGGCCTGCCGGAAGCCACCGTGGCCGGCTTCGCCCGGCGCCTCGCCAGCGACTTTCGCGCCCTCCTCGGCGAGTTCCTGACCCTGCAGGCGCGCGGCGACGACGACCAGCGGGCCTTGATCCGGCGGCTGCGCGCGGAGGTCTTCGCCCGCGGCGAGCCGACGCCAGCAGGTCTCGCCGCCGCCCTCGAGGTGTTGCGCTCGGCCGACCTGCGCGACCGGCTCCGCCAGATCGCCGTGCCCACGCTGGTGCTCAGCGGCGAGTACGACCGGATCACGCCGGCGGCGGCCGGCGAAGTGCTCGCACATGGCATCCCGGGTGCCCGACACGTGCTGCTGCCGCATGCCTCGCATGCACCATTCCTGTCGCGTACGGACGCGTTCCTCGTCGAAATGGATGCTTTCCTGAACGATCGTGCAGATATCGTGCAGGTCCGGGAGAGCGCATGAGCGATCCCGGCATGACCCTCGACCGCGCGGCCGTACGTCGCTCCTTCGACCGGGCGGCGAGCGGCTACGACGCCGCAGCCGTGTTGCAGGCCGACGTCCGCCGCCAGTTGCTGGAACGGCTCGACTACGTCCGGCTCGATCCCGGTGTCGTCGTGGATGTCGGTTGTGGCACCGGGCATGGCGCGCGTGCGCTCAAGGACCGCTTTCCACGGGCCCGGGTGATCGCGCTCGACATCGCCGAGGGAATGCTGCGCGAGGCCCGCCGCCGGCAATCCTGGCGCAGGCGCTTCGACCGCCTGTGCGCGGACGCGGCCGCCCTGCCCTTCGCCGATGCCAGCGTCGACCTCGTGTTCTCCAGCCTGAGCCTGCAGTGGTGCCCCGACCTCGACCGCGTCTTCGCCGGTTTCCGGCGGGTGCTCAAGCCGAATGGCCTCCTCAACTTTGCCACCTTCGGCCCGGACACGCTGCATGAACTGCGCAGGGCCTGGGCGGCGGCTGACAGCGGCCCGCACGTCAACGGTTTCGCCGACATGCACCTGCTCGGCGACGGCTTGCTGCAGGCCGGCCTCGCCGACCCGGTGCTCGACGTCGAGCGCTACACCCTCACC
The DNA here is from genome assembly GCA_964638185.1 of uncultured Steroidobacteraceae bacterium. Classification (GTDB taxonomy): domain Bacteria; phylum Pseudomonadota; class Gammaproteobacteria; order Steroidobacterales; family Steroidobacteraceae; genus SG8-30. Next base: position 748 of record CAZXAS010000172.1, on the reverse strand, counting down.
TATCCGGACGTCTACGGATTGATGCGCGACCTCAAGGCCATCGGGGCGCACAACGCGGCGGCCGGACGCGGCCGCGGACTGACTGGCCGGCGGCGGCTCGAGGCCATGCTGCGCGCCTATGAGCAGTTCCGGCGGGATGACCGGCTGCCGGCCACCTGGGAGGTGGTCTTCGGCCAGGCCTGGGGCCCGGCACGGGAACCCTACCGCACCCGCCGCAGCGGCGAGTTCGCCATCGACCCGGCCGCGATCGGCCGGCGCGGGCCGGCATGACCCCGCGGCGCGACTTCCTGGTCACCGGCACCGACACCGGCGTCGGCAAGACGCTCGCCAGCGTCGCCCTGATGCATGCGTGGCGCCGCTGCGGCCTCGCCGTGGCCGGCATGAAGCCGGTGGCCTCCGGCGCGGACCCGACCGCAGCCGGGCCGCGCAACGACGACGCGCTGCAACTCGCCGCCGAGTCCTCCCGCGACTGGCCGTACCTGACCGTCAACCCGTACACGTTCGTCCCTCCCATCGCGCCGCACCTGGCCGCGGCCGAGGCCGGCGTCGAGATCGGCATGGACCCGATCCGGCACGCGTTCCGCATGCTCCAGGCCGGCAGCGACGTGGTGGTGGTGGAAGGCGCCGGCGGCGTGCTGGTGCCGCTCGGACCCGGCCTTTCCTTCGCGGAACTGGCCGGCGCCCTCGGTCTCGAGGTCATCGTCGTCGTGGGCCTGAGGCTCGGCTGCCTCAATCACGCGCTGCTCAC
>CAZXAS010000171.1:0-6197 GCA_964638185.1 uncultured Steroidobacteraceae bacterium | reverse complement strand
ACGACTACAGTCGTCTCCGGCCTGGGCTGCTGGACATTGCCGCGGCGAGCCGTGCTGCACTGAGGCCGAGCCGCAACGGGGCGACCCGACCGCGTGCAGGACCAACTCGGTGATGATGGTGCCTGGCGTGCGGAGACGACTGTATGGTCCTCTGTGAATTCGTTTTCCGACTCTTCCGAATTCACAGAGGACCATACAGGAGTAGGCCGCGCGCCCAGCCTCCCCCGCCATCACCCCCGAATCGTCCTCAGCCGGGACGTGGCCGCCCGCGAGTCCTTCGCGACCTCGGCCTGCGGTCGGCGGCCCGGGCAGGAACGGCAGAAGGGGCCCACGAGCGGCCCCTTCGAATCGACTGGCGGAGAGGGTGGGATTCGAACCCACGAATACCCTTGCAGGCATTACTGGAATTCCAGTCCAGCGCCTTCGACCGCTCGGCCACCTCTCCGTGCCCCGTTTGGGGGGCGCAAGCCTACTTCAGCCCCAGGGCGCCGGCAACCAGCCTAGGGCGAGTCGGTCCGGTACCGTGGCGGCGCGTCGATGCAGCGCCCATCGAGCGGACGTTCCGGGGCCGTGACCTCGGGAATCACGAGGGCATTGCGGGTATTGGGCATGTCGAGCCCGTCCGGCACCGTCAGGGGCGGGACCTCCCGGGCTGCGTGATAGGGCTGGTCGAGGGCGCAGTCCTCGTAGGTGGGGCTGAAGGCCTTGCACCCGGCCAGTATCCCGGCGACGAAGAGGATCGTGAACCTGGGGAGCATTCGCATGTCGCTTGGATTCATAGGACGCCCGCATGTTCCATGGCCGCCTGGACGGAGGCATGGTGCTCGGGGGCCAGGGGCGTCAATGGTAACCGGATCCCGGGCGGAATGAGACCCAGTCGCGCCACCGCCCACTTGACCGGGATCGGGTTCGCCTCGACGAACAGGCCTGTGTGCAAGGCGCGCAGCCGCTGGTCCAGTTCGAGCGCGCGGGCCGCGTCGCCTTCCAGGGCCGCCTCGCACATGTCGCGCATCAGCCGCGGCGCCACGTTCGCGCTGACCGAAATCACGCCCTGCGCGCCGGCCAGCATCAGTTCACGGCAGGTCGCGTCGTCGCCCGACAGCACCAGGAAGTCATCGCCGCAGCGGGTGGTGATATCGACCGCCCGCGCGATGTCGCCGGTCGCCTCCTTGACCCCGACGATGCGTGGATGCTCGGACAGGCGCTCGACCGTCGCCGGCAGCAGGTCGCAGGCGGTGCGCGACGGCACGTTATACAGAATGACCGGGACGCTGCTCGCCTCGGCAGCTGCCATGTAATGGCGAACCAGTCCTTCCTGGGTCGGCTTGTTGTAGTACGGCGTGACGATGAGCACGCCGTCGACGCCGACCTCGCAGGCGCTGCGCGTCCGCTCGATCGTGGTCGCGGTCGAGTTGGTGCCGGTCCCGGCGATGACCGATACCTGGCCGCCGAGACGCGCCACCGCCCGGCGCAGCAGTTCCTGCGTCTCGACCGCGGTCAGGGTCGGCGCCTCCCCGGTGGTCCCGGCGATCACGACGCCGTCCGTGCCCTGCCCGGCATGCCAGTCGAGCAGGGATTCGAACGCCGCATAGTCGATTTCGCCCGACTCCGACATGGGCGTGACCAGCGCAACGATGCTGCCGCGGAACATGCCAGGTGGTGCCTCGTCCGGAGGGGACCGGGATCGTACTGGCCGGCCGGCCGGGCACGCAAGCGGCCCGGACCGAAGTTTCCAGCCCGCCCCGATCCCGGTAGACTGCGTCCATGCCCCCCGCCGGTTCCCCATGAAGCAACACCTAGCGATCTCCGCCATCGGCAGCGACCGGATCGGGCTGGTCCACGACTTGAGCAAGACGATTGCGGACTGCGGCGGCAGCATCAGCGAGAGCCGCATGACCGCGCTCGGCTCCGAGTTCGCCGTGCTGGTGCTCGTCGCCGGCAACTGGCACGCGGTCGCGCGCATCGAGACCGAACTCAAGAAGATGGCGGAGGCCGCCGGCATTACCCTGCAGGTACGCAGGACGGAGCCCCGGCCGGCCCAGGAAGACCGCGTGCCCTACTCCGTGGACGTCGTCTGCCTCGACCAGACCGGAATCGTATCCGCGCTGTCCGGCTTCTTCTCGGCCCGCAACATCGACATCGGCGAGATGTCGACGCGCAGTTACGCGGCGGCGCACACCGGGGCCCCGATGTTCGGCGTGTACATGGTGGTCAACGTGCCCTCCTCCGTGCACCTCGGCGCCATGCGCGAGGAATTCATGGACATGTGCGATCACCTGAACCTCGACGCAATACTGGAACCCATCAAGAACTGAGCCGACGGCTACACGAGGTCGACGACGGCATGAGCAAGGCAACTGCAGGCAGGAAGGCCCCGGCGTTCTCGCTGCCTGCCACCGGCGGCACGTTCCGCTCCCGCGACGCCCGCGGAAAGAACCTGGTCATCTACTTCTACCCGCGCGACAACACGCCGGGCTGTACCCGCGAGGGCGAAGCCTTCCGCGACCTGTACCCGCGATTCCAGCGCGCCGGGACGCAGGTCCTCGGCATCTCCACCGACACCCTGGCCTCGCACGAGAAGTTCAAGGCAAAGATGGCCTTCCCGTTCGAACTCGGTGCCGACGTGGATCACGCCGTGGCGGAACTGTTCGGCGTATGGAAGGAGAAGAACATGTACGGCAGGAAGGTCATGGGAATCGAGCGTTCGACCTTCCTGATAGACGCGGAGGGCGTCCTCCGGCAGGAATGGCGCAAGGTCAAGGTGGACGGGCACGCCGAGGAAGTGCTCGCGGCGGCGAAGTCGCTGTGAGCGGGCGGGCAAGTTGACGACCAGCACCGATCCCGGTGAACGCCGGGCATTCGTCCTCGACACCAACGTGCTGATGCACGATCCGGCGTCGATATTCCGCTTCGAGGAACACGACATCTACATCCCGATGATCGTCCTCGAGGAACTCGATGCCGGCAAGAAGGGCCTGTCCGAGGCGGCGCGAAACGTCCGGCAGGTCAGCCGCTTCCTCGACGAGCTGATGGCGAATGCCAGCAAGGACCAGATCGATCACGGGCTCGAACTGCCTTCCGGCCGTTCCGGGAATCACGGCAAGCGGCCACCGAGCGGCCGGCTGTTCTTCCAGACGCGCCGGCTCGACACCGGGCTTCCCGACACGCTCCCCGGGCACGGCGCCGACAACTCCATCCTGGGCTACACGCTGGCGCTCCAGCGCGAGATACCGGAGTCGCGCGTCACGCTGGTGTCCAAGGACATCAATCTCCGCATCAAGGCCGCCATCCTCGGCGTCCATGCCGAGGACTACTACAGCGACCGCACCATCGAGGATGCGGACCTGCTGTTCTCGGGCACCGCGAACCTGCCGGCGGACTTCTGGGAGACGCACGGCAGCGACATGCAGTCCTGGCAGGACCAGACACGCACCTTCTACCGCGTCACCGGCCCGCTGGTACGCGAGTGGCGCAACAACCAGTTCGTGTGCGAGGCCGGCGACGAGGGCTTCGAGGCGATCGTCCGCAGCATCGAGGGCGAGTCCGCCACCCTGGAGCTGACCCGCGACTACCGCAGCGAGCGGCACGCCGTGTGGGGCATCTGCGCCCGCAACCGCGAGCAGAACCTTGCGCTCAACCTGATGCTCGATCCGGAGATCGACTTCGTCACGGTGCTCGGCCCGGCCGGGACCGGCAAGACGCTGCTGACGCTAGCGGCGGGCCTCCTGCAGACGATGGAGACCAACCGCTTCACAGAGATCCTCATGACCCGCGTGACCATCCCTCTCGGGGAGGACATCGGCTTCCTGCCCGGCACCGAGGAAGAAAAGATGGAGCCCTGGATGGGCGCGCTGATGGACAACCTGGAGGTGCTGACCCAGGGTCACGAGGGCGGAAGCTGGGGGCGGGCCGCGACCCAGGACCTGCTGCGCAACCGGATCAAGATCCGCTCGCTCAACTTCATGCGTGGCCGGACCTTCCTGAACCGCTACCTGATCCTCGACGAGGCGCAGAACCTGACCCCCAAGCAGATGAAGGCCCTGGTCACGCGCGCCGGTCCGGGCACCAAGCTGGTCTGCCTCGGCAACATCGCGCAGATCGATACGCCCTACCTGACCGAGACGACGTCCGGATTGACGTATGTCGTCAATCGCTTCTGCGGCTGGGCACACGCGGGGCACATCACCCTGGTGCGCGGCGAGCGCTCGCGACTGGCAGACTACGCTTCCGAGGCCCTCTGATGGCCGCGGGATGGCAGAACTTCGTGCCGTCGCGACGGTCCTAGGGGAATCCGAGGTCGCGGACAGACGCATGCGCCCAGCCTCAATCGCCCTGATCGCATCGCTACTGGTGGCGGCCATCCCGGCAGCCGCCCAGGATCCGCGCGGGGACCTGCCCGACATCGGCAATCCGGCGAGCACCACGCTGTCGGTCGCGGACGAGTACAAGATCGGCCGGATGATCGTCCGCGGGCTGAGGGATTCCGGCCAGATCGTCGACGATCCGGAAGTCAACGAGTACGTGCAGGCGCTGGGCGCTCGACTGGCGAGCCAGGCGCACGAGGGTGGCCACCGATTCACGTTCTTCGTGGTGAAGGACACGGGTGTCAACGCGTTCGCCCTGCCGGGTGGCTTCATCGGCGTCAACGCCGGACTGATCACCGCCACCTCGAGCGAAAGCGAACTTGCCGGGGTCCTCGCGCACGAGATCGCGCACGTCACCCAGCGCCACATCGCGCGCTCGATCCAGAACGCCGGGCGCAGCAACATGGCCTCGGCGGCAGCGGTGCTGGCCGCGATACTGATCGGCGCCACCACCGGCATGCCGAGCGATGCGCTGCTCGGCACCATCACGGCCGCGCAGGGTCTCGCCGTGCAGCAGCAGATCAGCTTCACCCGCACCAACGAGGCGGAGGCGGATCGTGTCGGCATCGGCTTCCTCGCCGCCGCCGGCTTCGACCCGATGGGCATGCCCGCGTTCTTCTGGACCCTGCAGCAACGCTCCGGTGGCGCCGGCCGCAACATCCCGGACCTCCTCCGCACCCACCCGGTGACCACCGAGCGCATTGCGGAGACGCGTGACCGCGCAGAGCAACTGGGTGCGCGCACCGCACAGGACAGCATCGGCTATGGCCTGGTCCGCGAGCGCGTCCGGGTGCAGTCAATGCCGCCCGAGTCGAACTTCAAGGATCTCTACGCCGATGCCGTCAGCGTCGACGTGCCGTCCACCGATGCCCGCCGCTACGGCCGCGCCCTGGCGCTCGCAGCCGCCGGCGACCATGCAGGCGCGGGCCGGATACTCCAGGACCTCGTCGAACGGCACCCGAACGTCACGCTCTATCACACCGCGCTCGGCCAGTCGCAGCTCGCCGCGGGCGACGTAGCCGGTTCCCGGCGTACGCTGGAGCACGCGCTCTCGCTGTTCCCGCGCAACGTGCCCGTGACCCTGCGGTACTCCGAGGCGCTGATGCGCGACGGCGAGCCTGCCCTGGCGCACCGGATCCTGCTCGACCTGTTCAACAACGTGCCCCCGACACCGGACCAGGCGCGCTACATCGCCCTGGTCGCAAGCACCGCGGGCGACACCGCCGACGCCTACTATTACATGTCCGAGTACCACGTCATGGGGGGCGAACTCGGGCTCGCCATCGACCAGTTGCGCCTCGCCCTCGCGGTGCCGGAACTGAACGACGTCCAGCGCCAGCGCTTCGACGCCCGCATCAAGGAACTGGAGGAGTACCTCCCCAAGGGCCGGCGCGCGCGCGAGGTTGCGGCCCCGACGACGCCACAGGAACCGGGACCGTCGGTGGGCTAGAATCCGGCCCCATCCGGCTCCCGAGTCGCCCGCCAGCCTCCGTACATGACTTACCGGCATCCCATTGCCTGCACGGCCGCAGTCGTCCTGTGTCTTTCCCTGACAGCCTGCGCCACCACGCAGTCGGCGCCGTCCGAGGCGGACCCGTGGGAACGGGTCAACCGCTCCACCTACGCGTTCAACGACGCCATCGATCGTGCGGTACTGAAGCCGGTCGCCAAGGGCTACCGGCGCTACGTGCCGCAGTTCGTACGCACCGGCGTCACCAACTTCATCACGAATCTCGCCTACCCGACGACGCTGATCAACAACGCCCTGCAAGGCAAGCTGAAGGACGCGGCCAGCGACACCGGCCGCTTCGTGCTCAATTCCACCCTGGGGCT
>CAZXAS010000170.1:0-6235 GCA_964638185.1 uncultured Steroidobacteraceae bacterium | reverse complement strand
CCGGCACCATCCCGATCCGTCCGGCCGACAATCGGCAGAAGCGCCGAGGCCCCGGGTTTGCCGGGGCCTCGGTCAGACAGAAATGGCCTGGCGGCTCGCCGTCACTTCATGTCGAGCTTCTGGATTACCTCGCTGCCGAGCACCTTGCGCAACGACTCACGGTCGACCTGCGCCTTCTCCGCACCTGACATCGAGCCGAACACCTTGGACGAGATGGCTGCCATCTTGTCGGTCAGGCCGTCGAATGCGGCGAAGTTCGGGTAGGCGATGGTCGTGTACAGGTCCGCATCGTGGGGTCCCTTGGGCTGCGCGGCGTAGTGTGCATAGCTCACGATCAGCCCCTGGGCCTTCGCCTCGTCCATGATCTTCCTGTAGTCGCCGGCGAGATAGCGCATGTAGTTGTTGAACTGGCCAGGTTCCGTGCGGATCGCCGTCACGACGACGACCACGCCCTCCTTGTACGGCAACGCGTCCTGGGCCACCGCTGCGGTCGCGGCGAGCGTCAGCATGGCGGCAGCGACGAAGCCGGTCAGAGTCTTCTTCATGGATGGGTCCCCCCGTTGTTCTTGAAAGGCATGAGCCGGGCAGTCGGCGCGATCCCGTGCCCGGCGCAGGCAGGGCGTGAGTCGTCCCGGCCGCGACGACCATACGCCGATCGGCAGGGTGCGGCAAATGGACGCGCCGCGCGCGTCGCTCAGGCGGTCGGCAGCTGGTAGTCCGCGAACTGCTTGCGCAATTCCAGCTTCGAGATCTTGCCGGTCGCGGTGAGAGGGATCTTCTCGACGAACACCACGTCGTCAGGCAGCCAGAAGCGCGCCACCTTCGCCGCCAGCCACTCCAGTATTTCCTCGCGCGTCGGCTGCTCGCCGTCGCGCGGCACGCACACGAGCAGCGGCCGCTCATCCCACTTCGGATGGCGCACGCCGATCACCGCCGCCTGCAGGACCTTGGGGTGGCCGCTCGCGGCATTTTCCAGGTCGATCGAGCTGATCCACTCGCCGCCGGACTTGATCACATCCTTGGCGCGGTCGGTGATCTGCATGACGCCGTCGGGACTCATGTTGGCGACGTCGCCGGTGGCGAACCAGCCGGGCTCGGCGTGGGCGGCGCTCGGCTCGCCCAGTGCGTAGTAGTCGCTGCACACCCACGGACCGCGTACCTTGACGATGCCGGCGGTCCTGCCGTCCCAGGGCAGCTCGTTGCCCGCATCGTCCACGATCTTCACCTGCACGCCGAAGGCGGGCTGGCCCTGCTTGACGCGCAGTGCGTCCTGCTCGGACTTCGGCCAGTCCTCGAAACCGGCCGGGAACGTGTTGAGGGTGCCGACCGGGCTCATCTCGGTCATGCCCCAGGCATGCAGCACCTCGACGCCGTGGCGCTCGACGAACTCGTTCATCACCGCGAGTGGGCAGGCCGAGCCGCCGACCGAGACCTTGCGCAGCGGCTTCAGCGACACGCCGGTGCTGCGCGCGTGGTTGAGCAGAAGCTGCCATACCGTCGGCACGCCGGAGGCGAGGGTGACGCCTTCCTCGGCGATGAGCGCGGCGAGTGTCGCTCCGTCACCCATCCTGGGGCCGGGAAACACCATCTTGGTGCCCACCGTCGGCGCGGCGTAGGGCAGGCCCCAGGCATTCGCGTGGAACATCGGCACCACCACCATGATGGTGTCGCGTCGGGTGCAGCCGAAGGCGTCGCCGACCAGCGCGGCATAGTTGTGCAGGATGGTCGAACGATGGCTGTAGAGCACGCCCTTGGGATTGCCGGTGGTCCCGGACGTGTAGCAAAGCGCGCTCGCGGTGTTCTCGTCGAGGTCCGGCCAGTCGAACACGTCCGGGTGACCGGCGATGAACGACTCGTACGAGCCCAGCCCGTCGATGTTGCCGGAAGGCAGGTGTGCGTCGTCGGTCATCGCGACGATGCGCTCGACGGTCCTGAAGCCGGGCTTCAGCTTCTCGACCAGCGGCAGGACCAGCGGGTCGACGAACAGCAGGCGGTCCTCGGCGTGGTTGATGATGTAGGCGATCTGTTCCGGGAACAGCCGCGGATTGACGGTGTGCAGCACCGCGCCCATGCAGGAGACCGCGTAGTAGAGTTCGAGATGACGGTGGTCGTTCCAGGCCAGCGTGCCGATCCGGTCGCCGGTCTTCACGCCGGCGGCGGCGAGCGCATTGGCCAGCATGCGGGCGCGGCGGAAGACCTCGCCCAGCGTGGTGCGATGCCGCGGGTCGTCCGCGGTGATCGAGACCACCTCGGCGCCGGCGTGGCAGCGCTCCGCGTGCCGCATGATGTCGGTGATCAGGAGCGGCACGTTCATCATCAGGCCTTGCATCGTCATCCCCCTCCACCGGCGGGTGCCGGCGTCCCCGGGGGGATGATCACACAAGGCGGCGGGCGGACGGTAGCGGCCGCGGCGCCCGCACCTCAGAGCTTGCGGTCGTCGAGCCCGAGCGAGCGGCCGATGATCTCCTTCATGATCTCCGACGTCCCGGCGTAGATCCGCGAGACGCGCGCGTCGGTGAACATGCGGCAGATGCGGTACTCCTCCATGTAGCCGGCACCGCCATGGAGCTGGACGCACTCGTCCATCACCCGGTTCTCGAGCTCGCTCGACAGCAGCTTGGCCTCGGCCGCGACCTCCGCCGTCAGGCGGCCCTCGTTGTGCTCCATCACACACTGGTCGATGAAGCACTGGATGGCGTCGAGCTGGGCGCGCATCTCGGCCATCTTGAAGCGCGCGTTCTGGAACGTGCCGATCGGGCGGCCAAAGGCCTTGCGCTCCTTGATGAAATCGAGCGTCACGTCGAAGGCCGTCTGGGCGTGGGCGATGTTCCAGCAGGCGTTGATCAGGCGTTCCTCGGCGAGGAACGTCGTGAGGTACCTGAAGCCGTGAGTCGCGTCGCCGAGCACGTGGGTCTTCGGCACGCGCAGGTTGTCGAAAAACAGTTCCGAGGTGTCCTGCGCCTTGAGCCCCATCTTCTTCAGGTTGCGGCCGCGGCGGAAGCCGTCCATCCCTTCCTCGACCAGGAACAGCCCGAGCCCGTAGCGCGAGTCCGGCACGGTGCGCGCCGCGACCACGAACAGGTTGCCGATCTGGCCGTTGGAGATGTACGTCTTGGAGCCACTCAACAGCCAGTGGTCACCCTTGTCTTCGGCACGGGCCCGGATGCCGCCGAGGTCGCTGCCGGCACCAGGCTCGGTCATGGCGATGCCGAGGATGCGTTCGCCGGAGGCGCAGCCAGGCAGGAACATCTGCTTCTGTTCCTCGCTGCCGAGGTGGCCGATGTACGGCGCCACCAGGCGCGAGTGCAGCGAGAGGAAGAAGCCGATGTCGCCGTAGCGCGTGTCCTCCTCGATCAGGATCTGCTCGTACCGGAAGTCGCTGATCCCGGCGCCGCCGTACTTCTCGTCGGCCCACATCAGCAGGTAGCCCTGCTCACCGGCGCGGCGGAACCACTCGGGGTCGACGAAGTGCTGCTCGCGCCAGCGCTCGGTCTCCGGCTCGACCTCGTTCTGGAACCAGCGCCGCGCCCCCTCCCTGAACATGTCGTGGTCGGGCGTGAAGATGGTGCGTCTCACGGTGCCTCCGGTGGGTCAGGCCGCCGCGTCGGAACGGGGCAGCGGATAGAAGCGCTCGCCGGCAGCCGCCATCTTCTTCAGGCTGCGGGTCGCCTTGAAGCGCGGGCCGAAGCGGCGTGCGAACTGGGCACAGTTCTTCACGAACTGTTCCACGCCGACGGTGTCGATGAAGGAGATCACGCCGCCGGTCCACGCGGGGTAGCCGATGCCCAGGATGGAGCCGAGGTCGGCATCGGCCGGATGGGTGATCACCTTCTCCTCCATGCAGCGCGCACTCTCCAGCGCCTCGATGTAGAGGAAGCGATCGATGAGTTCCTGCACGGTTGGCTGCTCTGCGGCGACCTTCCAGTGCCCGGCGAGGCCAGGCCACAGGCGCTTCGGCCCTTCCGCCGGGTAGTCGTAGTAGCCGCCGCCCTGGCGCCGGCCGAGCCGATTGTGCTCCACCATCGTCTTCAGCACGTCGTAGCCGACCGGCTTCACGAAGCGGCCGCCCAGGTCCTGTTCCGCCTGGCGGGTGATCTTCCACTGCAGTTCCAGCGTCACCTCGTCCGAGACGGCGAGCGGCCCGACCGGAAAACCCGCCAGCTTCGCCGCGTTCTCGATGAGCGCCGGCTCCACGCCCTCGGCGAGCATCGCCTGGCCCTCGTTGACGAAGGTGCCGATCACGCGGCTGGTGAAGAAGCCGCGGCTGTCGTTGACCACGATCGGTGTCTTTCGCAACTGGCCGACGTAGTCGAGCGCCCGTGCCAGCGCCTCCTCCGAGGTGCGCTTGCCGACGATGATCTCCACCAGCGGCATCTTGTCGACCGGCGAGAAGAAATGGATGCCGATGAACTGCGCCGGGCGCTTCGAAGCCTGGGCGAGGCCGGTGATCGGCAGCGTCGAGGTATTGCTGGCGAAGATCGCGGTCTTCGGGATCACCGCCTCGGCCTTCTCGGTGACCTCGGCCTTGATCTGGCGCTGCTCGAACACCGCCTCGATGACCAGTTCGCAACCGGCGAGGTCGGCGTAGTCCGTGGTCGGGTGGATGCGCGCCAGCAGCTCGTCGGCCTTCTCCTGCGTGACCTTGCCTCGCTCGATGCCCTTGGCGAGGATCCGGCGCGAGTAGTCCTTGCCCTTGGCCGCACCCTCGGCCGACATGTCGAGCAGCACCACCTGCATGCCAGCCTCGGCCGACACGTGGGCGATCCCGGCACCCATCATGCCGGCGCCGAGCACGCCGAGCTTCGTGACCTTGCTCTTCGGCACGCCCTCCGGGCGGCGGGCGAGGGCGTCGGCCAGGCCCTTGTTCACGAACAGGGTTCGCATCATGTTGCGCGCCACGGGTCCGGCCAGCAGCTTGCCGAAGTACTTGGACTCGACCGCGAGCCCGCGGTCGAACGGCAGCTGGCAGCCCTCGTAGACCGCGGACATGATCGCGAGCGGCGCGGGGTAGTTGCGCCAGGTGTTCTTTGCGACCAGCGCGGTGCCGACCATGAAGGTCTGCGCGATGCCCGGGTTCTGCATGCCCACGCCGCCCGGTACCTTGAAGCCCTTGCGGTCCCAGGGTGCGACCGGCTCCGGTCCGGTGGCGAGCCAGGCGCGCGCGCGCGCGACGACCTCCTCGGCGGGTGCCGTCTCGTTCACGATACCGAGCTTCAGCGCTTCGGCCGGCTTGACGTGCTTGCCCTCGGCCATCAGCGGCAGCGCGTTGGCGATGCCGATGAGCCGCGACAGTCGCTGCGTGCCGCCGGCGCCCGGGAGCAGCCCGACCTTCACTTCGGGCAGGCCGACGACGACCTTGGGTGCATCGGCGAGCACGCGATAGTGGCAGGCGAGGGCGAGTTCGAGGCCGCCGCCGAGCGCGAGGCCGTTCATCGCTGCTGCGACCGGCTTGCCACAGGTCTCGAGTCGCCGGTACAGCTTGTTGATGGCGCCGCTGTAGCCCGCTGCCTCGGCCGCGGTGACACCGCGGTCATGCGCGGTGACGAGGTCCTTCAGGTCGGCGCCGGCCATGAAGTCGCGCTTGGCGGAGGTGATGATCGCCGCCTTGACGGTCGCATCGGTGGCGATGCGCTCGACCGCGGCGGCCAGGTCCTGCTGGAACTCCGGGGTGATGACGTTGACGGGCTTGCCGGGGATGTCGATCGTCAGCGTGGCGATACCGTCGGCGTCGACGACGAAGTGGATGGTGTTGCTCATGGTGTTTCCCTCAGGCTCCCGTTCAGACGCGCTCGATGATCGTGGCCGTGCCCATCCCGGCGCCGATGCACAGCGTCACGAGGCCGGTGTTCAGGTCTCGCCGCTCCATCTCGTCGAGCAGGATGCCCAGCACGATGGCGCCCGTGGCGCCGAGCGGATGGCCCATGGCGATGGCGCCGCCGTTGACGTTGACCCGGTCCTGGGGCATGCCCATGTCGCGCATGTAACGCAGCACGACCGAGGCGAACGCCTCGTTGATCTCCCACAGGTCGATGTCGGCCGGCTGCATGCGCGCCAGCTTGAGCGCCTTGCGGCTTGCCGCCGCCGGGCCGGTCAGCATGATGGTCGGCTCGCTGCCGATGGACGCGAAGGCGCGGATGCGGGCGCGCGGGCGGGCACCGAGCCGGCGGGTCATCTTCTTGTTGCCGACCAGCACCGCGGCGGCGCCGTCGACGATCCCGCTCGAGTTGCCGCCGGT
>CAZXAS010000169.1:0-6307 GCA_964638185.1 uncultured Steroidobacteraceae bacterium | reverse complement strand
CTATCCGCTATTCACTATCCGCCATCCGCCAAAACAAAACGCCGCGGTCTCCCGCGGCGCTTCGCTCTCGACGCTACTGCCTGTCCTACAGCCAGTACACGAAAATGAACAGGCCGAGCCAGACCACGTCGACGAAATGCCAGTACCAGGCCACGCCCTCGAAGGCGAAATGCCGTTCGGGCGTGAAATGGCCCTTCAGGCAGCGGAGCCAGATCACGACCAGCATGATGGCGCCGACGGTGACGTGCAGGCCGTGGAAGCCGGTCAGCATGAAGAAGGTCGAGCCGTAGACCCCGGTGCCGAGCTGCAGGCCGAGCTCGGTCCACGCGTGGTGGTACTCGTAGGCCTGCACGCCGAGGAAGATGAAGCCGAGGATGAAGGTCAGCGCCAGGAACACGTTCAGCAACCCGCGCTTGTTGTCCTTCAGGGCGTGATGGGCAATGGTGAGGGTCACACCCGACAGCAGCAGCAGCGCGGTGTTGATGGCCGGCAGGCCCCAGGGATGCATGATCTCGAACTCGCCGCCCTCGTTGGGGCCGAGCCGCTCCGGGCCGCTGCCGCCGAACGGCCAGGCGCCCTCGAAACCGGGATGCAGGATGTTGCTGATGGCCTTGCCGCCCTCGCCGCCGAGCCACGGCAGCGACAACTGGCGCGCATAGAACAGGGCGCCGAAGAAGGCCGCGAAGAACATCACTTCGGAGAAGATGAACCACATCATTCCCATGCGGAAGGAGCGGTCGACCTGCATGTTGTACATGCCGGCCTGGTTCTCCTTGATCACCTCGCCGAACCACAGGAAGAACAGGGTGAACACCAGTCCGAGGCCGGCGATCAGGACCCAGCTGCCGACGCCGACGCCGGTCAGCGTCATCGATGCGCCGACCATCAGGACCAGCAGCGCGAGCGAGCCGAAGAACGGCAGGTTGCTGCCGTGCGGGATGAAGTACTTGTCAGGATCGTGGGCGGCGTGTGCCATGCGCGGGTTCCCTGTGGCGGCGGCCGCGTGGCCGCCTTGGTTCAACGATTGTCCGCCGTTGCCTGGCCGGCCAGGCGATCGGTGTCGAAGAAGGCGTAGGACAGCGTCAGCCGGTCCACGGTGACCGGGAGGTCGCGGTCGACGATGAAGCGCACCGGCATGTCCTTCACCTCGTCGACTTCGAAATGCTGCGGCGTGAAGCAGAAGCACTCGGTCTTCTGGAAGTACTGCGCGGCACGCATCGGCGAAACGCTCGGCACCGCTTGGCCGGTGAACGCCCGGCCCGAGGTGTTGTGCGCGTAGAAGGTCGTCTCGTACAGCTTGCCGGGATGGACCTGCATGCTGCCGACGTTGGGCCGGAACTGCCAGGCACCGGACCCGGGGGTCGAGGAAACGAACTCCACGGTGATGGTGCGCGCCACGTCCGGTCCGGCGGCGTCGAGCGTCGTGGCCCGGCTGAGTCCCTCGCGCGAGATGCCGGCGACTTCGCAGATCACGTCGTACAGCGGCACCAGTGCATAGCCGAAGGCGAAGCTGCCGGCGGCCATGAGCACGAGGCGCCCGGCCAGCGCCCGGTGCGAACGGCGGCGGTCGGCTGGCTGGTCCGTCACGGCGGTGTCCCGAGGCCCTTGACCACGAAGAAGACCACGTAGACGGCCACCGCCACCACGCCGAGCAGGATCGCCAGGCGCAGGTTGCGGCGCTTCAGGGCCGGGTCGTCGTGCGGCGCGCTCACGGGCTCACTTGACCTGTGGCGCAGTGTCGAAGGTGTGGTACGGCGCCGGCGAGGGCACCGTCCATTCGAGGCCCGGCGGGTTCTCCCACACCTGCGCGCTGGCCCGCTGGCCAGTACGCGCCGTGCTGAACACGATGTACACGAACAGGAGCTGCGACAGGCCGAAGCCGAAGGCGCCGATCGAGGACACCATGTTCCAGTCGGCGAACTGGGTGGCGTAGTCGGGGATGCGGCGCGGCATGCCGGCGAGGCCGAGGAAGTGCTGCGGGAAGAACAGCACGTTCACGAAGATCGTCGACATCCAGAAGTGGAACCTGGCGAGCTTCATGTCGTACATGTGGCCGGTCCACTTCGGCAGCCAGTAGTAGACCGCCGCCATGATCGCGAACACCGCGCCCGGCACCAGCACGTAGTGGAAGTGCGCGACCACGAAGTAGGTGTCGTGGTACTGCAGGTCCGCCGGCGCGATGGCGAGCATCAGGCCCGAGAAGCCGCCGATCGTGAACAGGAACAGGAACGCGATGGCGAACAGCATCGGCGGCTCGAAGCTGATCGAGCCGCGCCACATGGTGGCGGTCCAGTTGAACACCTTCACGCCGGTCGGGATGGCGATCAGCATGGTCGACAGCGTGAAGAACATCTGCCCGGCCAGCGGCATGCCCACGGTGAACATGTGGTGGGCCCAGACGATGAACGACAGGAAGGCGATCGAGGCGATCGCATACACCATGGTCTCGTAGCCGAAGATCGGCTTGCGCGAGAAGGTCTGGATGATCTCCGACACGATCCCGAAGGCGGGCAGGATCATGATGTAGACCTCGGGATGCCCGAAGAACCAGAAGATGTGCTGGAACATCACCGGGTCGCCGCCGCCCGCCGGGTTGAAGAAGCTGGTGGCGAAGAAGTGATCGGTGAGCAGCATGGTGACGCCGCCCGCGAGCACCGGCATGACCGCGATCAGCAGGTAGGCGGTGATCAGCCACGACCACGAGAACAGCGGCATCTTCAGCAGGGTCATGCCCGGCGCGCGCATGTTCATGATCGTCACGATCACGTTGATCGAGCCCATGATCGACGAGGCGCCCATCAGGTGCACGGCGAACACCGCGACCGGGAACGCGTCTCCGGTCTGCAGCACCAGCGGCGGATACAGCGTCCAGCCGGCGGCGGGCGCGCCGCCGGGCAGCAGGAACGTCGACAGCAGCAGCATGAACGCGAAGAACAGGAGCCAGAAGCTGAACAGGTTCATGCGCGGCAGCGCCATGTCCGGCGCACCGATCTGCATCGGGATCATCCAGTTGGCGAGGCCCACCGTCGCCGGCATCACCGCGCCGAACACCATGACCAGCGCATGCATGGTGGTCATCTGGTTGAAGAAGCCGGGGTTGACGAACTGCAGGCCCGGCTGGAACAGCTCGGCGCGGATGACCAGCGCCATCAGCCCGCCGATCAGGAACATGGCGAGCGAAAACACCAGGTACATCGTGCCGATGTCCTTGTGGTTCGTCGTCGTCAGCCAGCGCTTGATCCCCTGCGGCTTGTCGTCGTGATGCGCGTGGTCGGCCGTGTGCTCGTGATGTGCCATGTCGTCGTTACTCCGCCTTCGCCAGCTGCACGGCCGTCGCGGCCGCCGTCCCTTCGCCCGTCGTGCCCGCGATGCCCGTTGCGGCACGCTCGGCGGCCAGCCAGGCGTCGAACTCTTCGCGGGGCTTCGCCACCACGACGATCGGCATGAAGCCGTGGTCGGCGCCGCACAGTTCGGCGCACTGGCCGCGGTAGGTGCCGGGCTTGTCGGCATCGACCTTGATCCACATCTCGTTGATGAATCCGGGGATGGCGTCGCGCTTCATGCCGAAGTCCGGCACCCACCACGCGTGGATGACGTCGTTGGCGGTCAGCAGGATGCGCACCTTGGTGCCGGTCGGGATCACCAGCGGCTTGTCGACCTCGAGCAGGTAGTTGTCCACCGAGCGCGGGTCCTTGCCGGAGCCGAGCTGGCGTACCTCGTTGCTCGACTGGGCCAGGCGGCTGAAGAACGACACGCCGCTGTCGAGGTACTCGTACTGCCAGAACCACTGGTAGCCGGTGACCTTGACGGTGAGTTCCGAGCCCGCGGTGTCCTCGATCACGACCAGCTTCTCGATCGAGGGAATGGCCATGCCCACCAGGATGAACACGGGCACCACCGTCCAGGCGATCTCCATGCGCGTGCTGTGCAGGAAGGTCTGGTCGGCGACGGCGCCCTTCGACTTCCGGAATCGCACCAGCGCGTAGATCATTGCGCCGAAGGTCGCCGCGGCGATGGCGACGCAGATCCACAGCATCAGCATGTGCAGCCAGTGCACGCCCTGCGAGATTTCGGTCACGCCGACCGGCATGTTGAGCAGGCTCCAGTCCGCGTGCGCCGGCAGTGCGGCGGCGCCGGCGAGGACGCCGGCCGCGGTCATGAGCATCTTCCTGGTGTTGGCCATCGACGCCTCGACTCCTTGACTCGAAACCCTACGTACCCCTGGCGGCGACGTCGCCACCGAGCGGTGGCGACTCGTCCACCGCGCCGACCAGCCGCCTCAGGCGGCCGTACAGCGCGCCGCGCTCCTCGTCCGTCAGCAGCGCCCCGATCTCGCAGGCGCGCCCATGCGACTCGATCACCAGCCTGCCCGGTCGCGGGCCCCGCGGCGCCGAGAGCCTCGCCCGCGCCCAGTGGCGCGGGAAGGCGACACTGTGCTCGCCACGGCGATCGCGCGTGACGATCTCGATGTCGCTGCCGGTCACGATGATCGTCTGGGTGTAGCCGCGCCGCTTGAGCGACGCGTTGAGTGCCCAGCCGAGCAAGGCCATCTCGAGGCCTGCGAACGGCAGGACCGGCCACATGCCCTTCGCGACGAAGAATCCGGCGATGGTAAACGAGACGATGCAGAGGGAGGCGAAGAAAGCGGCCGCCTGCCGTGGCGTCAGCGAGCAGTTCGGGACCAGTTCGATCGCCACCTCGCGATCCGTCCCGCCCGTCGCTTCGCGCGTCACCGGCCCATGCCTCCCAGGCACCCTCGAAACCCGCGCATCCTAAGGGACACTGCTACACCCCGCAACACAAAAACCTGAGGTTCAATCCGCACATACACTGCCCTGCATGAGTGGATTCGAGCCCACGCGCGGCATGGATTTGCGCCGGCCGGCGGCCTGGTACATGCGCCATCGCTGATTTACCGGGAAAAGCCCTTGCCCGGCACCGCGGGACGGGATCCGGACGAAGCAAAAGTCGCGAATGCGCGGTCAGGGATTGCGTCGCGTGCGGCGATGGGCGGCGAGGTGCCGGGGTGTCCAGGAATGCGGCGTGCGATGCACGAAGCGATGCCGCGCGACGTGGTAGCTCGGGTCGAAGCCATAGAAGTTGAGCCGCATGTGCTCGAGTTCCTCGGCCCGATGCAGCGCAAGTGGCTTCACGGCCTCGTCCGCCGCGCGCCGCGCATTGCGCGCCGCCAGGCGCGCGTCATGGTCGTCGCGGGTGGCGAGCGACGCCGCCCTATCGGCCACGAGTTCGAGGAACTCGTCCCGTGGCGCGTCGTCGACGCTGTCCACCAGCCCGAGCCGGGCCGCTGCCGGGGCGCCGATCGGCAGCCGATTGCCCATCACGGCCTCGATCCCGTCGGCGCCGACACGGCGCGGCAGCAGGTAGGTCCAGTACTCCGACCCGTACAGGTTGCCCATGTTCTTGTAGTGCGGGTTCAGCACCACGCCGCGGCGCGCCCAGACGAAATCCGCGGCGAGCGCCACGTAGGCGCCGCCGGCGCCGGCATTGGCGCGCAGCGCCGAGACGACGAACCGGTCGCCAAATGACAGCAATTCGAGGCAAACGTCGTCGATCGCGTTGATATTTCGCCAGGACTCCTCAGCCGGATCGACGGCCGCCTCGATGCTGTTCAGGTGAATGCCGTTCGACCAGAACTCGGTCCCGCCCAGGAGCACCAGGACCCGGCCGGGCCGGGCGCGGATCGCGCGCAGCGCCGCGACCAGGCGCTGGCACTGGGCGGTCGACATCGCGCCGTTGTGGAAGTCGAAGGCGAGGAAGCCGACCGGGCCGCGCTCGAAGTAGGTCAGCTCGCGGAAACCGCCGGCGTCCATCGGCGCATCGAGCGCGATCGGGGTCTCGGGCAGGCCGGCGGCCCGCTCGCCGAGCACCTGGGTGGCCGGCAGCTTGAAGGCGGCCTCGACGCCGTCGGCCTTCAGGTGGCTCAACCAGACCGCGCCGTCACGGGTGGCACGCAGCACGGCGCCGTCTCGGGTCGCGAGAAGCGTGCCCGGTGGCGCCCTGCCGGCGCCGGCCGGTTCGCGCCAGGCGCCATAGAGGCGGCAGCGCAGGCCCGCGATCTCGTCCAGCACACCGGGGAAGCCGTCCGCCGCATTGAGTTTCGCCACCACGGTGTCGGTGTCGTCGCTGTGCCAGTCGATGGCGCGCTCGGCCTGGCGCATCAATGGCCGCAGCCGGCCGCGGAGACCGGGCGCGGCGGGATCCAGTGGCGTGGGACGGAAGCCCGGGTCGGCGGCGCGCCCGACGGCCTCGAGCACGCAGCGCGTCGCTGCCTCGGTGACTTCGCGGC
>CAZXAS010000168.1:0-6371 GCA_964638185.1 uncultured Steroidobacteraceae bacterium | reverse complement strand
CTGCCTGTACTACATCGGCGGCATCATCAAGCACGCCAAGGCGCTCAACGCCTTCACCAACGCCAGCACCAACAGCTACAAGCGCCTGGTGCCGGGCTTCGAAGCCCCGGTCATGCTGGCCTACTCGGCCCGCAACCGTTCCGCATCGATCCGCATTCCCTGGGTGTCGAACCCCAAGGGCCGTCGCATCGAGACGCGGTTCCCGGACTCGACGGCGAATCCGTACTTCGCCTTCGCGGCGCTCTTGATGGCCGGTCTCGACGGCATCCAGAACAAGACCCACCCGGGCGACGCCGCCGACAAGGACCTGTACGACCTGCCGCCCGAGGAAGCGAAGAACATCCCCGAGGTGTGCTACTCGCTCGACGAGGCGCTCCGGCACCTCGATGCGGACCGTGGCTTCCTGACCAAGGGCGGCGTGTTCACCGACGACATGATCAACGCCTACATCGGCCTCAAGCAGCAGGAGATGACCCGCTACCGGATGTCGACCCATCCGGTCGAATTTGACATGTACTACAGCCTCTGAAGCCGTCTCCGGGGATGGCGGCGGGGACGGCGGTCACAGATCGCCGTCCCCGTTTTGTCAGTCCGGGTGTTGCAGGGCTATGCTTGGCCCATGCGCCTCGCAATCCTGATCGCCGGACTGATCGTCTCCCTGGGTGCCCAGTCCCAGGAGATCTACAAGTGGGTGGACAAGGACGGGGTCGTCCACTATGCCGACCAGCCCGGCGCACCGGATGCGCAGCGCATCGAGGTCGCCGGCAGCGAGCCGCTGGCCGCGGACGATTCGACGGCCGGCGAGACGACCTACACGCGCGAGGACTACGGTCCCGGCGATGCGGCGGACTACAGCTCGATCAACATCGCGTCACCGGCCAACGACGAGGTCTTCTACGGGGCGAATGTCAGCATCCCGGTGACGGCCTCGGTCGACCCCTTCCTGCGCACCGGGCACGAGGTCGCGGTGTTCGTCGACGGCGGCCGCACCGACCAGGTACGCGGGCTCTCCGGCCAGCTCACCGGACTGAGCCGAGGCACCCATACGTTGCAGATGCGTGTGCTCGACGGTGGCCGCGAACTCATCTCGAGCCCGCCGGTCACCTTCCACGTGCGCGCGCCTTCCATCGCCACGCCGCCCACCGGGCCGGCGGTGAACCTGCCACAGCCGGGCAATCCGAACCGGCCACGTCCCACGCCACTGCCCGCCAATCGCGGCGGCTGACCGCCGCCTCACCGCCGGGGTCCCGCCGTGGCCGCTGAGCTGCCACGGCCGGTGCCAGCCGTCGACCCGCGCGCGTTGCTCGACGCACTCGCGACGGCGGTCGTGCTGGTGGACGAACACGGCCGCCTGCTGACGCTCAACGTCGCCGCCGAGGACCTGCTCGCGGTCGGCGCCGGCGCCGCACGCGGCCGGCGGCTCGCCGACCTCGTCACTGGCGGCGATCGCCTCGATGCCCTGATCGTGCGCGCGCGGGTGAGCGGCGAGGCGCTCGCCCAGCGCGAGGTCGAGCTCGCGCCGGCGGCGCGCAACGACGCGCGCTACCTCGTCGACTGCATGTTCACGCCCTTCAGCCCGCCGGGCCTGGCCGCCTGCGTGCTGGTCGAGATCGTCGACACCACGCGCCAGACGCGCATCAGCCGCGACAACGCCCTGCTCACCCAGCTCGGCGGCAGCCGCATGATGGCGCGCCAGCTCGCGCACGAGATCAAGAATCCCCTCGGGGGCCTGCGCGGCGCAGCCCAGCTGCTCGAGCGCGAGCTGCCGTCCGAGGACCTGAAGGAGTACACGCGGGTCATCATCGGCGAGGCCGACCGCCTGCATGCGCTGGTCGACAGCCTGCTCGGGCCCGCGCGCGCGCTGGAACGCGCCAGCGCCAACATCCACGAACTGATCGATCACGTGTACCAGCTGGTGCGTGCCGAGGCGCCGGCATCGATCGTGATCACGCGCGACTACGACCCGAGCCTGCCGCCACTCGCGCTCGACCGCGACCAGCTCATCCAGGCCATGCTGAACCTCGCACGCAATGCGGTGCAGGCCCTCGGCAACCATGGCACGCTGGTCCTGCGAACGCGCGCCATGACCGGCGCGACCATCGGCGACCGGCGCCACCGGGTCGTGGCGCGCATCGACTTCGAGGACACCGGGCCGGGCGTGCCGGCCGAGCTCGGCGAGACCATCTTCTATCCGCTGGTGACCGCCCGTCCGGGCGGCACGGGGCTCGGCCTCGCCGTCGCCCAGGACATCGCCACGCGCCACGACGGCATCGTCGAATACGAGAGCCGCCCCGGGCGCACGGTCTTCTCGCTGCTGCTGCCCTTCGAGACCAAGCCATGAACAGAACGCTGGACGTCTGGCTCGTCGATGACGATGCCTCCATCCGCTGGGTGCTCGAAAAGGCGCTGCGCCAGTCGGGCATGAAGCCGCGCGCCTTCGAACAGGCCGACAGCGCACTGGCCGCGCTCGACCGCGACGAGCCGGACGTGCTCATCACCGACGTGCGCATGCCGGGCACCAGCGGCCTCAAGCTGCTCGAGACCGTGCGTCGCGCGCACCCGCGCCTGCCGGTGATCGTCATGACCGCGCATTCCGACCTCGACAGCGCGGTCGCGGCCTACCAGGGAGGCGCCTTCGAGTACCTGCCCAAGCCTTTCGACATCGACAAGGCGGTCGAACTGGTGCGGCGCGCCGCGACACAGGCTGCGCCCGGCGAGGCGCCGGAGGCAGTGGCGGCCGGGATCCCGGAGATCCTGGGCCAGGCAGCCTCGATGCAGGAGGTGTTCCGCGCCATCGGGAGGCTGTCGCGATCCAGCATGACGGTGCTCATCACCGGCGAGTCCGGCACCGGCAAGGAACTCGTCGCCCGCGCGCTCCACCGCCACAGCCCGCGCGCGGGCCAGCCCTTCATCGCGCTCAACACCTCTGCGTTCACCGCGGAGCTGCTCGAGTCGGAACTCTTCGGCCACGAGAAAGGCGCCTTCACCGGCGCCGATGCCCTGCGCCGAGGCCGTTTCGAACAGGCCGATGGCGGCACGCTGTTCCTGGACGAGATCGGCGACATGTCGACCGCGTTGCAGACGCGGCTGTTGCGCGTGCTGGCGGAGGGCGAGTTCTATCGTGTCGGCGGCAACCTGCCGATCCGCGTCGACGTGCGCGTCATCGCCGCCACGCACCAGGACCTCGCCGCGCGCGTCGCGCGCGGCCAGTTCCGCGAGGACCTGCTGCACCGGCTGAACGTCATACGCATCGAGATTCCGCCGCTCAGGGCGCGGCGCGAGGACATTCCCGACCTGCTGCGCCATTACCTCGCGGCGGCGGCGGACGAACTCGGCGTGCAGCCGAAATCGCTGGCGCCGGAGGCGGCGGAGCTGCTCGCGGCGTTCGACTGGCCGGGCAACGTGCGCCAGCTGGTGAACGCCACGCGACGACTGACCGTCACAGCACCCGGGCGCGAGATCCGGCCGGAAGACATCCCGGCAGATCTCGGCGGCGCGACCTCGCGTCCGGCGGCGGCGGCCGAGTGGATGCGCGAGCTGGAGGCCTGGGCGCGTCGGCACGTCGCCGGCCCGGGCGAGCCGCTGCTGGACGTCGCCACGCCCGAATTCGAGCGCACGCTCATCCGGGTGGCGCTGGCGAAGTGCGAGGGACGCCGCCAGGACGCAGCCCGTGTGCTGGGCTGGGGACGCAACACGCTGACGCGCAAGATGCGCGAGCTCGGCATGGACGGCGCCGCGCGCGACTGACCGGCTCCTGCAGCGCGCGGCGCGGTCCGTTACAATCCTCCACACCAGGAACGCCGGCAACGATGCCGGCGCTGCCTTTTGCGAGACGAGGTGACACGACGATGGATGAACTTCAGGAAGTCGGCAAGACGGTTTTCCTGGGCAACGAGCTCAGCGCGTGGCTCAAGGCCCTGCTGCAGTTCGCGCTGTGGTTCACCGTGCTGCCGATCGCCAAGGCCTTCGTCACGCGAAGGCTCAGGAAGATGGACGGCGAGCGGTCGTACGCCGCACTGGAACTCGTGCAGGCGCTGCTGGCACGCACCACCCGGACCTTCCTCGTCGCCGTCGCCACCTACCTCGCGCTCGCCTGGCTGAAGGTGCCGGAGGCCTACGACCGCTACATCGGAGGGGCCCTGCTGCTGTTCGTGTGGCTGCAGGTGGCGCTGTGGGGGACGGCGGCGGTGCGTTTCTTCGTGGACCGCCGCATCCTGGTGCACGCGCGCGACGCGACGGCGGGCTCGGCGTCGCTCAACATCGTCAAGTTCATCGGCGTCGCCGCGGTATGGGCGCTCGCCCTGATGCTGCTGCTCGCGAACCTCGGCGTCGACATCACCGCACTGATCGCCGGTCTCGGCGTCGGCGGCATCGCGATAGCCCTCGCCGTGCAGAACGTGCTTGGCGACCTGCTCGCCTCGCTGTCGATCGCGCTCGACAAGCCGTTCAAGGTCGGCGACTTCCTGGTCGTCGGCGACCAGAAGGGCACGGTCGAGTACATCGGCATCAAGAGCACGCGGCTGCGATCGCTGAGCGGCGAGCAGATCGTGATGCCGAATGCCGACCTGCTCGGCTCACGCGTGCACAACTTCGGGCTGCTGTACGAGCGGCGCATCACCTTCAGTGTCGGCGTCACCTACGAGACCGCGCGGGAGAAGCTGAGGGAGATCCCCGGGATCATCGAGCGGGCCATCAAGCGGCACGACAAGACGCGCTTCGACCGGGCACACTTCGCGACCTTCGGGAATTTCTCGCTCAACTACGACGTCGTCTACTTCGTCCTCGACCCGGCTTTCAACGTCTACATGGACATCCAGCAGGCCGTGAACCTCGAGTTGCACGAGGAGTTCGAGAAGCACGGCATCGAGTTCGCCTATCCGACCAGCGTCCAGTACAACCGCACGCTAGCGGCGGACTGAGCCCGCCGCCAGCAGCACCACCAGCGCGCCCATGGGAAGCATGCAGCGCGCCACGGGCAGGTCTAGCAGCGAGTGCAGGCCGAGGCCGGCAGCCGCCGCGCTGGCTGGCGCCGCGGGTGACAGGATCAGCATGGCGCCCGCGAGCCAGGCGCCGAGCGCCGCCACCAGCGTCGCGCCCCCGCGCGATGAGCCGCTGCGCTGTGCGAGGGCGTTGACCACGGGCTCGAGCAGGGCAAGCGCGGCGAGCAGGGCCGCCATCGACGCTGCGAGGAACACCACCGTGCCGGCGAGACCACCACCGCTCAGCCCGGCGAGGGCCGTGGGCAGCGTTACGAACAGGAGGCGCGGGCCGATCGCCGGGCGCAGGCCGGCGGCAAAGGTGAAGGACAGGATGACGAGGGTCGCGAGCATTGCAACGGCGGCCGCGATACAGGCGCCAGCGGCGGCACTGCGTGCCAGCGGCGTGCCGTCAGCGGTGTAGGCCCCGTAGCAGATCATGCCGGGAGCCGCGATGCCGAGGGTGAACAGGGCGTGTCCGGCTGCGGCCAGCGCGCCGTCGATGCTGAGGCGACCGAAGTCGGCGGCGAGCATGAACCGCAAAGCCTGGCCGAACCCGTCGCTGGTGGCGGCCGCGTACAGCACGAGCGCGGCGATCATGGCGAGCAGGCCCGGCATCAGCCAGCGGACGGCGCGGTCGAGCCCCTCGCGGACACCCGCAGCGACCACGGTCGCCGCGAGTGCGATGAACGCCGTCAGCGTGGCGAGACTGCGTACCGGACTGGTGACGAGACCGAAGAACGTACCGGCTGTGTCCGCCGCCGGCGTCGCCAGGCGGCCATTCGCATGGAGCCAGGCGTAGTCGAGGGTCCAGCCGCCGGCCACACTCGAGCAGCACAGCGCGACGAAGGCCGAGAGCGTGAGCCACTGGCCGGCCCACGACCAGGGGCGTTGCCGGCGGCAGCGTCCCGCGGCGAGCGCGCTCGCGGGGTCGGCGCCGCCGCGGCGGCCGAGCGACAGCGCCGCGCCGAGCACCGGGGCGCCGGCCACGAGCATGCAGCCGAGGTACACCAGCACGAACGCGCCGCCACCGTGCCTGGAGACGAGGTAGGGGAGCGCGCAGAGGCTGCCCAGCCCGGCCGTCGAGCCTGCGATGGCGAGGACCAGCGCCAGGTCGGACGACCAGCGCGCGGCACCCGGCGCCCGGACCATGACGGCGGCGTGGCTGGCCATCGCAGCAGTCTCATGCAGCCGGCACGACGCGATCGCGGCGCACAGCGCCGGCCGGGCGGCACCAGGCCCCCCAGCCGGCGGCTGTCAGTCGCTGATCGTGGCCAGCCACAACAGCGCCCAGGTGGACACGAACAGTGTCCCCAGTATCGTCATGATCATGTCCATTCTCCTTGCACTCGCCGTGGGCACGATGGCCCGGATATCAGCTCATGCGTGGGATGG